>CALKHV010000077.1 GCA_937988865.1 uncultured Propionibacteriaceae bacterium | reverse complement strand
GACACGTACCGCGAGGTGACCGCGTGACTGATCCGTTCTGGGCGATCGTCGCCCGCCGCGAAATCGTCGTCCGCGTCCTGAACAAGTCCTTCCTGGTGTCGACCCTGGTGACGGTGCTCGCCATCATCGGCGGCATGGTGTTCATGGCCCACGAATCCCGTTCCGACACGAGGACCATCGCAGTGTTCAGCACTGACGCGGTGTCGGTCGTTGCTGCCGTCGATGCGTTGAGCAGGGAGGGCGACGGGGACGGCTACGAATCCGCCATCGTCGCCGATCGCACTGCGGCCGAGGCGTTGGTGGCAGCCGGTGATGCGGACGCGTACCTCGATCGGGGCGACGACGAATGGATCCTCGTGGTCAAGGAGTTCAGCCCGCGCACGCTGACCGAGGAGGCCATGTTCCGCGAAGTGGCAGGTTCGCAGACCATCGCGTCCAATGCGGCCGCCCAGGGGGTCGATCTGGCCCCCCTGAGGGAGGGTGCCGCCCTGACCGCGCGAGCCCTGGACGGGGGCAGCAGCGAGTCACGGGTGATGGTCACCGTCACAGGTCTGGTCTTCGCCGTCCTCTTCCTGCTGTCGGCCATGGGGTACGGAATGCAGATCGCGCAGAGTGTGGTCGAGGAGAAGCAGTCCCGGATCGTCGAGATCCTCACTGCCGCCATCCCGGTGCGGCAACTACTTGCCGGCAAGGTGATCGGGAACTCGATCATCGCCCTCGGGCAGCTGCTGCTGTTCCTCGCCATCTCTTTGGTCGGGATGACCTTCACGCCCTATGGGGACGCGTTGCCGACGCTGGGTCAGGGAATCGGATGGTTCGTCGTGTTCTTCGTGGCGGGCTTCGCGTCGTTGGCCTGTATCTGGGCGGCCGCGGGGGCACTGGCGACCCGGCAGGAGGACCTGTCCGAGACGACCATGCCCCTCATGATGGTGATGCTGGGTGCCTATTTCGCGGGTTTCCTGGCTACCGGGGCCTGGAGGGTCGGCCTGAGTTACGTCCCGATCCTTTCGAGCATCCTGATGCCCTTGCGTGTGGCAGTCGGGGAGGCGCAGTGGTGGGAAGCAGTGCTGGCGCTGGCCCTCACGCTGGCCTTCTGCGTGGTTGCCGTGCTGGTGGGCGAGCGGATGTACCGCCGTGGTCTCCTGCAGACGGGCGCCAGGATGAGCTACCGCGACGCCCTCCGTAGCGGTGAGTCGGTCAGCTGAGTCCCACCCGCCGCCAGGGAGCCGCGATGCGCGCGAGTCCACCAGGGGGTCAGGGGGGCGCGAGCCCCCCGCAGGGTTCAGTGCGCGTAGTCGCCGCGGTAGAACTCGAAGACCCAACCCGAGACCGCCCAGATCCCCATGCCGATGCCGAGCAGGCTGATCCACCAGCCGAACACCGGGCCGAGTGCGATCACCGCGAGAGTCAGCGCGCACCAGAAGGGCCAGATGCTCTTCGGCGGGAAGAAGCCGAGGTCGCCGGCGCCCTGATAGATCTCGCCGTCCTTGTCGTCCTCGGGACGGGCGTCGATCTTCTTGCCCACCACGAACAGGTAGCCGGCAATCATGCCCGTGAAGACGAACGTCAGCAGCAGTGCCATCGTCCCGGCGATCTCATGGGCCGAGAACCAGTAGATGGGCGCGATGGTCAGGAAGTAGACGGTCAGGAAGACGAAGATCCAGCGTTCTGCCTTCATGCGGTGGCATCCCCCTTCAGCGGGCTCGGACCGGTGGCGGCGGCGATCGACGGCGTCTCGTCATCAGGGCCGAGCTGGGCGAGCACCGGGGCTGCGTCCCCGTCGGCGAGCTCGGGGTGGTTGTGGTCGAACGCCGGGTAGGGCGAGCGGACGCGGACGAGCTTGGTGAAGTTGTGGCGGGGCGGGGGGCAGGAGGTCGCCCACTCCATCGAGCGTCCCCAACCCCACGGATCGTCCACCTCGACGAGCGGGTGCTTGCGCGAGATCCAGACGTTCCAGAAGAACGGCAGGAACGACACGCCGAGCAGGAACGCACCGAAGGTCGAGACCTGGTTCAGGACGGTGAAGCCCTCCCAGGAGCCGTAGTCGGCGATGCGTCGCTGCATGCCCTCGACACCCAGCCAGTGCTGCACCAGGAAGGTGGTGTGGAAGCCGATGAAGAGCAGCCAGAAGTGGATCTTGCCCCAGGTCTCGTCGAGCATGCGTCCGAAGAACTTGGGCCACCAGTAGTAGAAGCCCGCGAACATCGCGAACACGACGGTGCCGAACAGGACGTAGTGGAAGTGGGCGACGACGAAATAGGTGTCGGAGACCTGGAAGTCCATGGGCGGGGACGCCAGCATGACGCCGGTGAGGCCACCGAACAGGAACGTGGTCAGGAAGCCGAGGGCCCAGACCATGGGCGTGTCGAAGCTGATCGAACCGCCCCACATGGTGCCGATCCAGTTGAAGAACTTCACACCCGTCGGGACGGCGATCATGAAGGTCATGAAGCTGAAGAAGGGCAGGGACACCGCGCCGGTCACGAACATGTGGTGCGCCCACACCGACACCGACAGGGCACCGATCGAGAGGGTCGCGAACACGAGGCCCACGTAGCCGAAGACAGGCTTGCGGCTGAAGACCGGGAGCACTTCGGTGATGATGCCGAAGAACGGCAGGGCGATGATGTAGACCTCGGGGTGACCGAAGAACCAGAAGAGGTGCTGCCACAGGATGGGGCCGCCGGAGGCCGCGTCGAAGATGTGGCTGCCGAGTCGTCGATCGCTCTCGAGCACCAGCAGGCCAGCCGCCAGCACCGGGAACACCGTGAGCACCATGATCGAGGTGACGAGGATGTTCCAGGTGAAGATGGGCATGCGGAACATGGTCATGCCGGGCGTCCGCATCGCGATGATGGTCGTGATGAAGTTCACCGCACCGAGAACGGACGACAGGCCCAACAGGTAGAGGCCCATGATCCACAGGTCGCCGCCCACGCCGGGGGAGTTGATCGAGTTCGACAGGGGCGCGTAGGCGAACCAGCCGAAGGACGCCGCACCGTCTGGGGTGAGGAAGCCCGAGCAGGCGATGAGCGAACCGAACAGGTACAGCCAGTAGCTGAACATGTTGAGGCGGGGGAACGCGACGTCCGGGGCGCCGATCTGGAGAGGCACGATGGCGTTCGCGAAACCCGCGAACAACGGCGTCGCAAACATCAGCAACATGATCGTGCCGTGCATCGTGAACAGCTGGTTGAAGGTCTCGTAGTGCATGAACTGCATGCCGGGCGCAGCAAGTTCGGCACGGATCCCGAGGGCCATGAGTCCGCCCACGCAGAAGAAGGTCACCGAGGTGATGAAGTACAGGATGCCGATCTTCTTGTGATCGGTCGTCGTCATGTACTCGAGGACCAGCTTGCCCAGGGAGTGTTCACGACGCAGTTGGACGTCATTGGCGGTGCGAGCGAGTGTCGTCACTTTTCGGGCTCCTCTGACGGGGCGGGCAGTGCGCTGTTGGCGCCGACGGGGGCCTTCCGTTCACCGATCTGACCCTTCTCGGCCAGGCCCTTGAGGTAGGTGTTGTATGCGTCCTGACTCACCACGTGCACCTTGAAGATCATGGCCGAGTGGTAGGTACCGCAGAGTTCGGCGCACTTGCCGTCGAACGTCCCCTCGATGGTCGGTGTCATGTCGAAGGAGTTCGGGTGACTGGGGATGACATCGAGCTTGAAGTAGAAGGAGGGCACCCAGAACGAGTGGATGACGTCTGCGCTGGTGAGGTTGAACCTCACCGACTCACCCACGGGGAGGTACAGGTCGGGGATCTTCTCGATGGTGCCGATCTCGTGGACGTCGGCACCGACGGCGGGATTGCCCGACTCCATGTAGTTGAACGTCCAGGACCACTTCTGGCCCACGACGTTGATGGTGTGCGAGGGGGACTCGACCTTCGCCAGGACACCGTTCTGGGCGTGCACCGTGTAGAAGAAGAGCACGCCGATGATGAGCAGCGGGACGAGCGTGTAGAGCAGTTCCATGGGCAGGTGGTACTTCGTCTGGCGAGGCACCTCGTTGCCCGGGCGCCGACGGAAGAAGAACATCGCGTAGAAGATCAGTCCGAGCACGAAGAGGCCGATGACCCCGGACGCGATCCACGCGCCGACCCAGAGGTCGCCGATGTAGTGCGAGCGGTCGGACGCCGAGGTCGGCAGCCCCACGCGGGCGAACTGGTCGGTCAGGTCCTGGCTGCATCCGCTGAGACCGAGCAGCAGTGCGCCGGCGCCGGAGAGCGCCGTTGCACGGACAACCCGCCCGCGTGCCTTGAGGTTGAAACCCACGTCATGCCCTTTCGGAGTGTCAATCCATGCCGGGGCGGTCAACTCCGACCCCACCCGAGTCGTCCGCCCCGCGTAATGCGGGGCAGGTGTCCCTCGCCGAATCGTAACGCAAAAACCCACCCCGGCATATTCATTGCCGGGGTGGGATGAGATACTTCCGCGCACGCGGAGGGGGTGGCCCGCCGTCGCGCCGGTGGATCAGTGGAAGCTGTCCCCACAAGCGCAGGAACCCTGGGCGTTCGGGTTGTCGATCGTGAAGCCCTGCTTCTCGATGGTGTCGACGAAGTCGATGGTGGCACCCATGAGATAGGGGAAGCTCATCTTGTCGGTGACGACGTTGACGCCCCCGAATGACTTGACGACGTCACCGTCGAGTTGGCGCTCATCGAAGAAGAGCTGGTAGCGCAGGCCCGAGCATCCGCCGGGCTGCACGGCGACGCGGAGGGCCAGGTCGTCGCGACCCTCGGAATCGAGCAGGGACTTCACCTTGGAGGCCGCACCCTGGGTGAGGGCGATGCCGTCGGTGGTGATCTGGATGGTGTCAGTCATGGTGACCCTTCGGTTGGTACGCGTCCGCATGCAAGACATGGACGTCAGTGGACTTCAACGGAGCAACGTCCGTCCAGACTGCGGTATTCCGGCTGTGTTTTCAACTTTCCCGGTCACCGGTCTCACCATGACCAGGAGCGGGCCACGGCTGTCGCCGCCTCAGTGATGTCGGCGGCGTCGAGCACCACGTCCGGTGCGGGCGCCAACGAGTGGGCCGACTCGATCGAGATCGTGCGCAGCTCACGGGCAGAGATGTAGTTCGTCCTGGCCACGGCGATCACCGGACGCAGGGCCTCGGACGCGAGTCTCACGACCTCGGCCACGGGGGCTCCCCCCATGGTGGCGAAGTCGAGTTGGTCGGCCCCGGTCACGACGAGGTCGGCGTCCGCAATGGTGTTGGCGAGCAGCGCGCGTCCAGCCAGCAGGGTGGGGCCGGAGACCACGCGTCCACCGAGCGCCAGCACGGCGGCACCCACGCCCCCGCACGCACCGGCGCCCGTCAGGTTCGCGAGGTCCGGACGTCCGAGGGCGGCGCACAGGTCGACCAGCGCCTGGTCGGTCGACAACAGGACAGACACGTCGGCGCCCACGGCATGACCACGGACCGACGTGATCCCGCGCAGTCCGCACAGCGGACGTTCCACCTCGGACGCCGGCACGACGAGGATGAGCTCGCGTCCGGCCAGCCGACCGAGCGCGGGCGCAAGGTCGAGGCGGGTGATGCCGGCGAGCCCGGCCACCCCGACCGTCAGGTCCACGTCGGCAGTGCAGCCCAGCGCGGCAAGCATCCCGGCCCCACCGTCGTGCACATCGAGTGCGGGCAGCTCACAGACCAACCGCGCCGCGGTCGGGTCAGCGGTCAGGAGGGCTTCACCCACGGACGCCGAGGTTGCGCCGAGGTTCAAGCCCGGGGACGGCGGATCGGACTCGACCACGACACACGACTCGCCCGTGAGTTCGGACCACGCCGTGGCGAAGCCGGCTCCCGCGTCAGCAAGTGGCACGACGGCGACCTCGGCGCCCAATCCCGCCCAGGCCCTGGCCAGTGCTGCACCAGTCGCACCGGGAGTGAGGTGCGCGAAGGCCGCCGTCGCAACGACGACTCTCATCGGTTCATGAGTTCGGGATGAGTCCCTCGTCGGTGGACGCCTCGTCGAGCCAGGCCTTCACCTCGTCGACGGTGGCGTCGACGTCGGGGAGGATCAGGTTCGAGTCGGCGAGGATGTCGTCGGGAACCAGTTGTCCCACAGCGCGCACGTGGTCGAACATGTCGGCCAGGGCGGCTGTCAGGGCCTCCTGGTCGCCGGCGGCGACGGCGGCCTCGATGACCGCGTCCAGCTCGTTCAGGCGGGGCAGGGCATCGTCCTCGACGACGTACTGGCCCTCGTTGAGGATCCGGAGGATCATTCCTTGGCCTCCTCCGCAGCGGCAGGAACCTCGATGGCCGCGGGAGCCGCGGCAGGCACCTCGGGCGACGCCTCGATGGCAGCCGCAGGAGCGGGCGCTGCGCCGATGCCGAGCTGCGACTTCAGCGACTCGAGCTCGTTCTCGACGGCCGACGTGGACGCCAGGGCGTCCAGCTCGCGCGTGATGTCGTCCTTGTAGGTGCCGGTCGGGTCATCGAGCACCCCGGACGCAAGGAGTTCGTCGATCGCCCCTGCACGCGCCTGCATCTGCTGCGTCTTGTCCTCGGCGCGCTGGATGGCGAGGCCGACGTCGCCCATCTCTTCCGAGATGCCCGTGAAGGCCTCGTTGATGCGGGTCTGGGCCTCGGCCGCGGAGTAGGTGGCCTTGATGGTCTCCTTGCGGGTGCGGAAGGCGTCCACCTTGGCCTGCAGTCGGGTGCTGGCGCGGACGAGCTTTTCTTCCTCACCCTGCAACTGCGCGTGCTGCGCCTGGAGGTCGACCATCTGCTGCTGCAGACCCGACTTGCGGGTCAGGGCCTCGCGGGCGAGGTCTTCGCGTCCGGCTTCGAGCGCGCGCTGGGCAGAGAGGGTGAGCTTGTCCATCTCGCCGCTCAGCTGATTCGCCTGGAGTTCGACGCGCTTGCGGCTGGTCGCGACGTCGGCGACGCCGCGACGCACCTTCTGCAGCAGGTCGAGCTGACGTTGGTAGGAGTAGTCAAGGGTCTGGCGCGGGTCTTCCACACGGTCCAGGGCCTTGTCGGCCTTGGCCCGGAAGATCAGGGAGATGCGCTCGAAGATGCCGGGCATGGGTGGGTCGGGTCCTTCCGGGAGATTCAGCACGCCGAGGGTGACTCGGCTCGAGGGGGTGGGCACCAACCCACCCCGTGCCCTTCCAGACTAGGACCCCCTGCCCAGTTCGTGAACAGGCTGAGGGCTGAATCGGGGTCAACTCTGACCGCAGCCGCACTCCCGGCCTGAACTAGGATGTGCACACACACAACGACAAGGATGTGACGTGGCCCTCTTCCGCCCCTACCAGCAGGGACAGACCGAGTCGAAGCCGGACGCGAAACCCGCGTCCTCGACGAAGCACACCCCGGCCCCCGAGCCGGCGGGCAGGTCCACGTCAGAGGCGAAGTCGAAGGCCCCCGAGGTGGCTGCCGTCGATGTCGAACCGACCGCCTCCGCGACCAGCACCCCCACTGCGACCGGCACCCCCACCAAGGGACGCCCGACCCGGACGCGCGAGCAGGCCCTGGCCGAGAGGCGCGAACGCCTCAATCCCACGCTCACACCCAAGGAGCAGAAGGCCCGCGAACGCCAGGTGCGCCAGAAGGCCCAGGTGGCCCGCTACGACTCGGTCGAGAACTCCCCGGGACGCGTGCTCGGTCGTGACTACGTCGACACCCGGTGGACGCTCACCGAATTCGTGATCCCCACCATGCTCGTCATCATGGCGATGAGCCTGGGAGCCCCGAAGACCCTCTTCTGGCAGCAGTTGAGCAGCATCCTGATGGTCCTCGTCTTCTTCGCGTGGATGATCAACATCTGGTGGGTCTGGCGCGGCTTCCGGAAGGTCCTGAAGACCCGCCTGCCCAACGAGTCGACCAAGGGCCTCCTGCTGTACCTCGTCAATCGCATGATCACCATCCGCCGCTGGCGTCGCCCCACTCCCCGCATCAACCGCGGCGACGAGATCTGATGGGCTGGTTCTGGACGGCAGACCCGGCCCCCGGTGCCGCGCTGACGCACGACGACCTCGAAGGCGCCGGTGTCGGGCAGAGGTTCGAAACCCAGAAGTTGGCCGAGCAGTGGCTCACGGCGTTCTACCCCGAGTTGCTCGACCTGGGCGTCACCGGGGTCAGCCTGTTCGAGGAGGACCGACTCGTTTACGGCCCGATGGCGCTCGACGAGGCCTGAGTCCGCCGGACGTCGAGCACCAGCAGGACGATCCCGAACGCAGCCACCACGAGGCCCAACCCGATCAGCACCGGCTGGGACTGCTGCGCGGCGTGGAGCCGCTGCTCGTAGGTCTGCACCTGGTCGGAGTTGAGTTGGCTGAAGGTGTTCTTCGTGCAGACATCGCCGGGATACATCTGGACGCCGCGGCACGCGATGCGCGGGTTGAAGACGAGCCCCCAGACCAGCAGACCGATCCCGGCGAGGGCCAGGGCGGCGTGGGCGAGGCGGCGTGGCATGCGCGTCAGGCTACCCGACCTGCCCGACGGATCAGTCCTCGCGCACCTGCGGCTGGACGAACGGCGGCTTGACCACCTCGAACTGTTCGACGCGGTTGCGCACCAGCACCCCGACGGTGTCGCCGACGCCGAAGCGGGCGTCCACGAGGGCCAACCCGATACCCAGCTTGAGCGTCGGCGAGAAGGTTCCCGAGGTGACGACACCGATGTCTTCGCCCTCGGAGTCCACCAGGCGCATGTCATGACGAGGGATCCCGCGTCCGAGGGCCTTGAGCCCTCGCATCCGCCGGTCCGGTCCTTCGGCCCTGACCTGACGCAGGGCGCCCGCGCCGATGAAGTCGTCCTTCTTCCACCCGACCGCCCACGACAGGCCTGCCTCGACGGGGTTGATCCAGGGTGAGATGTCATTCCCGTGCAGTGAGTAGCCCATCTCGGTGCGCAGGGTGTCCCGCGCGCCGAGGCCACAGGGACGGATGCCGAAAGGCTCGCCCGCGGCCATGACCGCGTCCCAGATCCCGGGTGCGTGCGCGCTCGGCACGACGAGTTCGAACCCCTTCTCACCGGTGTAGCCGGTGCGACAGACGGTGTAGCTGTCGGACGCGTGCCCGACGACGGCGAACCCCATGTAGTCGATGTCGGTGGGCAGACCCATGGACGCCAGGACCTCGTCGCTGTGCGTCCCCTGGACGGCCAGGACCGCGTGGTCCCGGTGCTGGTCGACGATCTCGACTCCTGCAGGGGCGAGCGACTGCAGGGTGGCGACGACCGTCGCGCAGTTGGCGGCGTTCGGGATGAGGAAGACCTCGTCCTCACCCCGGACGTAGCAGATCAGGTCGTCGACGACGCCACCGTCGTCGTTGCAGAGCATCGAGTACTGGGCCTGACCGGGGCCGATCCTGCGCAGGTCGTTCGTGAGGCACCGATTGAGGAAGTCGACTGCCCCGGGGCCCGTGACCAGGGCCTTGCCGAGGTGGGAGACATCGAAGAGGCCGACGCGTTCGCGCACCGCCGTGTGCTCGGCGACCACGCCGCCGCCCGCGTACTCCAGCGGCATCGACCACCCACCGAACTCCCCGAACTTGGCGCCGGCCGCGACATGGCGGTCGTGGAGCGGGCTGGTGAGCAGGTCGGACATGGAGTCTCCTCGCAACGGGCCGGACGCCGGCGTCCGGGCGACGAACTTGCCCTTCCGACGCTATCGCACACGCCGGGTCTCGACGGCGCGGCTGACTGCGGACGACCTCCCCGGGTAGCCTGACAACCGACTACCGCACCGCACTCACGAAAGGCCCGCCGCATGTCTGCGATCCCCACCCTCGAACTGGTCAAACAACCGTCCGACAAGGCCGACGCCGTCATCGTCGGGTTGGTGGGCGCCACGCCGACGCTGGTCGGCGTCACCCCCGAACTCGAAAAGGCACTCGCGCGTCGCTTCTCGACAAGCGTCCTCGAACTGGCCCTGGATCTCGGCGCGAGCAGCGATCCGTCCAAGGTGGTCGTCCTGCCCTCGAGCGGGCAGCGACTCGTCGTCGTCGGCCTCGGGGACGCCGACACCACCCCCGAACAGGTGCGGCGCAGCACGGGTGCCGCCGTGCGCGAGCTGGCGTCCCGGGGCACTTCGACCGGGCTGCGCGTGGCGGTGAGCCTCGAGACCACCGACCCCGAACTCGTCAAGGCGGCAGCCGAGGGCGCGGTGCTCGGCGCCTACACGTTCGCCAAGGTCTCGGGCGTCGCCCCGAAGCCCGGCGTCACGGCCGTCGAGATCGTCTCGGCCTCGACCCGCGGGGACGCCAGGGATGCCGTCGACGTCGCGCGCGAGATCGCGGCCGCGGTCTGCACCGCCCGTGACTGGATCAACACGCCGGCGAACGCCCTGTACCCCGCCAGCTTCGCCGCCCTGGCGAAGGAACACCTCAAGTCGACGAAGGTCGACATCGAGGTGCTGGACGAACAGGCACTCGAGAAGCAGGGATACGGCGGCATCCTCGCCGTCGGCCAGGGATCGAGCCGCAAGCCGCGACTGATGCGCGTCGACTACCACCCGCGCGGCGCCAAGTTCCACCTGAACCTCGTGGGCAAGGGCATCACGTTCGACTCGGGCGGCCTGAACCTCAAGCCGGCTGACGGCATGTACACGATGAAGTGCGACATGTCGGGGGCGGCGGCCGTGCTCGCGGCCGTCAAGGCCATCGCGGCCCTCGGGTACAACGTCTGGGTCACGGCCTACGCAGCCATGGCCGAGAACCTGCCGTCCGACACCGCCTACCGTCCGAGTGACGTGCTCACGATGTTCGGCGGCATGACCGTCGAGAACGTCAACTGCGACGCCGAGGGACGCCTGGTCATGGCAGACGCGCTCACGCGCAGCGTCCAGGACTCCCCCGGCCTGATCGTCGACGTCGCGACCCTGACCGGCGCCTGCATGATCGCACTGGGCACGCGAACGGCGGGACTCATGGCGTCCGACGACGCGACGGCCGACATCGTCCTGGACGCCGCTGAGGTCGCGGGCGAGGAGGTCTGGCAGCTCCCGATTCCCGAGCACCTGCGCAAGGAACTGGATTCGAAGGTCGCCGACTGCAAGTCGGGCGGACCGAGGGAAGGCGGCGCACTCATCGCCGCCGCGTTCCTGCAGAAGTTCACCGGCGACCTGCCCTGGGCACACCTCGACATCGCCGGCCCCGCATGGAACGCGGGTAAGGAGTACGACTACGTGCCCGCCGGAGGCACGGGTGCCGCTGTGCGGACGCTCGTGGCACTCGCCGCGGCCCTGCAGGGCTGAGCCCGACGGGGGGGTGGTTCAGCGGGCCCGCTTCTGACGCGCGTTCCAGTCCCGCATCCGCTGCGGGTACCCGACCACCCCCGCGTCGTAGCTGGGAAGGCTGTGCCGTTCGGCCAGCTTGTGCGCCCATGCCGTCGAGGGGACGCTCCTGCGCGTCCATTCGCCGTCTGCGGCGATGAGCAGGATGGACGCCTTGTTGAAGCTCGTCGGCGTCTCGACCCAGGCTTCGACCCCCTTGCGGGTGGCGATGAACGACTCCAGGTGCTCGCGCAGGGCATCGTCGAGCTCGCGGTCCTCACTTCGGACCTTCACGTCTGCCCGGGACTTCGACACGCGTCGCTTCAGCCAACCCACAGGCCCATTGTGCCCGAGCTGAAAAGATGACGTCATGACGACCAACGACAAGACGCCGTTCGACCTGGTGGTGCTCGGTGCCGGTAGCGGGGGCTACGCGGCCGCTCTCCGGGGCGCGCAACTGGGACTGTCGGTCGCTCTGGTCGAATCCGACAAGGTGGGCGGCACCTGCCTGCACCGGGGGTGCATCCCGACGAAGGCGGTGCTCCACGCGGCGGCCGTCGCGGACGCAGCCCGCGACGGGGCGGCTGTCGGCGTCCGATCCACCTTCGAGGGGATCGACGCACCGGCCCTGAACCAGTACTCACGCGCTGTCGTCGACCGCCTGTACGGGGGGCTGTCAGGTCTCGTCGCCAAGCGGGGCGTCCACCTCGTGCACGCCACCGGACGCCTCGTCCGCGACGCGGACGGCCTCGGCATCGACACGGGTGCATCGGGCGAGGGGGTCGTCCGGGGACGCACGGTCGTGCTGGCCACAGGGTCGTTGCCGAAGACGATGGGGCTCGACATCGACGGCGTCCGGGTGCTCACCAGCGACCACGCGCTGTGGCTCGATGAACTCCCTGCGAGCGCGGTCGTGCTCGGCGGGGGCGTGATCGGCGTCGAACTCGCGAGCGCCTGGCGCTCCTTCGGCGTTGACGTCTCGATCGTCGAAGCACTCCCGCGGCTCGTACCCAACGAGGAGCCGGCGATCTCGCGGATCCTGGAACGCACGTTCGCGAGACGGGGCATCAACGTGGTGACCTCGGCGCCCATGCGGACGATCGAGGTGCGCGAGGACGGCGTCCGCGTCGAACTCGAGACGAACCTGGCCATCGAGGCCGACCTGGTGCTGGTGGCAGTCGGACGCGGACCGAACTCGTCGGGGACGGGGTTCGAGGAGGCCGGGGTCCGGCTCGATCGGGGGCACGTGGTGGTCGACCGCGCGCTCATGACGAGCGTCCCGGGCGTGTTCGCCGTCGGTGACCTGGTCGCCGGGCCGCAGCTTGCCCACCGCGGGTTCGCCCACGGACTGTTCGTCGCCGAACGCATCGCCAACTCCCTCGGACGCACGACCACGCGTCCCGTGCTCGTGCCGGACGCCGACATCCCCCGCGTCACCTACAGCTTCCCGGAGATCGTGTCGGTCGGGCTCACCGAGGCCCAGGCGATGGCGGGGGGCAAAGTCGAGACCATCGAGTACGGCTTGGGCGGCAATGGACGCGCGCAGATCCTCCGGACATCCGGGCTGGTCAAGCTCGTGCGACGCAAGGACGGGCCGATCCTCGGCGTCCACGTGGTCGGGGAAGGGGTGTCGGAATTGGTGGGCGAGGCGCAACTCGTGACCAGTTGGGACGCCTTCCCCGACGACCTGGCGTCCCTCGTGCACGCCCACCCCACCCTGGGTGAGGCCCTCGGAGAGGCTGCGATGGCTTTGGCGGGACGTCCGCTGCACGCGCACTGACGCCGGTGTTTGGGGATAGTGTGAACGTGATTCCGTTGGCGTAGCGAAGGAGCTCCACACCATGTCGACCCCTGTCACCCTCCCGGCCCTGGGCGAAAGCGTCACCGAAGGCACCGTCTCACGTTGGTTGAAGCAAGTGGGTGACACCGTCGAGGTCGACGAGCCGTTGCTCGAGGTCTCCACCGACAAGGTCGACACCGAGATCCCTTCCCCGGCTGCCGGCGTCCTGCTCGAGATCACCGTGGCCGAGGACGAGGTCGCCCCGGTGGGCGCCGTCCTGGGCATCATCGGGGACGCCAGCGCAGCGCCTGCTGCCGCCGCGCCCGTCGTCGAGGCTCCTGCCCCGGTCGCGGCGCCGGTCGCCGCGCCTCCTGCGCCTGCACCCGCCCCTGCACCTGTGGCGCCCGCCCCGGTCGCGGCCGCGCCCACGGCCGCATCGGGCACCAATATCGTCCTCCCCGCCCTCGGCGAGAGCGTGACCGAGGGCACGGTCTCGCGCTGGCTGAAGGCCGTCGGCGAGCAGGTGGAGGCCGACGAGCCGATCCTCGAGGTCTCGACCGACAAGGTCGACACCGAGATCCCGGCGCCCGCAGCCGGTACGTTGCTCGAGATCCGCGTCCATGAGGACGAGGTCGCCCCGGTGGGCGCCGTGCTCGGCGTGATCGGTGAAGCCGGCGCCGCGCCCGCACCTGTCGCACCCCCGGCACCGCCCGCCCCGGTGGCGGCACCGGCACCCGTCGCACCGCCCGCACCCGTTGCACCGCCCGCACCCGTCGCACCGCCCGCACCTGCGCCGGTCGCTCCCCCTGCCCCCGTCGCCGAGCCGGCCCCTGTCGCGACCGAGCCCCGCCGCGCGGCCGACATCGACTCCTACATCACGCCCCTCGTCCGTAAACTCGCGGCCGAGCACAAGGTCGATCTGGCGTCCATCAAGGGCACCGGCGTCGGTGGACGCATCCGCAAGCAGGACGTCCTCGCCGCCGCCGAGGCAGCCAGGGTGGCCCAGGCGGCCGCCGCCGTGCCGGCCCCTGCAGCCGTTGCCGCCCCCGTGGCAGCCGCCCCCGCCGCTCCGGCGTCCGCGGACGCGTCCAAGCGCGGGACGACCGAGAAGATGAGCCGCCTGCGCGCCACCATCGCCAAGCGCATGGTTGAGTCGCTGCAGGTCAGCGCCCAGCTGACGGCGACGGTCGAAGTCGACATGTCGATGATCTCCCGGCTGCGCGCCCAGGTGAAGGACGATTTCAGGGCCCGCGAGGGCGTCGGTCTGTCGTACCTGCCGTTCATCACGAAGGCGTGCATCGAGGCGCTCAAGCAGTTCCCCGTCGTCAACGCGACCATCGACACCGAGGCCGGAACGATCACCTACAACGATGCCGAGCACATCGGCGTCGCGGTCGACACCGACAAGGGGCTGCTCGTGCCGGTCGTCAAGGACGCCGGCGACCTCAACATCGCGGGCCTGGCCAAGAAGATCGCCGATCTCGCAGCGCGGACCCGTGGCAACAAGGTCACCCCGGACGAGTTGAGCGGCGGAACCTTCACCATCACCAACTACGGCTCGGCCGGCACCCTCATGGACACCCCGATCATCA
>CALKHV010000076.1 GCA_937988865.1 uncultured Propionibacteriaceae bacterium | reverse complement strand
GGGTCTCTTCGGGCTCCGCGCCCGAGTCCTTGCGTCCCAGACCCACCAGGAAGCCGCTCCCCCACGCCATGTGCATGACCGCCAGAACCAGCGGCAGCCGAGTCCTCGTGGACGGCTCGATGTCGCCCTTCATGAACGCCGACCCTGCGCCGATCAACGTGGCATAGCCCAGTGGCGCGGCGAGGCCGACGAGCGGCCATCCGCGTCCGGTCAGGGCACCTGCCGCGGCGAGCGCGGTCCCCGCAGCGACGCCGACGACGGCGAGCGGCGGCGCCAGATAGCGGGCGCTCGCCGTCTCGGGGTTTCGTTTCATGACCTCGCGACGCCACTGGCCCGTCTTGAAGAACTGGTGCGTCAACGCTTTCACGGTCGACCGTGGCCGGTAGGTGACGCGCAGCAGGGGCGAGAACCAGACAGTCTCCCCGGCCTTGCGCAGGCGGTAGTTGAGCTCCCAGTCCTGCGCCCGGTGAAGCGTCGGGTCGTAGCCGCCGACGGCGCGCAGGGCGTCCGCGCGGAAGCACCCCAGGAAGACCGTGTCCGCCGGCCCCTCGGACGAATCCTCGTGGTGGAAGGTGCCCCCGCCGAGCCCCAACCGGGAGTTGTAGGCGACGGCAACAGCCTTCTCGAACGGCGTGCGGCCCCGCGCGTCCATGACGCCGCCGACGTTCGCGGCGCCCGTACGTCCGAGGATCTCGACGGCCGTCTGCAGGTAGCCCGGGGTCAGTTCTCCGTGGGCGTCGACCCGGACGATGATGTCGTGGCTGCACGCAGCAATGGCCAGGTTCAGGGCGTTCGGCGTGGTCCCGGTGGGGTTGTCGACGACCTTCAGTCGAGGATCGGCGGACGCCAGCCCGGACGCGATGTCGTGCGTCCGGTCAACGCTGGGGCCGACCGCCAGGATGATCTCGATCTCGCCCGGATAGTCCTGCGCGAGGACGCCTTCGACCGACCTGGCCAGGTGCTCCTCTTCGTTGAGCACCGGCATGATCACGCTCACCGCGGGAATGGTCACGGACGTCTCAGCCGGCTGAGCAGACGACGCCGAGGTCGTCGATCGTGGGAATGGGCGTCCCGTTGTCGCTCGAGGGCGTCTTCGTTGCGCTCGCGGTCGCCTTCGTCGTGGCGGTCGAGGTGGCCTTGGCAGTCGCCTTCGCAGCCGACGCTGCGTCCTTCGCCTCGGACGTCTTGATCGTGTCGATCACCTTCTGCCTGATGACGTCGAACTTGGGATTGCCCGGATAGATCAATGGTGGCGCGAAGCTCACCGACGAGATCTTCTGGCTCTTGGCCTTGAGCGCGAGCGTCATCAACCTGTCCACGTCCTTCGATGGGACGTCGGTGCGGACGATCTCACCGCTGGCGGCCGAGAGCTCGGTGAACTTGGTGAGCACCGTGGCCGGGGTGAGCTGGTTCAGCATCGCGTTCATCACGCACTTCTGGCGCAGCATGCGCTCGTAGTCGGTCGACCCTTCACGCGACCGCGCGAACCACAGGGCGTGGTAGCCGTCGAGGTGGACGCCCTGGCCGGTCTCGATCCATCCCGTGATGGGCGACGTGCCGCCCCCGATCGGGACGCGCTTGTTGATGTCGAGTGTGATCCCGCCGACAGCATCGATCAGGGATCGGAAGCCCGCCATATCGATCATGGCGTAGTAGTTGATGTTGAGGCCGAGGATCTCCTGGACGACCTCGCGGGTGGTCTGGAGCCCCGGGTCCTCGACGCCTGGGAAGAGGTCCTTGTGGTCGTTGGCCAGCGTGTAGACCGCGTTCAGCAGGCAGGAATGGTCGTCGCAGGTATAGCCGTCGGGGTAAAGGGCGTGCAGCGGGTTCGACTCGGGGAAGGGGACGTCCTCGAGGTTGCGGGGCAGCCCGAAGAGCACCGTGCGTCCGGTGTCGGCGTCCACGGACGCGACGGTGATCGAATCGGGACGCAGACCCACGCGGTCGGCGCCGGCGTCCCCACCGAGCAGGAGGATGTTGTAGCGACCGTCGTGCTGTTTGCTCGACCCACCACCACCGAGGACGCTCGACAGGATCGATCCCTGCTCACCCACCAGGTTGCCGACCGCGAACCCACCCCAGGCGAGGGCCATGGCCGTTCCGAGGGCGGTCACGCCGAACCCGATCCGGTGCGCCCGCTGCATCGACATCGGACGGGCCAGGCGCCAGGCGTCCACGAACAGGATCGCCCAGCCGATGGCGAGCACGACCAGCACGGGCTGCAGGAGTTGCAGGAAGGTTCCGCTCGCGACGATGCCGATCGCGGCACCCCGGTTGACCAGCGCCAGGAGGAGCAGACCGAGCACGAGGGCCACGCACGCACCCCAGACGCGGAGGGCCCAGCGTCCGACCTTCTTGTTTCCGGCGAACAGTTGCACCGAGCCCGGGAGCACCAGGGTGCCCAGCACGAAGCCGATGCCACGACGCAGGCTGACCGCGCTCGATCGCTCAGCGACGGAGGGGAAGTCGTCGGAGGTGGACAATGCTCGGGCCTTTCGGGCGGGGAAAGCTGCCGTGAGGGCGCTCAGGTGCAAGTATGCGTGGCGCGTCCCAGCGTCGGACCGACGCCACGCCGTGCCCTGCCCGGCCTCAGCCCAGCGCAACCCTGATCGCCATGTACGTCGCGACGACGACGAGCAGCACGGCGAACGCTCCACTCAGCCGGCTCGGGCTCACTCTGCGCGAGACCCGGGCGCCGATGAGACTCCCTGCCATCGCCGCCGCAGTGAAGGTCAGGACGAGTGGCCACGGCAGGGTGACGCCTCCGATGAAGCGGGTCGTCAGCGCGATGGCCGAATTGACCGCGCCGATCAACAACGACGTCCCGACAGCCGCGCGCATGCCATAGCCGAGAAGGACGGTGAGCACCGGCACGATCATGAAACCGCCCCCCACGCCGAGGAATCCTGTGAGGAAGCCCACCACGGTGGCAGCTCCGACGAGCGGGCCGATCGCGCGCCAGTTGGGGCGACCTGCGATCAGAAGGGGCGTCTCGGCGTCGTCGACGACGCTCGGCGGACGTCGCAGGCGCAGAATCATCGCCGCGGCCATCACGAGCATGAGTCCGGCGAAGAGGCCGAGGAGTACACGACTGGGGACGTACCTGGACGCAGCGACCCCTGCGACGTTGCCGACGAGACCCAGTGCGCCGAAGGCGAATCCCGGTGCGACGCGCACGTTCCCCTGACGCGCATGGGACTGGAGGGCCGCCAGTCCTGACAATGCCACGACAAGCAGGGACGCCGACGTCGCCTCATGGGGGTCGACCCCGAGGAGATAGACCAGCGCCGGTACGGCGAGGATCGCACCACCGCCCCCCAGCCCTCCGAGCACAAGGCCGACGACGACCCCGAGCGGCACAGCCCAGACCAACTCCATCCGACCTCCACAACTATCTGTTCGTGCCCAAGTGTCCGCCCTACGCTGGCCCACATGGGCCACCTTGACGACTTCTCTCCCGGTACGAACACTCTCCCCCCGCGTGCTCACCTGACCAGCGATGCGCCGGACCTCGATCTGGGCGGACGCTGGGCTTTCCGATTGGCGTCCGGTCTGCACGATCTGACGCCGGGGTTCGAGACCGAGGAGTTCGACGACGCTCCCTGGGACCGCATCGAGGTGCCGGGTTGCTGGCAGATGGTCGACATCACCGGCGACGCCCCGTACGGCAAACCCGCCTACACGAACGTCCTCTACCCCATTCCGCTCCCCCGCCCCGGCGACGCTCCCCGCGTCCCCGACGCCAACCCGACCGGTGAGTACCGCCGGACGTTCGAGCTGCCCGCGTCGTTCACCGGGCATCGCCTGGTCGTGCGCTTCGACGGTGTCGATTCCAGCCTCGACCTGTTCTGCAACGGACGCTTCGTCGGACGCTCCCTGGGCAGCCGCCTGCCCGTCGAATTCGACCTGACCGATGATCTGCACCCTGGCACCAACGTGCTCGCCGCGCGCGTCAGCCAGTGGTCGGCGGGCACCTTCCTCGAGGACCAGGACATGTGGTGGGTCTCGGGCATCTTCCGCGCCGTGACCCTGCTCGCCCGCCCTGCGGGAGGCATCGACGACCTCTTCGTGCACGCCGACGTCACCCCCACGGGCGGACGCCTGCTGATCGACGGGCCGGTCGGCGCGCGGGTGCGCGTCCCCGAACTTGGGGTCGATTCGACGACCAATGTCGCGATCGAGGTGGCCGGAGTCAGTCCGTGGACGGCCGAAACTCCCCGCCTGTATGACATGGAGGTCACCTCGGGACCGGAAACGGTCACCCTGCGCGTCGGATTCCGGACGGTGGCGATCGTCGGCGACCAGATCCAGGTCAACGGGACCACGATCCGCTTCAACGGTGTCAACCGCCACGAATGGCACCCCGTGACCGGACGCACTCTCGACCTCGACACCATGCGCGCCGACCTCGACCTCATGAAGCGCCACAACATCAACGCCATCCGGACCAGCCACTACCCTCCCGACCCGCGCTTCCTCGACCTGTGCGACGAGTACGGCTTCTGGGTGATGCTCGAGTGCGACCTCGAGACCCACGGTTTCACCGAGGTCGGCTGGGCCGGGACTCCGGTGACCGACGAACGGTGGTTCCCCGCGCTGCTCAATCGCATGGAACGCACCGTCGAGCGCGACAAGAACCACCCCTGCATCATCAGCTGGTCGCTGGGCAATGAATCCCATTGCGGCGACGGCATCGAAGCCATGAATGCCTGGGTGAAGCAGCGTGATCCGGGACGTTTCACCCATTACGAAGGGGACGCCGACGGCGCCATCGCCGACGTCTGGTCGCAGATGTACACACCCCTGGAGAATCTGGAGGCCATCGCGACCGGCGCCGACGTCCCCGCCTTCTGGGAACGTCCTGCGAGCGCCCAGAATGAGCGGCAGAAGGACATTCCCTTCCTGCTCTGCGAGTACGCGCACGCGATGGGCAACGGCCCCGGGGAGTTGCGCGACTACTCAGACCTCTTCGACGCGCACCCCAAGCTGCACGGCGGGTTCATCTGGGAATGGCTCGACCACGGGGTCGAACAACGCACCCCTGATGGCCGCACCTGGTACGCCTACGGCGGCGACTTCGGCGAGCCACTGCACGACGGCAACTTCATCATCGACGGCCTCGCCTTCCCCGACCGGACGCCGTCCCCCGGCCTGCTGGAGTTCGCCAAGGTGATCGAGCCGGTGCGGATCGCTGTCGAGGGCGACGGCATCCGCATCGAGAACAGGTTGAACTTCGCCGACACATCGCGCTACCGGTTCAACTGGGTGCTGACGAGCGAGGGCGCCCCGATCAGGTCAGGCGAACTGGACGTACCGGTGGTCACCGCCGGCGAATCACTCACGGTTGCGCTCCCTGACGTCGACGTGGACGCCGGCGAATGCTGGCTGACGGTGTCTGCCCTTCTCGCCGAATCGACGACATGGGGGGACGCGGGCCACGAGGTGGCCTTCGGGCAGGGACGGCTCACCCCCGAGCGCGTCCCCGCACCCTTCACCCCGACCGCCTCACCCCTCAGGACTGACCAGGGATGGACGCTCGGCCCCGCGCGCTTCGACGCGTCCGGACGACTGGTCCGCCTCGGGGACGCCGACCTCGTGCCCCCCACACTCGACCTCTTCCGTGCCGGGACCGACAACGACTGGGTGGGCTGGGCTCGGATGTGGGCGTCCGGGGCCTGGGAGAAGGCCGGCCTGCACCGTCTGCAGCACCGCGTCGAATCCGTCGACGTCGACGCGGACGCGCTCGTCGTGGTGACCCACGACGCGTCCGCAGCCCACAACCGGCGCTTCGAGACCACGTGGCGCTGGACGTCCGACGGGGGACGCCTGCACCTCGACTGGTCGACGACCCCCGTCGGTGACTGGCCGGTCGACCCCTCGCTCGCTGACAACTCGTGGCTCGGTCTCCCCCGGATCGGGATCCGGATGGGCGTCCCGCAGGCGTGGCACCAGGTCACGTGGTTCGGACGCGGTCCCGGCGAGAGCTACGTCGACTCCCACGAGGCCGCCCGTCTCGGACGCTGGAGCCTCGGCCTGGACGACTGGCAGACGCCCTACGTGCGTCCGCAGGAGAACGGCAACCGTTCGGACGTCCGATGGGCACACCTGACCGGGGACGCACCTGGCGTCCGCATCGACGGCGACACAGGTTTCAACCTCACCGTGCGTCCGTGGACGTCCGAGGCGTTGCACGAGGCCGCGCACACGACCGACCTCGTCGCGGACGAAGTCACGTGGCTCAACCTCGACGTCGGTCAGCACGCACTGGGCACAGCAGCCTGCGGTGGACCACCTCGATCCACGTACTGGCTGCGGGCTCAACCGGCGACGCTCGGCTTCACGTTCACTCCGGATCCACCCGTGGTCTGAGGTCGGCCCGGTCGGGCTGTGACTTCGGTACCCGATTGTCCGACCCGCGCCGCGGTCAACCCCCGTACGTTCCCACCGCGTTAGGTTGGTCGGACGCGCCACAACGAAACGGAGCCACCATGTCGACACCCACGCGAGCCGCGGTCAGCACCGAGCTGGCCATCCGGACCGTCGGACTGCGCAAGACCTACCGCACCCGGCGTGGACGCCAGGTCGCCGTCGATCGACTCGACCTCGAGGTGCCGCGCGGCGGTATCCACGGCTTCCTCGGCCCCAACGGGTCGGGCAAGACGACCACGATCCGCATGCTCCTCGGGCTGATCAGCGCCGACGAAGGTGAGATGGAGGTGCTCGGTCGTTCCGTACCCGACCACCTGACCGAGGTGATCAACCAGATCGGCGCCATCGTCGAACAGCCGAAGTTCTTCCCCAACTTCTCGGGACGCCTGAACCTCGAGCTCGCCGCGGACGCCATCGGCGTCGAGCATCGGGAGGTCGGGCACGTGCTCGAGCAGGTCGGCCTCGCCGATCGCGGTGGCGACAACTTCGGCACCTACTCCCTCGGCATGAAGCAGCGGCTGGCCATCGCCGGGACGCTCCTCAAGCAGCCCGAGGTACTGATCTTCGACGAGCCCACCAACGGCCTCGACCCGGCCGGCATCCACGAGATCCGCGAGACCATGCGCGCACTCGGAGACGAGGGACGCACGGTGCTCGTCAGCAGCCACATCCTGTCCGAGGTCGAGCAGGTCGCCGACACCGTCAGCATCATCGGACGCGGACGACTGCTCACGTCGGGCACTGTCGCCGACGTGATCGGTCAGGCGGGCGGCGCGACCGGCGTCCGGGTGGGGGTCGCCGACCCCGCGCGCGCGGCCGCGATCCTGGCCGCGGTAGGCATGGCCGTGAGGCCCGACGGCCCCGGGATGTTCGTCGAGCACGCCCCCGACCCCGCAGTGATCACCAAGCTCCTCGCAGAACAGGGACTCTTCGTGAACCACCTCGAACCCGTCCGCCGTGACCTTGAGGCGGTCTTCCTCGAACTCACCCAGGGACAGGGGCCCAGCGCGGCCATCGCGCCACCCCCGCACGCACCTGCAGCGCACGCCGAGTCCTGGACGCTGGAGGAGGGACGATGATGCGCCTGATCCGCGCCGAGGCCCGCCGCTTCTCGGCCCGCAGACTCACCCGACTCGGCCTGCTGGGCGCCCTCGGCCTCGTCCTGTTGTTCTCGTGGGCCATCTGGCAGTCCACCAATCCTCCGAGCGAGACCGAGATCGCGCAGCAGCAGGTCTATTACGAGCAGGCGGTCAAGGACTGGGAGATCTACGGCCCTGCGCAACTGGCCGAGTGCAAGGAAGCGGTCGCGGCTGCCACGCCCGACCCCAACGGAAACTGGCAGGGGATGACGCTCGCCGACTGCGAGAACATGAAGCCCTCCCCTGAGCAGTACGGCTGGGTGGCGCCATCGGTGAGCGAGATCATGGGCCAGGTCCCGGTCACGACCGCGACCACGCTCGGGCTCATCATCCTGGTCCTCGCGGCAAGCTACATCGGTGCGGAGTTCTCGACCGGCTCGTTGGGCAACTGGCTCACTTTCGAACCACGTCGGACGCGGGTGTTCGCGTCCAAGATGGCCGTGGTCGCGGGTGCGTCACTCATTCTGGGGGTGGCGGGGAACGCCATCCTGGCCCTCCTGTCGTGGGTGATCACGAAGGCGAACGGCGGCACGATGACGTGGCCGCCCGGCACCCTGACCCACACGATGCACATGTTCTGGCGCAGCACCCTGCTCGTGATGGCGCTGGGGCTCCTTTCAGCCTCCATCGCCTTCCTCACCCGCAACACCGCAGCGGTGATCGGCGTCATCATCGGGTGGCTCATCGTTGTGGAGGGGACCCTCGCCGGACTGGTGCAGCGCCTGCAGCCCTACACGCTCGTGACCAATCTGGAGGCGTGGATCACGGGCTCGACCACCGCCTACCTCTCGGAGTGCTCGGCGACCGGGTGCAACTCGGTCGAACGCACCATCACCTGGGTGCACGGGGGCATCGAGTGGGGACTGGTGACGGTCGCCGCCGTGGCTCTGGCCTGGTTGATCTTCGAGCGGCGAGACGTCACCTGAGTAACGGTGTCGGGGGGTCATCCTCCCCCGCATAGTGCAGCGCGGAGCGTTCGGTGGGGGGTCGGGGGAGGTCGT
>CALKHV010000075.1 GCA_937988865.1 uncultured Propionibacteriaceae bacterium | reverse complement strand
TCGGCCGGGGCGCAGGTGCGTCGGGCGATCGTGTCGGCGCAGGAGGCCGGCGTCGCCTCCGCCGCAGGGGGAGAGCGCCCGCGGTCGGTGCTGGTCGCCGCGCTCGGTGGCTCCGCGCTGGTCTGCGACGTGCTCGACCTGCTCGCCGAGCCGGGGTCGCCCGTGCCGGTCACGACCCGGCGGTCCGCACCGCTGCCGGGGTGGGTCGGCCCGCTCGATCTCGTCATCGCCGTCTCGCAGTCGGGGCGCGCCGCCGGCCCGCTCGCCCTCGCCGCGGAGGCCGCCCGACGCGGCGCCTCCCTGCTGACCGTCGGCGCTGCCGACTCGCCGCTGGCCGACGTCTGTGCCCGCGCTCGTGGTGTCCACGTCGACGTGGCCCTGCCGACGCCGTCGTCGCGCACCGCGCTGTGGTCACTGCTCACCCCGGTGCTGCTCGCGGCCGACGCGCTCGGCCTCGTCGACTGCCCCGCACCGGTGCTCGAGCGGGTCGCCGACGTGCTCGACGCCGTCGCGGAGGAGTGCCGGCCCAGTTCCGAGTCGTTCGTCAACCCGGCAAAGGTGCTTGCCCTCGGCCTGGGCGCAACCGTGCCGGTCGTGCTCGGTGACGGCCCGCTGGCCGGGGTGGCCGCCAACCGGGCAGCGGCGATGTTGGCCCGCACCGCACGCATCCCGGCCACTCACGGTGCCCTGCCGGATGCCGCGTCGCAGGTCGTCGCGTGCCTCGACGGGCCGTTCGGATCAGGCCCGGACGGCCCCGGCGCCTCCACCGACGACCTGTTCGCCGACCCCTTCCTTGACGGCCCTCCTACCCAGCGCCTCGGCCTGCTCGCCCTGCGTGACCCCGACCAGACGCCGGATGCCGTGGCGCTCGCCGACGCGGTCGTCGCATCGGCGCGGGAGAGCGGCATCTCGGTGTTCGAGCAGCAGGCGCGATCGGGGGCGCCGATCGAACGGCTCGCGTCGCTCGTGGCCCTGACCGACTTCATGGCCACCTACCTCGCACTGGGCCTCGGGCTCGACCCGTCGGTCTCACGGCACGTCACGGAGCTGCGCGACCGCACGTCGTGACGAGGCACTGACACGACGTGCGTTCTCTGTCGGCCGACGCGATGGCGCAAGGGCCCTCAAGGGCTGCTGTGAAATTGGCCACCCATCATCCGTTCGGTCAATTCTTCCCTGCATTTCCCATTTTTTCCCGCGGGACGTCCTGCCGTGGTTACGCTGCACCTTCGCCCAAATCCCGGCGACACGCTGGGCAAATTTGTGTCGTTGGTTCTGCTGACGGTCCATTCGAAAGTGACGTGTAATGAAAAGTGCCTACAGGGTCGCCGCCTGCTTCGTTCTGGTGCTGACCCCGATCGCTGGCTTGACTGGGTGCGGGGGCAGTTCCACCTCAGAGACGACGACAGGCGCCGTAGCGCCGACTGTCACAGTTGCGACCACCGTGGAAGTGACTGCGGCGCCATCGCCATCTGAGACGGAGGTGCCGGCTGAGGAAGAATCGACGCCTACAGCCCCGGAGACGTTCACGATGCCGAAGGTTGTCGGGGTGAACCTCCAACTCGCTCAGGACATGCTGCAGAAGGCTGGGTCGTTCCTCCTCGATCAAGAGGACGCGCTCGGTCTGGACCGAATTCAGGTCATGGACGCGAACTGGCAGGTCTGCACGCAGTCGCCGAAAGCTGGCAAAGAGGTTCCCGTCGACACGATGGTCACGCTCGCCTCCGTGAAGCTGACGGAGGAGTGCCCGTGATTCCCTCGCACGACACGACGGGGCCCTGTGTCGTCCTGCAAGCAGACACCACACGAAAGCTCGATTGCCCACGCAATCGCTTGTCGGAAGGAACAGCATGAGCAGCACACCCGCAGGTTGGTACCCGCAACCCGATGGCACCCAGCGCTATTGGGATGGGACCAGCTGGACCGAGCACGTCGCTCCAGGAGCAGGGCTGGGGCACGGGCCGGCGCAGGTGGGCCCGGCTGACGGGCCCTCAGGTACGGCAACCTTCGCGAGCAGCCAAGCGCCCACGAGTGCCGAGACGCTCCCGTCGAGTCCGCGTCCGTGGTTCAAGAAGAAGCGCTATGTGGTTCCGGGTGGGCTCTTGACGGCCTTCGTGCTCATCGGCGCCTTGGGCGGAGGTGGGGATGACGCGAGCAACCCGTCAACCGCGCTTGAAGCCTCCGTGTCGGCATCGCCGAGTCCTGCATCTCCGCCCAAGGCGCCCGAGACCACAGCGCCTGCGACCGAAGAGCCGACACCCGAGCCCACCGAGGCGCCTCCTGCTCCGGAGGCTGAGCCCGGGGGGACGGTCTCGCAGTTGAACGCACTTCGCTCAGCAGAGTCGTACCTTGAGTTCAAGGGATTCAGCAAGAAGGGACTCATCGAGCAGCTGACCAGTGAGTATGGTGACGGGTTCGCTCGAAAGGACGCCGAGTGGGCCGTCGACAATCTCGACGTCAATTGGAATGAGCAGGCCGTCCGAGCTGGACAGAGTTACCTCGACTTCAAAGGATTCTCGCGGAGTGGTCTAATCGATCAACTGAGCAGCGAGTACGGTGACCAGTTCACCAAGAAGCAGGCGACGTATGCGGCCGACAAGTTGGGGCTGTGAGCGCTGTTCGTTTTATCCGGAGTGCGGGAAGTCGGAGCGAATGAGCCGTGGGGCAGCCGCGCCTCAGCATCTTCGGTGATCGGGTCAGGACGCCATCGCGTTGCGCTTCGGGCCTGACCCTCGGTGGCGCCGCACATCATGGTGCGGCGCCCCCGGACGCCGTGACGAGGGCCTGAAGCGACGCGCGTGCTCTGGCGGCTGATTCGATGGCGGCCCGTTCGGCCCGAGCTGCCGTCAGCTGAGCGCGCCGGGCGGCATCCTCGGTGTCGCTGATCGCGGTGACCTGCACCTCGAGGTCCGCCAGCCGCTGGCGGACAGCCGCGAGCTCGGACTCGAGGTCTTCGCGGCGGCGGCGCGCCACCACGGCGTTGGCGGTGGCGCGCTCCGCCGCGGCATGCGCCTCTTCCACCGCCCGCTCAGTCTCGTCGAGAACCCGCTGCGCGTCAGCGACGGCACGGGCGGCAGCGGCCTGTGCCTTGGCGTCCGACGGGGACCTCTGGCCATTGGCGGCGGCGCCAGGCACCCCGCCAGAACGGCCGGTGACCCGGTCCGCGAGCGCGATGACGCGCGACAGGTCGACCGGCTCCAGCCCGTTCGAGCTGAAGGTGTCGGTGAGCAGCCCCGTCGCGAGGGCGGCGCCGCCCTCCGGGTCCACCATCGCCGAGCGCAACGTCTCCTCGACGTCTGCCGTCACCTGGGCCGAGACCTTCCTGCCGGCAGCCACGGCGATCGCGACGGCCTGCCGGGCGACGGCTCGAGTCAGCTGCCGCCGCTGCTCGTCCAGGGCTCGAAGGTCGGCGGCCCCGAGCGTGCCCTGGGCCGCGCGCAGTCGGACGCCGAGCTCGAGCACCCCGTCCACCTCACCGCGGTGCCGGCGCACCAGCTGGTTGAGCAGCCACGCGCCCGCCGTCGGTTTGCGCAGGGCCGTCACGGAGGCCGCCAGCTCGCGGTCACCGCCGTCCTTGGCCGCCTTCGCGCAGGCGTTGCGGGCGGCGGTGAACTCCTCCGGGGGCAGGCCGTACAGCTGGTGGGCGACGTCCGCGATCTCCATCGGGTGATGGTGCCACGGCTGTGCTCAACCGATCGGCGGGAACCGCTTGACGACGAGCTTCTCCACGCGCAGCTCGGTGGGCAGTGCCCGGCGGCCCTGGGCCCCGAAGGTCATCCCCGCCCACTGGGTGGTGCCGGAGAACCGACCGCCCTCCTGGGTGTGCCGGAAGAGGCTGAAGGGCTGCACGTTGTCCGCCGAGAACGGGATCGTGAACGAGAGCCGGTAGCCGTCGGCGCCGACCACGTCGCGCAGCGCCACGGGGGATCCGCCGGCAGGGGTGTAGGTCCCCGCGAGCGGCCCGGTCGACGTGATGTCGAGCCGGCCGTGCCAGCCGTCGTGGTTCATGTCCCAGGCGCCCTGCCAGGTCGTGCCCGAGACGGGCGGCGACGTGATGGGCGATCGCGCCAGGGTGACGCCGAACGGGGAGCCGTTCCACCACGTGACACCGGCAGCCAAGCCGTCCTCACGGGTGAACTGGTAGACCCGGAACTCCTGTCCCGCCTGCGCCCCGGGGGTGATCCGACCCGGGGTGTCGGCGATCCAGAAGTGCAGCTGGCGACCGTCGTCCTCGGTGCGCCCGTTGACCTGTCGGGCGACCCCGTCGATGTAGTAGTCCCCGAGCTTGGTGAAGTCACCGTCGCCGGCGCGGAAGTCCTGGGTACGCCGGATGACGAGCTGCCCCGGCCACCCGTCGTGGTTCATGTTCCAGCGGCCGATCCAGGTGGCCTCCATGTCCCGAGGTGCGTCCAGCGGCTCCACTGCGGTGATGTAGGTGCCACCGAGGAGCGTGGTGGTCGCCATGGGCCAGCGTTCCGGTCCGGGGGCGCCCCACGAGTTCTTCACCAGCCAGTCCTGCGTGTCCAGGTCGTAGCCGATGATGAGGTAGCAGTGGCCCGGGATGTCGGCGATGACCTCGTACCCCGCGTCGATGGTCGCCATGACGTTCTCGCGCGACGCGCTGGGGAGGAAGTGCATCGACTTCACCCGGTAGCGGGCCTGGTAGCGGGCAGCGGTCGGGACGTAGCGCTCGTCGAACTCGAACCGATCGAACTGTTCCTGGGTGCTCGCCCCCCACCCCAGAGTCCCCATCGACGGGTCCGACGTGCGGATGGCCTCGACGTCGGACTCCTGGCGGTAGGGGGCGGCCGCCTCGTCACAGATGGCTGACCGCACGACCTTCGCGACGATGTCGCTGGAACCCTGGAAGCCCGAGTAGGAGCAGTTGTTCTCGTGGGCCGGGGTGCCCGTGAGGTAGAACGGGAAGAGCTCGGCGACCTTGTTGAGCTGGAAGAGGAACTCCTCGGACAGGTCGAGCTCGACGCCGTGGGCGCGCTTGTAGGCCGCTTCCATGGCCGCGACGGCGGCGAAGGCGTAACACGTCCCGCGACCACCCTGGGACTTGTACGAGCTCTGGTGGCGCTCCAACGTGACGACGTTGCGCCGTAGCGGTTGCAGGTCGGGGACCGCGACGAGACCACGAGCCCGGGCCTCCTCGAGGCGGCGAAGGATGCCGTCGCGCTGCTCGTGGATCTCGACGAGCGTGTCGGGCCGAGGAGCCCGCGCGACCATGAGGTCGCTCAGGCGCTCGAGGCGGGCGGTGTCGGTCAGGTCGACGGTGGGCATCGTGTCCTCCAGGGAAGTAGCGGCGCGGTCGCGCACGCTGTGGAGGTGAAGAGCGCGCCCGGGTGCGCCTGATACAGCGTGGTCGCCGGATCGTGTGCCGGCACAGGTCGCCCGGGTCGACGTCGGGGTCATCACGTGCTCGAATGCGTGGATGGACGCGACGGACCTGGCGCAGCGCTTCTCGATCGGCGGGGCTGCGCGCCTGTCGGATGGCCCCGTCGCGCGCGGCAAGCAGGGTGTCGTCTGGCGGCTGGACACCGACATGGGCAGGTGGGCCCTGAAGGTGCCGTTCGGGTCGCCGTCGGAGGAGCAGGTGGCTTCGGCGACGGCGTTCCACGAAGCTGCCCACGCCGCGGGCGTCCCGACCCCTCGGGTCCTCCGCACCGACGACGGGGCGGTGTTCGCACCCTTCAACGGTGGTCAGGCCCGGCTGTACGAGTGGGTCGACCTGCTCCCTCCCGACCGTTTCCTGGATCCGGCTCAGGTCGGCGCCGTCGTGGCAGCCATCCACCGCGTCCCCACCCCCGACGGAGCCCTGGGTGCGCTGGACCCCTTCTTCTGCGAACCCGTCGGCGCTGATCGCTGGGACCACGTGCTGGATCAGCTGACGACGGAGGGAGCGCCGTTCGCGAGCCGGCTGGCTGAGCTGCGCGACGAGCTGGTTGCGCTGGAATCCTGGATCGAGCCGCCGCGGCGGCTGCTGACCTGTCACCGGGACCTGTGGGCCGACAACGTCCTGGGGACGGCAGACGGGGGAGTCTGCGTCATCGACTGGGAGGAGAGCGGCCCGGCAGACCCGAGCCAGGAGCTCGGGTACGTGCTTTTCGAGTTCGCCGGTGGTGACCCCGGTCGGGCCCGAGACCTGGTCACCGCGTACCGGGATGCCGGGGGGCCGGCGACCGTGAGTCGTCGCGGAGACTTCACGATGCTCATCGCGCAGCTCGGGCACATCATCGAGCTGGCCGCCAAGGACTGGCTGACGCCCAACCTGCGGTCCCCGCAGCGTGCTGACGCCGTGGCGTGGATCAGCGAGGCCCTGGACGACCCGCACACCCGCGAGGTGCTCGACTCCCTCTTGGCTGCGGTCGACGGCAGCGGCGACCCGGGTCCGTAGCGGAGTGACAGTGCGCCGCCCTCGGGTTCTTCGTCGGCTGTGGGCGTCGCTACCTCGGCTTCTTCGGCGGCTTCGCCCGGGCCCGTGCCACCGCCGGTCTGACCCAGGCATCCATCGCACCAGAGGCTTGCAGGTCTGCCGACGCGACCAGCACCATGCCGCCCATGGTTCGTTCGCCCATCATGGCAGGGCGGGCACCCTGCTCGAGGGCGTCGGCGACGCCGTCCGTGCCGACGTGGACCATGAGGTCGTCACCGGTGGTCCCGACCGCCATGTGGGTGTTGACCGTCCAGCAGAGCCCGCCGAACATCTTGATCTCGCGGTACCCCTCCGGCCCGGTCGCTGCCTCGACCGCAGCGCGGATCCGTCCCGCCAGGTCCTCGTCGTATGCCATCAAGAGACTCCCTCCGTCTCACTGAGCCTAGCGACGAGGGTGCGCCAACCCCGTGCTCCATCCCCGACTCCGCCTCCTGCACGCGGCATCCGTCAGGCAGCGCGAGCGAACCAGTCGACGGCCAGTTCGGCGACTTCGGCCGGGGCGTCGTCGGTGATGAAGTGCGCGGCGTCGTCGACGAAGGCGAACTCGACGCCATCGGCGTGTCGCTCGGGATGGCGGCAGATCCGTCGCAGGTTCTCCTCGGTCCAAGGGCGGTCGCGGCGACCGAAGACGACCAGGGTTGGCACCGTGAGCCGGCGGCGGCGGTAGACGCCGCGGGCCAGGCGCACGGCTTCGGGCAGGATCATGCCGCGCGTGAGTGGGCGGACCGCCGCGTCGACCTCCGGCCGGCTCATCGGGGCCAGGTGGGCGTCGATGGTGGCCTCGGTCAGCGGGTGGGCGACGTACGCCTCGGAGAAGATCCCGCGTAGGGAGTCGCCCGGGTGGTGCCAGATGAACCGGGGTAGGTGGCGGAAGCCCGGGGCGACCCTGGGGCTGAACGTCATGAACCCCGGCGGTACGGAGAGCTGCACCGCGGTGAGCCATCGCTCAGGGTGCTCGTAGGTCAGCTGCATCGCGGTGATCGCGCCCATGTCGTGGGAGACGAGATGAGCCCGCTCGACGTGCAGCGCGTCGAGGAGGGCGAGCACGTCGCGCTGCCGCGTCTCCCGCTCGACACGCGGGTCGTCAGCGACGGTCCAGCCGGCACCGCGCAGGTCGGGGCAGATGGCGCGGTAGCCGCGGGCGGCGATCACCGGGGCGACGGCGCGCCACTGCCACCAGTGCTGAGGAAACCCGTGCAGCAGCAGGACCGGGTCCCCACCACCGTCACCGTCACCGTCGCCGTCGCCGATGACCGCGACGTGCGACCTGAGGCCGGGCGTCTCGACGACGAGGTGCTCGAAACCGGGTGCTGCGGGCAGGGGCGGAGACCACGGTGCGGTCGGCTCCGGCATGTCGCGCTCCTTTCGCACGGACGGGGCACTATGTTCATAGTAGAACCGAGGTGCAGGAGGTGTCCATGACTGCGTCCACCCGGGAGCGCGCGCTCGAGGCGGCGGTCGCCGTGCTCGGCGCCGAGGGTGTCCGGGCGCTGACCCACGCGCGGGTCGACGCCCGGGCCGGGCTCCCGCCGGGGTCGACCTCCAACTGGTTCCGCACCCGCAGGGCCCTGCTCGCCGGCGTCGTCGACTGGATCGCCGAGCGAGAGCGGGCCGACTTCGATCCCGGTGCCATGCCTGTGGTCACGGATGCCGAGGAGCTGGTCCGGGGGTTGTGCGCCATGGCCGAGCTCCAGACCGGGCCCTTCGCCGCCCGGACCCGGGCGCGCTACGCCCTCTTCCTCGAGCTCGCGGGGGATCCCGGGCTCGGTGAGTCCCTCCGGCGCCAGCGCCGGGAGTTCGAAGCGTGGACCGAGCACCTGGTGGGCACCCTCGGCTTCGCCGACCCCGTGCCCGCGACCCGGGCGCTCATGGCGACCCTGGACGGGCTGCTGCTGCACCGGCTCACGGTCGACCCGGGGCTCGACCTGCGCCCCGCGATCGACCGCGTGGTGCGTTCCCTCGCAGCCACCTGAGCCGACCCGTGAGCCGGTGAGGGACTAGCGCAGGTCTCGGGGGTTCACCTGTGAGGTGACCGCCGCCGCGTAGGCCTCGTAGCCGGCGAGGTTCGGGTGGAACCGGCCGGGGTCGGTCACGCCGAGGACCCACGGTTCGGGGGCGTT
>CALKHV010000074.1 GCA_937988865.1 uncultured Propionibacteriaceae bacterium | reverse complement strand
AGCCGCGCAGGCCGATGTCGAGGATGAGGCCACCCTTGACGACCTCGATGACGGTACCGGTAACGACGCCGTCCTCTTCCTTGACCTTCTCGATGGTGCCCCAGGCGCGCTCGTACTGGGCGCGCTTCTTGGACAGGATCAGGCGGCCTTCCTTGTCCTCCTTCTGGAGAACGAGGGCCTCGACCTCGTCGCCGACCTTGACGACCTCGTTGGGGTCGACGTCGTGCTTGATGGACAGCTCACGCGAGGGGATGACGCCCTCGGTCTTGTAGCCGATGTCAAGCAGGACCTCATCGCGGTCGACCTTGACGATGACTCCTTCGACGATGTCGCCGTCGTTGAAGTGCTTGATCGTCGCGTCGATGGCGGCGAGGAGGTCTTCCTCAGAGCCGATGTCGTTGATGGCGATCTGAGGGGCGGTCTTCTCGACCGTGCTGGCAGTCATGTAGTAGGAACTCCGATGTGGACAGATGGAATCGATGGGATCGTACGGGCACACGAATGACCGGAAATGGTCACACGGGTGCTGGGGCAGCCTACTCGGCGGGGAAGGTCCACGGCAAAACGCATCCGACCGTGGGACGGCGATGAGCGGCGAGGCGCTGCGAGCACCCCTCGGGGGTGACGAGACGCGGGCGGCGAACCGCTCGTGGTGGGACGGTGAGTCGCAGGACTACTACGCCGAGCACGGGGCCTTCCTCGGTGACGCCGAGTTCGTCTGGGGACCCGAGGGCTGGACCGAGGACCAGCTCGACCTGGTACAGGTGCGCGACGGGATGACGGTGCTCGAGATCGGGGCGGGCGCCGCCCAGTGCTCGCGCTGGCTGGCGCGCACGCACGACGTGCGGGTCGTCGCGAGCGACCTGTCGATGGGCATGCTGCGCCAGGCCCGTCGCATCGATGGTGCGGCGGGCGCGGATGCCGGCCGCCCGGCTTCCGACTCGTCCCACCACCCGCTCCCCCTCCTCCAGTGCGACGGCCTGGCGATCCCGCTGGCCGATGCCAGCGTCGACCGGGTCTTCACGGCGTACGGGGTCATCCCGTTCGTGGCGGACAGCGGCGCCGTCATGCGGGAGGCCGCCCGGGTGCTGCGACCCGGGGGCCGGTTCGTGTTCTCGACGTCGCACCCGGTGCGCTGGGCCTTCCCCGACGACCCCGGCCCTGCCGGCCTGACGGCGATGACCTCGTACTTCGACCGCACGCCCTACGTCGAACGTGAGGCGGGCATGGTGACCTACGCCGAGCACCACCGCACCCTGGGCGACCTCGTGCGGCAGGTGGTGGCGGCGGGGCTGGTGCTCACCGACGTCGTGGAGCCCGAGTGGCCCGAGCACAACACCTCGGGGTGGGGCGGCTGGTCGCCGCTGCGCGGGGCGCTGCTGCCGGGGACGCTCATCGTCGTGGCGACCCGCCCGGGGTCGACCGCGCCGTGAACGACGCAGGCCTGCCACCCCGGGTGGGGCGGCAGGCCTGCGGATCGTCGTGTCGTCAGTGCCGGCTGCGGCGCGTGTCCTTGTCCAGGGACACCTTCATTCCAGCGTCATCGCCGCTGGAGGACGCACCTCGCACCAGGAAGATCCCACCGAGGGCAGCCAGAGCAGCGAGGCCGAAGGCGATCCACGGCACGAGACCAAGGGTCCGCAGCAGCCCGCCGCTCTCCTTGGCCGCGTCGACGTTGGCCTGGACCTGTGCGTCGGTGAACGAGACATCGAGGTCGAGGGCGTTGTCGCCGGATTCCAGCACGCGCTTCTGCTGCTCGGACTGATCGATGATGGAACCGGTCACGGGGTCGATCCACAGGCGCTTGGTGTCGCTGAAGGTGCCGGAAACCCCCGCGGAGATCTCGGCCGGCTCGTCGGTGAACTCGATGAGGAACTTGTAGGTGTTGAGCCCGTTGATCTCCTCCTCGCCATCGAACTTCGCCTCGACCGTCCGCCCGAGCAGGCCGTCCCACACCTGGTAGGACTTCTGCTCGACATCGAAGGGGAACTTGTTGATCAGTCCTTCCTTCGGCTCGGCGCCAGCCCCGACGTACGCCTCGTCGTTGACGGCCAGTGCGGTCACTCGGTCGGTGGCGAAGCGGTCGGTGGCGATGCTGATGGTGCTCTCGTCGTCACCCGGGCAGTCCCCGGTGGAGTCCGGGGCCGCCCGCCAGAGGCAGGTGAGGTTGTCGAACACGATGACGTCGCCATCGGACGCGGTGCCGTCGGCAACGGTTCGACTGAGGTAGCGCACGTCCGTCATGGGCTCCGAGAGGTACGCGGCGCGGCCGGTCAGCTGGGTGTCCGAGTTGACGTCCAGCGGCGTCTTCTTTACCTGGCCGGGAACATAGATGAGGGTCAGCAGCGCCGTCGTGACGAGAAACCCCGCCAGGCCGAGGAGGACGAAGCCCAGAGTCTTGCGCATGGCACCATTGCCCTTGTCTTGAGTGGTGAGATCGCCGTGACCTTACCAGTGAGTACAGAGGTTGCACCCACGATTGCCGCGTGCCGCGACAAAATCGTCGGATCATGCTCGCTGGACGGCCTAGACGAGTTCGGGATGACCACGGAACCACGCGATCGTCCGCAGCAGCCCATCCTCGATCGACACCTGCGGCGACCAGTTGAGCCGCTCACGAGCCAAGGTCGTGTCAGGCCGGCGAACCGAGGGGTCGTCGACGGGGCGGTCAACGAAGGTGATCGTCGAGGACGACCCGGTGAGATCGATGACCCACTTCGCGAGATCGAGCACCGACAGTTCGTGCGGGTTGCCGAGGTTGATGGGGCCCGGCTCCGCGCTGTCGGCCAGCGCGAGAACCCCCGCGACGAGGTCATCGACGTAACAGATCGACCGGGTCTGGCTGCCGTCACCCGCAACGGTGAGCGGCTCGTTGCGCAGGGCCTGACGGATGAAGTTCGGAATGGCCCGTCCGTCGTTGGGCCGCATCCTCGGGCCGAACGTGTTGAAGATGCGGAGGATGCCCGTGTTCACCGCGTGGGTCTGCCGATACGCCAGGGTCATGGCCTCGGCGAACCGCTTCGCCTCGTCGTACACGCCTCGCGGGCCGACCGGGTTGACGTTTCCCCAGTAGCTCTCGGGCTGGGGGTGCACCTCAGGGTCCCCATAGACCTCCGACGTGGACGCCAGCACGAAGCGGGCGCCCTTGTCGCGGGCCAGGCCGAGCGCGTGAAGGGTACCGATGGAACCCACCTTCAGGGTCTCCACCGGCATCCTCAGGTAGTCGATCGGAGATGCCGGGCTCGCGAAGTGCAGGACCAGATCGACCTCACCCCCGACATGGACGAAGTCGGTCACGTCGGTCCGCACCAACCGGAAGCCCGGGTCGGCCATGAGGTGATCGACGTTGTCGGGCGAACCAGTGAGGAAGCTGTCCAGACACACCACCTCTTCGCCGCGAGCGAGGAGCGCCTCGCACAAGTGCGACCCGAGGAAGCCCGCACCTCCGGTCACCACGGTGCGACGCGTTGCTGACTGCTTCCCCACGACGTGTCTTCCTCCAGCTCCGAGCAACGGTGGTCGCGGACGCTACCACTCGCCCAGGACCGTTCTGTCCAACGCACCCGCGATCAGTCGCCTAGGGTGCCGCCCATGACCACTCGCCTCCCTGCCCTGGACGGCCTTCGGGCCGTGGCCGCGGGCCTGGTGGTGCTCACCCATGCAGCGTTCCTCACAGGTTTCGGCGCGACCGGCGGACTGACCGGACGCCTGTGGGCACGCGGCGACTTCGGGGTCGGGATCTTCTTCGCCCTGTCCGGATTCCTCCTGCACCGCGGGCTGGTCGCCGACGACACCCGCGGCAGGCTCGACGTCACCGGCTACGCCCTGCGCCGTGTCGCCAGAGTTCTTCCTGCCTACTGGGTCGCCCTTGCTGCGGTCGTCATCGGCGCCAACCCGCCCCTGCGCGACTGGCTCCTGCACGCAGCACTGCTGCAGATCTACGTTCCCGACGCGTGGATATCGGCGTTCGGCCAGTCGTGGAGCTTGGCCACCGAGATGTCCTTCTACTTGGTCCTCCCGCTCATCGTCATCGCGTTGCGTCCCCTTCGCCGACGCAACGAAGCCCTTCCCCTTGTCGTCCTGGTCCTGGCGGCGTTCCTGACCACCGCGGCATCCGGGCTGGGGGCCGGCGAGGTCTTCGGGGAGGACATCCAGTTCCACATGTGGCTGCACGCTCGAGCGCCGCAGTTTCTCGTGGGCATGATCTGCGCCGAGGCACTCTTGGTCTCGTCCTCGCGAATCTCCAGACGCCTGTCATTGTGGGGAGCCGACCCGGCCATGTGCCTCGCGGTTGCCGCCGGAGCGTACCTGCTAGGAACCACTCCCCTCGCCGGCGCTCTCACGGTCGAGGCCGCGACGTGGAGCGACTTCATCGTTCGAACCGCGCTGTGCACGGTGGTCTCCTTCGCCCTGCTGCTCCCACTCACCCACGGTGGAGAAAGCCTCTACCGCACCGCCCTCTCCCACCCGCTCGCCCGCTGGCTAGGTGCGGTCAGCTACGGCATCTTCCTGTGGCACCTGCCGGTCTTCTTCGGCTTGTACGCCGTCTCCGGTGTCGAACTCTTTCGCGATGGGTTGTTGCCCCTGCTGGCCATCGGAGTTCCCGTGACCCTGGCCCTGGCTGCCATGAGCCACCAGTGGATCGAGCTCCCGTCGTCAGCGCTCGCGACGAGAATCCTGCGTCGCCATCGCGATCGCGAACGCCACCAGCAGCATCAGCCGGACACCCGCCTCGACTCCTGAGCCGTTTGCCCCCGCGGCCGTGGCCACGACCTGCGCACCCGCCGCGCCGAGGCAGAGGGAGACCATCGCTGCTGCCAGCAGCAGGCGCCGGTGTCGTCCCAGTCTGCTGACGGCCACCCCCACGGCGCCAGCCCCCAATCCCGCAGGCCCGGCGATGACACCGGACCACACGAGCACGGCCAGCGGCGGGGCAGGGCTCACGGCATCACTGCCCACGGGTGCCGGCTCACGACGTGGCCCACGCTCAGGCCACAGCGCCACAAGCACGAGGATCCCCGCGAGCAGGGCACCGATGGCGAGCCCCCAGCGGTACGGGCGATCCGGGGCGAAGTCGATCGTCAGGCGTCCGGCGGCACCTTCGGGCACGACGAAGCCCTGGCGTCGCCCGTCGACGACCTGCGGCTCCAGCGCCTGGCCACCTAGGTTGGCCTGCCATCCGGGGTTCGCGTTGTCGGCCATGACGAGGACGCGGCGTGAGACCGACGGTGAGACCACACCGTCGAGCGCGGTCGGGCTGGTCCGTTGGTGTGTCACCGCGGCTGACTGCGCGGCCGGATCGGGCTGAAGCGGAGCCATGACCACAGTGCGCGGGGCGAGATCGCGCCACCGGCCCACGGTGACCGTGTGGGCGGTGCTGTCGCGCACCGTCAGAGGCTCGCAGGCCTCCCACGTGAAATCGCCGGCGCCGAACAGGGCTTCTCGTGAACCCTGAGCCCGGGTCGGCACCCGCTGACCGTCGATCGTCAGTTCCGGCCCCTGGCCACAGGGACTGCTCATGTCCGCAGCGGGTGTCGGGAAGTCTCTCCCGACGACCTGAACCTCCTCCACCTGGAGTCCGCCGAGCCCCCGTCCGCTGGCCTCGGGAGCCGACACGAAGCGCAGGGTGATCACCCGGCCCGTGGTCGGGGGAATCTTGAGGACGCCGTGGTCGGGCACCCTCAGTGTCACCACCGTGTCGTCGACGCGCACCGAGACCACCGGAGCCTCGTCCTGCGACCACCGCGACCGGGACTGCACCCTGACCCCCTCGATCTCGACGGGCTGGTCGAGGGTGATCGTCAGCGCGGGCGCGAGGTCGTCCGCGGCCGGGCTCCAGGCCGTTCGTGGGTCCGTGTCGACGATCGAGGACGGCAGGCCGGTCACCCCCGGAGTGCGCACGCTGGTGGCGGTGACCGCCACCCCGGGGACGTCGAGGAGGTCCTTGGGCGGGGTCGCGGGGTCGACGGCCAGGGTGCCGCGGACGACCCGCTGCCCCGGGGCCAGACCCGACATCTCACGTACCAGGGGACCGGTGGATTCCGGAGCCACGAAGACACCGGAGTAGCAGACGAACTCGCGCGCCAGATGGGCACAGCCTTCCCGTCCGGGGAGCCCGGCACCGAGGACCACGGTCTCCGCCGGCGAGACGGAGGCGGACGGGGTCGCGACAGTCTCGACCGGTCCCAGCCCCGGGGTCGCCACCTCCGACAGACCCGTCACCACCTCCGAGGGCTTGCCCGTCGTCGTGTTGCGCACCCGCACACTCACGTGGGTGGTGCTCCCCGGTGGAAGCCCGATGGTCGTCGGCTCACCGAGGGCAGACAGCCGAGCGTCGACCGAGCCAGCGTCAGTGGTCACCGTGACGTCCGTGGCGACACCGAAGGCCTTGCCGAAACGCTCCGCACGAGCAGGAGTCACCACCACGCGCGGAACATCAGCAGGTTCGTCCAGCACCACCGTCCACGTCGGGTCGGGGTCGAACGCCGTCAGCCAGGACGTCGACGGGGTGCCATCCACTGCTGCGTACGGACGGTGGGCGGGTTGCAGCCCCGCGGGCCCGAAGTCCTGAGCCAACGAGGTGCTCGCCCGAACATCGCGGATGCCCGTGTACGCCACCAGGGACCGCCACCGGGTCTCGGGCCACGGCAGGTAGTCCGATGCCGTCAGCGCTCGTCGCGCATCGAGCCCGCTCGTGACGTCCTGCCCGCGTGGAGCGCCGAACCACCGGTCCCTTGCCCTGAACCCGTCGGTGAGCGCCCGGGACCCGGGCACGAGATCACCCTGACGATCGCCGTCGAAGACGACCGGGCGCCCACCAAAGCCCGCGTCGGCCAGTCGGGCGAGGTCCTCCGAGGCTCCGGAGGCCCCCACCACGCCTTCGGCGTCCCACACCTCGAGGTTGGTGGCGACGTCGCCCACCACGGCGTAGACCTCCACGGGGAAGACTCGCTCGCCCGACCCGTCGCGCACGGTCTTCCCGAAACCCTTGACGAACTCGACGTCGGGGGTGTTGACCAGGGCGGAACGCGACAGCGCAACCGGAGGTTGCCCTGCCTGGTCGACCGCGAGGTCATTGCGCAGCACCAGGTACCGGACACCGGCCGAGCGAAGGGTGGAGGTGGCGCCACCGAGGGCGTCTCCCGTCTGGAGGCGGCTCTCGATCTCGTCCAGCAGCCGGATCGTGCCCGCGGGGGTGAGCGGAACGGCATCCCGGACTGCGAAGGGGGCCGATGTCAGGGACCGCAGCGGCTCGTCCATGGGCCGCCCCCAGGAGTACTCCCCGAAGCTCGAGGCGGGCACGATCAGCGCCCTGCCGTCGCCGCGGTCGTCCAGCCAGCGACCGACCTCCTGCCACTGCTGCGCGACCTCGGTGAACGAGCCCCGTGGCGCGATGGCACCGCTGAAGCCCGGCGCCGCCGCGCCGACCACCGTGAGGGCGACGCCGCCGATCGCCACGGCCGGCATCCACTGGCGCCGAGGTCGCCACCTCGACAGGGCAACCACGGCATGTGCGAGGCCCACCACGAGCGGCAGACGAATGAGCAGGTCCGCCTTGTGGACGTTGCGCAGCGGGGTCAGCGGGCCGTCCAGCAAGCTCTGGACCTGACCGCTCACCGGCGAGCTGAACGGCCCCTGGTGAGGCAGTGCGATGACCAGCACTCCCAGCGCGAGCAGGATGACGAGGAATCGACGATGCGGGAGCGAGCGCACCAGGAACCCGGCCAGCCCGAGTGCTGACACCGCCGCGGTGGCCAGGATGAGCACGGGCGACGAGACCGTCTCGAAGCCAGCCGGCCACCACACACCGCCGGAGGTGACAAGGTGGCCGAGCCAGTGGGTGGTCCCACGGAAGGCGTCGAACAGGGTGATCCTCGCCGTGACGGTCTGGGCGTTCTCGATCCAATCGAGGAACGGGGGCGAGTACCGTCCGAGCAGCACGAGCGGCACCAGCCACCAGCTCGTCGCACCGAGCACGGCCACTCCCCAACCCCACGTCAGCGAATCCCCCCACCAGACGCGGCGTGTGAGCAGCCACACGGCCGACGGCAGGATCGCGAATGCCGTCGCCGTCGCGTTCACCCCCCCACAGCACAGAATCGCCAGACCACTGAGCGCCACCCCCCGACGCACCCCCAGCTCGCCGCGGTCGATCATCACGAGCGGGAGCAGGATTGCCGGCGCGAGCAGTTGCGCATGCGCCTCGGACGACAGTCCTCCGATGGTGGCGATGACCCTGGGCGCCAGGACGTAGGCGAGGGACGCGATCACCCGCACCCCGGCCCCGGCAATGCCGAACACCCGCAGCAGCCCCATCATCGCCAGGAAGCCTGCGGTGAGCAGCGCCATCCACCACAACCGCTGGACCACCCACATCGGGAGGATCTCGGAGCCGAGGCCGAAGAACGGCCCCATGGGGAACAGGTACCCGTAAGCCTGGTTCTGCAGCCCGCCCCACGTCACCTGCGGGTCCCAGACGTGCAGCGAGCGAGCCAGGAAGCCCCAAGGGTCGAGGTAGAGGTCGATCTTGGTGTCCCCGACGATCGTGTCCTGCTGGACCGACCACGCCACGCTCCACACGACGAGGAGCCCGGCCAGGGTGCGCCACCGCCGGCCGTCGGCAGTGGGGCGGGCAGGGGTCGTCATCGAGGTCCAGACGTGCGTGCGAGGCCGGAGTGCCTCCGCCGACGGACACCGGTGAGGTACCTTCGCCTTTGCTCGGAACGCACCCGGGCATGGTAACCATCCGGGTTCACACCAACCGCCAGACCACCGCTACGAGGACGAATGTCGCTGCACGTTCTGCTGCTGAACTGGCGAGACCAGAACCACCCCGAGGCCGGCGGCGCCGAGAGGTACCTCGTGACGGTCGCCGAAGGACTGGCCGCTCGCGGTCATTCGGTGACGTTCCGGACCGCCGCGTATCCCGGCGCACTACCCGACGAAACCGTCGCGGGAGTCCACTACGTGCGGCGGGGCGGTCACTACTCGATCTACCCCCGCGCGGTGCTGGGGCGCAGCCAGGCCGGCCACGACGTCGTCGTGGACGTCCAGAACGGCGTCCCCTACCTCTCGACGCTGGTCACCTCGAAACCGGTGGTCAACCTGGTGCACCACGTTCATCGTGAGCAGTGGCCCCTGGTGTTCGGGCCGCGGAGCGCGCGGTTCGGCTGGTGGCTGGAGTCACAGGTCGCGCCGGCGGCCTATCGCCGCTCGACGTACGTCACCGTGAGCCAGTCGACGCGTCGAGAGCTCATCGACCTCGGGGTCGACGCCGACCGCATCACGGTCATCCACAACGGCACGGACGCGACGGCGGACGACAGCCACGAGCGGTCAGTCACGCCGCGGATCCTCGTCCTGGGACGGCTCGTGCCCCAGAAGCGCGTGGAGATCGCCTTGGATGCCGTGGCGAGGCTGCGTTCCCGGTTCCCCACCCTGCACCTGGACGTGGTCGGTTCAGGATGGTGGGACCCGATGCTGCGAGAGCACGCGGCAAGGCTGGGGATCGAGGACATGGTGACGTTCCACGGTCACGTCTCCGAAGGGGAGAAGCACCGTCTCCTCGCCCAGGCGTGGGTCCATGCGATGCCGAGCCTGAAGGAGGGCTGGGGGCTGGTCGTCGTCGAGGCCGGGGTGCACGGCACCCCCACGGTTGCCTTTCGCGAGGCTGGCGGCACTGCGGACTCGATCCGTCACGCAGAGACCGGGCTCCTCGTCGACCACGCCGACGGAGAAGGGGTGCGTGAGTACGCAGACTCCGTGGCAGAACTGCTCACCGATCACGCACTCCGCACCCGGATGTCGGATGCCGTCCGACAGTGGGTGGCCCGCTTCCGGTGGCAGGACTGCGTGCAGTCCTGGGAGGACCTGCTTGTTCGCGAGGCCGGAGGGTGACGCCCGATCAGGGGGCGTCGTAGCGGACGATCTCCTCGGAAGCCGATGCCGCGTTGGGGCTGGAACTGACGGCACCGACTCCGCCGATGACGGCGAACAGGGCGAGGATGATCCCGCCGACCACGGACGCGATGGCCCCAACAGGAGATGTCATGAGCGCGACCTTACCAGCCGGTCACGTCGCCTCAGGTACGAATCCCGCGTGAGACACGCCGCGGCCGTCAGCCAGGTCAGGCAGGTCACGGACCACCCGAGGAGACCGATCCGACTCAAACCCGACGCAGGGCTCTGACCTGCGCTCAGCTCCACGACGGTGACGCTCGGCCCGTCCCGGACGACGGTCGCACCCGTGGGCAGGGCCGCGAGGTCGCCCTCCGCGGACAGCCCGCTGCGCTTTTCGATCACGACCCACCGCACGCCCTCCGCCGCGAGCGCCTGCACCGGATCCACCCCCTGGTCGATTCGCTCCGTGACGCGGCGGGCAGCGGGATTCTCACCGGGCACCGACAGGTCCTGAAGCGGAAGCGAGTCGTCGAACAGCACCGGGTGATCGACCATACGCGGAACCAGAGTGAGCGAGACCCGGCGCTCGTTCCAGTCATATCTGCGGTACTGCGACCACGGTAGGAGACCGACCGCACCCTCGCCGGCCTCGGACAGCGCCGCCGTGGTCGACCTCAGGTCGGTGGGGACCTCGACGGCACTGACTCGACCCCCGACTCCCCAGGCCAGCGACGGTAGGAGCGCACAGGGCAACGCGGCCAGGACGACTGCGAGAACCGGACCAGCCCCCCGGACCTGCACGTCGCGGGCCAGGACGCCCATCCCGGCCGCACTGAAGGCAACCCACGGCGCGATGAGCTTGTGTGCATCGCGCAGGATGCCAGCCCCCGGGAGGTGGAGGACGACGGCGCTCCAGAGTCCGAACGGGTCCACCGCACTGAGGAAGGCCAGCACGAGGCCGACCACAGCAGGGGCGGCGAGGGCGAGCAGGCCCGCCGCCCTGGCCGCTCGCACAGCGACGGTGACCGATGCCACTGCGAGCAGGAGCGCGCCAGCGGCGACGAGCACGGACGAACGCTCCGCCGGGTGGGTGGCGGGATTCCACAGGCCCCCACCAGTGGCCACGGAGGCGAGCACGCCGAGGGGCGTGTCGGCCGTGGCCGCGAACGCACCGACCCCCGCGGGCGCGGACGACACCCCGGACACCAGTGCGGGGAGCGCCCACACGAGCGAGACCGCCACCGTGGCCCCGGCCGCGTAGGCGAGGGCCTTCCACCGGGTGCGCGGCACGGCCAGCACGACGAGCACGGCAAGGGCCGCGATGACCAGCGCGTTGGCCCCCCCGACACCGCAGGCCGCCACGCCGACTGCCGGAGACCAGGCGGGCCTCAGGTCCCGCCTGACCGCCGCGCACGACACCAGCAGGTGGGGCACCGCGGCATACGCCAACAGCACCGTCCAGTGCCCGATGACCAACCGCTCGAGGACGAACGGGTTCCAGATGGCGGCGACGACGGCCACCAGGCGGGCACCGAGAGCGAGGTCCGGCGCGATCAGGGCAGCCAGCCTCGCCGCGCCGACCCCGGCCAGCACCAGGGTCGCGAAGAGAACGACGCCCTGGGCCAGTCCCGCTCCGAGGACGTGGCCGAGGGCGATCGCCACGGCATCGCTCGGGACGGCCCGGGGCACGGACCCGTCAGAGCCGAGAGCGAAGGGGGTGAACCGAGGGTCCGGTGACCACGCCAGGTCGTACGCGAGCACCACTCCCCGGCCGAGCGCCGGCCCGAGGACGATGAACGAGACCAGTGCCGCCACTGTGTAGGGGACGACGGTGGCTGGCTGCCGCACCCTCATTGCCCGAGGGACCCGTCGAGCAGGGCGTCCACCGCGTCGGCCAGCGTGGGCGCGTCGTGACCGAGCAGGAGTGTCGTCATCCCCAGGGCATGCGCAGGGGCGACGTCCGACGGCATGTCGCCGATCATCGCGCAGCGTTCGGGCCGTACCCAGGGTGCGTCGGCGAGGGCATGGAGGAACATGCCGGGAGCAGGCTTTCGACAGGCGCACTCACCGTGCTGGTGCGGACACATCTCCACGGCATCGACGTGGGCACCCTCGGCAGCGAGCAGGTCACGCAGCCGCCCCATGACCGACGTCCACTGCTCCCACGTCAGGGCACCAGTCGCGAGACCCCGCTGATTCGTCACGACGACCACCCGGCATCCGCTCTCGTTCAGTCGAGCGACGGCTTGTGCAGCTCCCGGCAGAAGCTTGAGGTCATCAGGGTCGCTGACGTACCCCGGTCCATGGACGTTGATCGTGCCGTCCCGATCGAGAAAGACGATGTCCCACGGCGCGGACCGTGCTGGCCGTGTCAGCCCCGCCCCACCCATGCGGTGTCCACTCCCTCGCACCATGCGTGCGACCACATGAGGTGGACCTCCTGGATACGCGGCGTGTAGCTGGACGGGGCGCGCAGCACGTGGTCTGCCGATCCGTCGGTGACGCCGGACTCTCCGGTGAGCAGGATCGTGTGCAGACCCCGATCCCTGGCGACCTCGAGCGCTGCGACTACGTTGGGTGACGTGCCGCTCGTCGACATCGCCAGGAGCACGTCGCCGGGGCAACCGTGCGCTCGCACGCCTCGAGCGAAGACCTCGTCGAACCCGTAGTCGTTGCCCAGGGCGGTGATCACGGTGGACGACTCGGCCAGGCTGATGGCCGGCAGCGGCTCGCGGTCCAGGACGCACTTGCCGGCGAACTCAGCAGCCACGTGGCTGGACATCGCCGCGCTGCCACCGTTGCCGAGGATGAGCAACTTGTGACCATCGGCAAGTGCCTCGAAGATCACCCGACCTGCGGCGTCGACGCCGGCCACGAGAGACTGCTCGTGCAGTTTCGGCATCATCTCCGCCCACGCAGTGAGGGCTCGGCCGTGGAGCGCCGCCACCACAGCCGGGTCGGGCGTCGTCGTCATGACGGCACCCGCCACGTCGTGACGCCCTGCCTGCTGAAGGTGAACTCGGACACCGTCATACCCAAGCCGATCAGCGCCTCCGCCACGAGGTGCTTGCGTTCGAACTCACACACCAGCGCCAGGTGCCCACCCCCGCCTGCTCCGGTGACCTTCGCCCCCAGCGCACCGGCCGAGAGCGCCAGGTCGACGGCCTCGTCAATGGCCGGGTTCGAGATGCGGTCGGACATGCGCTGCTTCTGGCGCCAGGCCTGACCGAGCAGGTCGCCGAAGTCGGACACCTCGCCGCGCAGCAGGGCCTCCTTCATCGCGTGCGCGATCTCCTTCTGAGCCCTCATGCCGGCGATCGCGTCGGCGTCGTGACCGGTGAAGCGGGAGATCTGGTCCTGGATGATGTGATCACTGACCCGGGGTTGGCCCATGTAGGCGAGCAACATGTTGTGCTCGAGCTCGTGGAGGGTGCCCTCCGCCACGCGCAGGGGGTAGACGACGACCCGCTCGGCGTGGAACTCCATGAAGTTGAAGCCACCAAAAGCTGCGGCGTACTGGTCCTGAAGTCCGCCCGGGATGCCGAGGTCGTCCCGTTCGAGGCGACAGGCGGCCTCCGCCAGCTCGTGGGGTGTGAGGTCCATGCCGCAGTGCCGGGCCACCAGGGCAAGGACGTTGACCACCACGGCGCTGGAGGACCCCAGGCCCGAGCCCGGTGGCGCATTGGTGTGCAGGAACAGGTCGAAGCCGGAGGAGGGGAGTGCGTCGTGCAGCAGGCGGACCCGGGCGATCGCGGCCTTGGGCAGGTCGAGACGACCGTCGAACACGACCGGGTCGTCGACACCGAAGTCGACCGACTCGCCGTAGTCGAGGGAGCGCACCGTGACGTTGCCGTCGTCGCGGGGGCGCAGGGTCGCGTACGCGTAGCGGTTGATGGTCGATGAGAGGACGACGCCGCCCTCCATCGCGGGGAACGGTGCGACGTCGGTGCCGCCGCCGGCAAAGCTGACCCGCAGGGGCGCCCGGGCCCGCAACACGGCACGCGAGGTCACGAGTCACCGCCTGGAGCGGGTCGCAGGGTCGAGTCGTCGCGACGGCGCAGGATGAGCAGCAGGTTCCAGGTGGCGACCTCACGGAGCCCGGGCACCGCGAGAAGGTGTCGCGCGACGTCTGGCAGGTATCGCGGCCGTGCGGCGAGCACCTCGACGTCGTCACGACTGCCGGCCCACGCCAGCCCCTCGGCGATGCTGACGCGGTAGAGGGTCTCCCCCAGCAGGTTCTTCGGTCGTCGGCCGTGTCGCTTCTGGTAGCGGCGGACCGCGTAGTCCGCGCCGAGCCAGTGCCACGGCGACGCCTCGTGGGCTCCCCACGGGGACCACCAGTTGGTGTAGCTGAGGTACAGGACCCCCCCAGGGCGGGTGACCCTCACCAGTTCATCGGCGACGGCCGTGAACTCCGGGACGTGCTCGAGCAGGTTGCTCGAGAACACGATGTCGGCGGCGGCGTCCGCCACGGGCAGCGCCAGGGCGGAGCCGGTGACGCCGCCGTCGGCCACGGACGCAACGGTCGGGTCGTGGTCGACCGCCACGTAGCGCGCCCCACGGGCGCGGAAGGCCTCGGCGAACTGGCGCGGACCGGCCCCGACGTCGAGCACGAGCTGCCTGTTGAGCGCGACGTGGTCGGCGAGCGTCGCCACCGAGTCGGCCGCGAGGTCACCGTAGAACCGGTCGGGATCTGTCTGCTCGACGAGGAAGCTCCTGAACAGATGGGAAGACCTGCGCAGACCACGATGTTGGCTCACCGGGGCCGCCTCGCGGTCAGGCGCAGCGTCGGCCGCGTGCTGGGTGCGATCGCTCGCATCGCGGCGACCGCAGGTGCCGTTGCCAACACGGCTGCACGCACCCCCTTCTTGGCGAGCGCCCCAGCTGGACCCGGCGAACGCCACGCCCGCACGGCGGAGGCGACGTCGACACTCAGACTGTCCAGGACGAGGCGATCCACCCGGACGTCGACCAGCCCGGCATCCCGAGCCAGACGCGCCAAGGACTGCGCGCTGAAGAACCGAACGTGCGTGGGGTCCTCGAGCATCCACCAGGCCGACCCGAAGGTGCGTGGCCCCCAGGAGTCGGCCGCCGGGGTGAGCAGCACGAGGGTGCCGGACTCCGTGAGCATCGTGGCCGCCTTGTCCATCGTCACACCGGGGTCGCTGACGTGCTCGATGACGTGGACCCCGACGACCAGGTCAGCCGACACCGCGCCGTCAGGGACGTCCTCGACGGCACAGTTCCACAGGCGTGCGTTCGCGGAGACCACAGGATCCACGTCCACCGCGAGCTGGTCCGGGTCCACGCCCGAGACGGCCGCGCCGTCGTCGTGGAACCGCCGCAGCAGCGCGCCACTGCCGTACCCGATCTCGAAGACGGATGCCGGGCGGCCGGCAGCGCACAGCCACCGGTGGGTCAGTCGTGTCCGCACCGCGTCGAGAGCCGGGTCGCCCCCGTAGGCGGCGTCGCGGTGGTCTGCCGGGGCGTCGTCGAGGGACCGCCGAAGGTGCCCACAGGTACGGCACTCCTCGAGCACCCCGCCGCGTCGCAGCTCCCTGGGGCGGGTCTGTCCATCACACACTTCACACCGGCCGGGCAGCGCTTCTCGTCGTGCTCGGCTCGCCACGCGGTTACCCTAACCCAGTCCAGCGGGCTCTCTCGGCTGGATCACGAGGAGGGATTGAAGTGGATATCGGCACCACCCAGCGGCCGCTGCGGGTCCTCGTGCTGTCATGGCGTGACGGCGATCACCCGGAGGCTGGGGGCGCCGAGGTGTACGTCGAACGCACCTGCCAGCTGCTCACCGCGAGGGGTCACACGGTGACCATGTTCTCCGCCGCCTTCCCGGGCGGATCGCGTCGAGTCGACCGTGGGGCCGTACGCATCGTTCGTCGAGGCGGTCGGCTGACGTGCTACCTGCGCGGCCTCCAGTTCCTGCGGAAGGTCCGCGACGAGGTCGATGTCGTTGTCGACGTCCACAACGGAGTGCCCTTCTGGTCCCCCCTCGTCGGCGGCACCCCGGTGGTGAGCCTGGTCCACCACGTCCACCGTGACCAGTGGCCCATCATCTTCGGCCCGGTGCTGGGTCGGCTCGGCTGGTTGATCGAGTCCCGGCTCGCTCCGATCGTGTACCGGCGGTGCCAGTACGTGACCGTTTCCCAGGCCACGCGGGACGACCTCGTCGCCCTCGGCGTCGACCGGGACCGGATCGCGATCACCTACTCGGGCAACGACGTCCCCGAAGACCTCGACTCGTACGCCGATCTCGCACGCTCCGACCACCCCAGCCTGATGGTGCTCGGTCGTCTCGTGCCGCACAAGCATTTCGAGATCGCCATCGACATCGTGGCCGATCTCTCCGACCGCTTCCCGGACCTGACCCTCGACGTCGTCGGCGGCGGGTACTGGGATGACGAGCTGCGGGCACATGCGGCCGCGCGCGGGGTCAGCGACCGGGTGCGGTTCCACGGGTTCGTCGACGAGCACACCAAGCGGACCCTGCTGTCGCGCGCGTGGGTGGTGCTGATGCCGTCGCACAAGGAGGGCTGGGGGCTCACCATCGTCGAGGCGGGCCTGCACGGGACGCCGTCAGTGGCCTTCTCCTTCGCCGGGGGCGTCACCGAGTCGATCGTGGACGACGAGACCGGGCTGCTCGCCGACGACGTGGCGCAGATGTCGGCGCAGGTCTCGGAACTGTTCGTGGACGCGCCGTTGCGGGAGAAGTACGGCGAGAACGCGAGGCGCCACGCGAAGTCCTTCTCGTGGGAGAACACCACCCTGCAACTCGAGGCAGCCCTCGGACAGGCCGTCGACAGCCGGCGCCGCTGACCGCGGGGCCCCGATCGGCATCCGGAGTCGTCCGAGGTCAGGGTGCAGCGTCGCGCCGACCTCTGCGGGAGCCGAGCACGTAGGCCACAGCCTCCATTCCTCTCAGCCCCAGCATGCCGACGGCCGTGATGGGGTGACGAGCCAGCAGGCGTCGGTTGCGCACGTAGGACCGGATGACCGCGCGCCCCTGCTGGGCGACCGCGCCGTCGTGCCGGTCAGCGAAGGCTGGAAGAGATCGACCGTAGTAGTAGCGCTTCTCCATGACTGACCGCACGGTCAAGCGCCCTTCATCGTGGTCGACCAGCACGGATCCCAGCTCGATGGGGGCGCCTGCGGCCCGCATCCGCAAGCGGAGGTCGGCATCCTCGGGGCCGGACATCGAGAGCGCGAAACCACCGTCGCCCACGAGGATCTCCCGGCGGATCAGGCGGGGATTGTGCAGCAGGGGGTCATCGAGGTAGCACTGCCGCTCCAGCGCCCGGCACGAGGTCCAGAACCCGCTGCCGACGGTGCGCTCGGGCAGGGCGATCCCGAGTGCACCCGTGCTCTTCGCCGTCGAGAGTGCCTGGGCGATCGTCTCCGGTGGCAGCACCATGTCGCTGTCTAGCCACAGCACCCACTCGCCCCGTGCCAGCTCGATGCCCTTGTTGCGCTGCGCGCTGCGCTCCGGCCCTGCCAGCACGACCTGGTCGGCCAGCCGCTGCGCAACCGACCACGTCGAATCCTCGCTCGAGTTGTCCACGACGATGAGTTCGACGGCAGGATGGGTCTGGCGGCGGACCGAGGTTAGGCACGCCTCGATCGTGCGCTCGTTGTTGCGGGTCGGTACGACGACGCTCACCAGGGCATCGTCATGGAACTGGGCCACCGCTGACTCCTTCTCGTGGTTCTCTGCTCGTCGGTGACCGCCGACGAGGGAGGGACCGCGGCGTCCACCCTGCACCATCACCGTGGCGAATGTCATGACCGGCTCTCCGTTGCGGGCTGCCATATCGCCTGACCGGCTGATCCCCGGCAGGTACCGTGACCCGAGAACTTCCCGGATCGAGGCGCAGTGAGCGGTCACTCCCCAGCACGACCCACGGGTGGGGCAGCCAGTGGCGCCCTGCTGGGCCTTGGCATGGCCGGGGCCAGCGCCCTGGGCTACGTCTTCGTCGTGATCATCTCGCGAGCGCTGGGCCCTGCGGACTACGGCGGCTTCTCCGCGTTCAACAGCATCGGCCTCGTCCTCGCGATCCCAGCGGGGGCCTTTCAGGTCGTGTATGCCCGACGGGTCGCGCGGCGCGGCCCGCCCGCCTTCGACCTCAGGCTCCCGCTCCTCGTCGGTGGTGCCGTGTGCCTGCTCACGGTGCTTCTCTCCCCCGCGCTGGCGCACGTCACCCGGGTCGATTCGCTGCTGGCGCCCGTGCTCGTGGGGCTCGGGCTGCCGCCGCTGATCCTCAACGGGGCCCTCATGGGGGGCCTGCTCGGCCTGCGGCGGATCGGGACGCTGTCCCTGGCGTACGTCGCGATCGGCACCAGCCGGGTCCTGGCGGCACTGGCGGCATCGGCCCTCGGCCTGGGCCTCACGGGGGCGTTGGCCGTGGTGACGCTCGCTAGTTACGTGATGGCCGGGACCCTCTGGTGGCTCTGTCGTGCCGAGGCGCACCTCGAGTGGTCGGCGCCGCGCGGCGACAGGAACACCGTGTTCCGCACGCTGTATCGCTCGAACTCGGCGATCGGGGTCCTGATGGCGCTGACCACGGTGGACGTCGTCCTCGCCCGCTACCTGCTCCCTCCGGTCGAGTCCGGCCAGTACGCCCTCGTATCGACGCTGGGTCGCTCCCCCATCTGGGTGACGCAGTTCCTCGCTCTCGCCCTCATCCCGACGTTGGCCACGACGGGGTCACCACGTACCATCCTGCGAGCCTCAGGGCTCGTGCTCGGCGTGTGCGCGTTGGGCACGGCGGTGGCAGCCGCTGCACCCGAGTTCTGGGTCGGACTCCTCGGGGGGGAGGCCTACTCGGCCGCCGTGGACCTCCTGCTGCCCTACCTGGCGCTGGGGACCCTGCTTGCACTGGCCCAGGTGCTCGTCATCGCCGAGATGGCCCAGGGGCGCCACGTCCTGGCGAAGGTCGCGTGGTTTGCGGTGGCGGCCGAGATCATCCTGTGCCTGGCGTTCTGCAACGACAGCGCCATCCAGGTGCTGACGGCAGCGATGGTTGCCGCTGGCCTCGTCGTCGTGGTGGGCTTCGCCGAACTCCTGTTCGGCGCGCGCCCGACCCCCGCCCCCTCCCCCGAGCCACCCGTCGTCGTACCCGTCATCTACTCGCGAACGGGCCCGAGCGACACATGAGCCGTGCGGTGACGCGGCATCGTTGTTCGCGCGGCACGGCGATCGTGCTCGCCGGTGGACTCGGGACCCGGATGCACCCGCTGTCGGCGGACCGGCCGAAGCACCTCCTCGAGGTCGCCGGTGAGCCGGTGGTGGTCCACCAACTGCGGTGGCTCGCCGCCCACGGGGTCGTCGACGTCGTTCTCGCGACGTCTCACCTGGGGGAACGGTTCGAGCCCGTCCTCGGTGACGGCAGCCGCTGGGGCATCCGCCTGACGTACTCGCACGAACCGAAGCCGGCAGGGACCGCCGGAGGCCTGCGACTGGCTGCCACCGCCCTGGCGTCCCTGCCCGAGTACCTGGTCGTCGTCAACGGTGACCTGCTGACCTCCCACGACCTCACCAGTCAGCGACTGATGGCATCGCAGGACGGTGGGCCGGATGCCGTGCTCCACCTTCGTACGGTCCCCGATCCCCGTCCGTTCGGTTCGGTGGTGGCCGATGGTCACGGACTCGTGACCCGTTTCGTCGAGAAGAGCGCGAACCCACCCAGCACCGAGGTCAACGCCGGCACGTACGTCCTGCGGCGAACCGTGCTCGACCTGATCGGCGACGGCGTCGTTTCGCTCGAGCGGGACGTCCTGCCGTCGGTGGTCGACAGCGGCCGGGTGGTGGCCTACCGGGAGAACGCGCTGTGGGAGGACGTGGGCACACCACAGGCCCTGGTGAGGGCCTCGGCGGCTCTGGTTCTCGCCTCTGGGCGTGACGCGCACGTCGATCGCAGTGCGCTGGTCGACCCCACCGCCGTGATCACGGATGGCTCCGCCGTGGGGCCCGGCGCGGTGGTCCGGGCCGGCGCGCGCATCCGGGGCTCGGTGATCATGAGCGGCGCCGTCATCGGTCCTCGTGCCGACGTGGCGCACAGCGTCGTGGCACCCGGCGCACGTGTCGAAGGCGGCACGGTGCTGCGCGGGTTCGTCATCTGACGTCCCGATACGAACCGACGACCAGCAGGATGAGCGCGGCCACGACCAGATGCGAGGGGGCAGGGTTTCCAAGCACCAGCTGGGGGCCGATCTCGCCCCACCGTGAGAGGTTGCCGACGATCCACGCCACTGGCGCCAGCGCCATGGCGACCCCCGACAGGCGCAGCAGGGTTCGCGGTGACGGGGCCGCACCGAGGTGCCACACCCCCACCGCCGCACCGATCACGAGCCCGGGCAGGCCGGCGACCACGCCGCAGCCAAGGGCGAGCACGAGCCAGCGCGCCCACGGTGGCACGCGACGACGGTCGCGCACCTCCGCCCGGTGGGTTCTCGGTGCGCTCGGCTCGAGCGGCGTCACCGGCCCGGTGCCGCGTCGGGGAAGGACGACCAGGGCGGACGCCAGGAGGACAGCAGCGCCCGAGGTCGCAAGCGCGATGTCGGAGACGTCCTGAGGCGCGTACTCGACCTCGAACACGTGGCCATCGAGGTCGTCCACCCACCACCCCATGGCATACCCGTCCACCACGAGCGGCGGGCCCATGGGTTCACCGTCCATGGTGGCGCGCCACCCGGGGTGAACGTTCTGTCCCACGACGAGCAGGTAGGGCGCCTGAGCCGGTGGCGCGTCGATGCGGTAGGACGACGCGGACCTGCGATCGACCGTGAGCGAGGGACCTGACTCACCTGCCACCGCTGTTTCCCCGATGCTGTCGCGCAGCACCATCGAGTCGGTGGTCCAACCGGGCCGGCTGCGCAGGGCGTGCTCACCGGGGCCGAGACGCAGCAGGTCGCAGCCTGCGACGAGCCGCTGGCCATCGCCCTCACCACCGCCCACGACCTTGACGCGCACCGGGTCACCGTCCACGGTGCCGATCGTGACGCAGCGTTCAGCGGCGGCGGGGTCGCTCGTGACGCGGGCTCCGTCGAGGTCCACCTCGCCGATTGTGGGAAAACCCTCCCCCTCGTGCCCAGTGATCGCCAAGCGCACCGTGGTGGCCCTGGTCGGAGGCAGCACCACCTCGACGCGGCCGCGCGTCAGGTCAGCAGTGGCCGCACGACGGCCGTCCACGATCACGTCGACCGTCGACACCCAGGCGGCTGCCTCGGCCGGTTGGTCGATGAGGACCCGCGACACCGTCCGCTCCTCGGGGAAGGTTGCCTCGAGCCATTCGCCGTCGATCGACCTGCCCGGGACCCAGCCGGTGCCGGGGTCCCCGTCAAACGCCTTGGAGCCTCGGACGAGGGGATCACCGAACGCCCGTGATGACGAGGTGACGGCCACGTCCCCGGCCACCCCCTGCACGACGTCGAGAACGGCATCCGGTGCGCCTCGATCCTGCCGGACCAAGCCGTACACGCGGTACTCGCGGGAGTCCGGCAGCGTGATGTCGCGGTCCAGACGTGCCTCCTCGTCGTCGTCCACGGCCGCGGTGCCTGACACCCGGGTGAGGACGACGTCGACCGGGGTGGCAGCGAGCCGGGACCGCGTCGGCCCCGTGACCGACTCCAGCGCCCGTGCCGTCGTCACCGGAAGCCGCGCCACTCGTCGGGCCTGCAGGTCGGGGACGCCGATCTCGGCGATCGATACCGGGTTGTCGCCCTCACCGTCGACCTCGGTGACCGTGACGGTGACTCGCTCGGCCGCCAGGCCGGGGAAGGTCACGCGCACCCGCCCGTCAGGTGGCACGCGCATGTCCTGCGACGCGTCATCCGCCTCGACCCGCACCGCCGCGATGCGCTGCCCCTGCGTCGGTGGTACGTCCACGTCGATGCGCTCCACCGACACGGGTCGGGGGGAACGGACGGTGATCGACTGGCCCACGGCGCGGGAGAAGTCGCCGAACGTCCATGCCGTCGTGGGGTCACCGTCGACGGCGTTCTCGGCTGCGGTGCTCGGGTTGACGCCGAATCGCGGACCCACGAGAGTGGCGGTGACCTCGGCACCCTCGACCCGCAGGACGGTCTGCTGGTCCGGACCACCGAGCGCGATGGTCGGGCCGGGATCGGTGTCCGCCGCCACCAGGGGACCGTAGGCGCCGGTGAGCCGGTTCGGCACGACCTCGCGCCGACGATTGGTGTCGGTGAGGACCACCCTCGACGTGGGGCCCACCGCCTTCTCGAGGGTGGCCGCGTCGAGCGCCTCGGTCAGCAGGAACGGCGGTTGCCCCTGGAGCAGACCGGTACCGACCATCGGCGCCAGGGACCACCCGTCCCCGTCCACCAGCACCACCCCGTCGACGCTCTCCGTCCGCACGAGGCTGCGCGCGTCGGTCACCTCGTACCGTTGGAGGGGAGGAAGCAGGAGTTCGAGCGGGGATTGGCCAGGTGTGCGCATGAGTCCCTCACCCGGGGCACCATTGGCGCCCCGGAAGACCAGACCCGGGTCAGAGCCCACGTCCGTGGCGACTGCCACTGGTCGAGCACCACCGGCCTTGTCCCAGCGGACGTCATTGCGCACCAGCACGTCGCCCACACCGAGGTAGCGAGCAGCCGCGGACAGCACTCCCGGAGCCAGCGCACCCTCCTGCAAGCCGGTGTCGACGGCAGCGAGCAGGCTGGCACCGTACGGGGAGGACTCGGGAAGGGTGATGCGCACGAAGGACGGCCGGGCAAGGACCGCGTTGTTGAGGTCATCCGGACGGTCCTCGCTCCACGAGTACTGCGGCTGGGCCACACCCGGGACGAACCACACCCTCTGGTCGGCGGGCCCACGGTCCAGGGTGCGCGCCGCCTGCTCCCAGTAGCCCGGGACCGGCAGCGGCAGGCTGTACACACCACCCGACCACGCCGGCCACGTCGACAGCACCACGCCGAGCACCGCCACCGAGGCGACCACCGGGCGAGGCGCCACCTGCTGCACGCGACGCAGGATCCTCGGCGCGGCGAGCCCACCGAGGATCGCGACACCCAGGATGAGCACGGCCCCCACCTTGTTCGTCGTGCGGAAGGCGGCTGCCCCGGGCACGTTCTCGAAGGCCCAGAGCAGCGCGTGCCCGAACGGTGAGGGGCTCTGTGCCGTGTGCACACCGACCATGAGGACCGCCGCGGGAATCGCCAGCAGCAGGGCGAAGCGGCGGCCGGGACCGCGCACCACCCGGGCCGAGACCACCAGAAGCAGCGGGCCCAGGAAGCTGGCCGCCACGACGAACGGGTTGTCCAGGTACGAGGTGAAGCCCGGCTGCCACGGGCCGTCCAGGTCTCGTCCGTAGAGCGGCCACAGCCCGAGCCCCCGCACCACCTCGGCGAACGACGAGGGTGCGGCGATCCCTTCGAGGGTCTCGCTGAACTGGGTCACATGGCTCCCCGCGCCGAGCGCGGCCAGCGACGGCACGAGCCAGTAGGCGGACAGGAGCACAACGAGCAGCAGCCACCTCGCGGTGGCGGCCACCACCATGCCCCACCGGGCACCGAGGCCGTGATGGGCGAACCAGAGGACGGCCGGCAGACACAGGAGCTGGATCAGCGGGATGACCGCCACATTCATCCCGCTCATGGCGGCGAACGCCAGGGCGGATGCCGCGGGGTACCGCCAGCCGCCGGACACTGCCGCCTTGAGCAGGAACAGGATCATCCACGGCAACATCGCGGCTGGCAGGACGATCGCGAGGAAGTCTCCGGCCGTCACCATGTACGGGTTGGCCACGTAGAGGAGTGCGACGGCGATGTGACCGACCCGACGTGCCCGGGTGCCGGCCACCGTGGCGTACAACCGGCTCGCACCCCATCCGCCGAGCAGGAGCAGAGCGAAGCGGAGCAGGCGCATGGAGAGGTCTGCTCCCACGCCGAACTCCTGGATGACGCCGACCAGGGCCGCCACCGGGAACAGCCCGACGTTGAAGTTCGGCTCCCCGAGCTTGGGGCTCTCCCGCCACCCTCGGCTGAGGGCTTCCGCCTCGCGCCAGGGCTCCATGTAGATTTCAGGCTTGATGTCCGGAGCCAGCACGCCGGCCTTGTTGAGCAGGAGAACGAGCAGCAAGATGGTTGCGAGCACCACGGGCACGCCAAAACGCCTCAGCACCAGCCAGCCTTCCCGTGCAGTCGTGACGCATCATTGTGCCGCACCCCTTGACCGGAGACGCGGAGGATGTTCGTGACAGCGCGCCCCGACGCCCTCGCGCCGCAACTCACACGAGGGTCCGCGGGACGCGGGGCCCATCTCGGCTACCGACCAGCCCTCGACGGTCTTCGCGCGGTTGCCGTCATCGCCGTGATGCTCTACCACGGCGGCGTGTCGTGGGCGGCAGGTGGATTCCTCGGAGTCGACGTCTTCTTCGTCCTCTCCGGGTTCCTGATCACCTCCCTCCTCGTCAAGGAGTGGCGTCGGACCGGTCGGGTCGACGTCATCGCCTTCTGGCTGCGCAGGGCCCGCCGACTTCTGCCCGCCATGATCCTGGTCCTCGTGGCGGTGGCTGGCTTCTTCTTCGTGACCTCTCAGCAGCAGCCCCTGCTGAGAGGTGATGCCTTGGCCACCTTGGCCTACGTGTCCAACTGGTGGTTCATGGTGAGCGACCAGTCGTACTTCGCCCAGTTCATCGAGCCCTCGCCGCTCCGACACACGTGGTCACTGGCGATCGAGGAGCAGTTCTACCTCGCCTTCCCGCTGCTGCTGGTGGTGTTGCTCGGTCGCCTTCGGATGAGCCTGCAAGGGGTCCGGGCGCTCGTCCTGATCGGTGCCATCGGATCGGCCGTCCTGATGGCAGTCCTCTACGAGCCACTCACCGACCCGTCCCGTGTGTACTACGGCAGCGACACCCGGGCCCAGGCGCTCCTCATCGGTGTCGCACTCGCCCTGACCCGGTCCCTCCACTCGCCGGCCATGCCCTTGTTCACCCGGATCCACGGGCGCCTGTTTCGGCTTCCGGGACCGGGATTGTGGGGGTGGCTGGCCCTCGGAGGGCTGGTGGCGATGTTCGGGTGGTCCCGCGAACTGGCAGCTTGGATGTACCTGGGTGGATTCACCCTCGCCGCCGTGTTGGCGGCAGTGCTCATCGCGTCGGTGTCGCAGGTGCCCGGATCACCACTGGCCAGGATGCTCTCCCTACGCCCCGTGGTGGCGGTCGGCGTGGTGTCGTATGGCCTGTACCTCTGGCACTGGCCCGTCTACGTGGTCCTGGGTCACCAGCGCACGGGCCTGGATGGCCCCATGCTGCTGGCCCTCCGCTTTGCGGTGACCGGGCTCCTCGCCTACCTGTCGTACCGACTGGTGGAAGAACCGATCCGCACCCAGCGACTCCAGCGGCGATTCACCCCCACGCAGTGGCGCCGGGCCGTCGCAGGGACCTTGGCCGCCTTGGTGGCCACCCTGCTGTGGGCCGCTCCCTCGGCCGTCCCTGCCAGCCTGGCCCCGATCGGTGAGGTGGCCGGCAGCCGGCCCGCCCCGGTTCCTGATTCCCAAGGTCGGCTGGTGGAGGCCTTCCTCCTGGGAGACTCACAGTCCTACGGCCTGCGCAACTACTTCGGCAACAGAGTCGACGGGCTGTCCATCAGCGGGAGCACCCAGCTCGGGTGCGGAACACTCCTCCCAGAACGCCATCTGGACGGGCAGACTTACCCGAACCTCCCGGCCTGTGCGGAGTGGGAGCCGCGTTGGACCCAGGAGGTGGCACGCGACCGACCCGACCTCGTGGTTCTGATGCTCGGGCTGGGCGAGCTCTACGACCGACGAGTGGCAGGCAAGGTGGTGGAGTTCGGCACCGAAGAGTACCGCGACTGGCTGTACGACGAGATTGATCGGCGTCGAGACCTCGTCGCAGGACATGCCGGCGGGTTCGCGCTCACGACGGCCCTGTGCATGAAGATCAGCGCGGACGCGACGAACCCGACCACGTCGGTCGCGAACGACCCCGAAAGGCTCGGCTGGCTCAACGAGGCGATCCGCTCGTACGGTGAAGCGCACCCAGAGGTCTCTGTCATCGACCTGTTCGGCTCGGTGTGCACGAACGGGTACACCGAGCAGGTCGACGGCATCACCCTTCGCGACGACGGACTTCACCTGAACGAACAGGGTGCTGCCCTGGTGTGGCAGCGAATCGCACCAGCAATGATCGCCGCCGCGTCATAGTCAGTTGGCGGGCGTGGCCTCGTCGCCCGTCGCAGATCCCGTGCTGCCGATGAGGGCCTCTGTGTTGCGCCGCAGGCCGAAGGCGTAGACCGACCCGGCCGCGACGACGAGGGCAGCGGCCCCCATGGCGCCGGCCTGCCACTGCCGGATCTCGTTGACCTTGCCGCACGCCGCCGTGCCCAGTTCGTCACCCGGGATGGAGGCACCGCTGCCACACATGATGGGGAAACCCTCGCTGGGGTACAGCTGGATCGGCGACCACAGCAGGTACGCAGCAGCAATGAGCAACAGCAGGGCGATGGTGGCGCCGATGCGGGCGCCCACCGACAGCGTCACCACGGTGCGCTGGTCGTCAACGGTCTCAGACATGGCGCTCCGCGGTTCGAGGATTCGTGGTGCCTGCCGAGGGCGGACGGCTGTCCTTCCTGCGCGGCGCGGGTGAGTCCGGCACACGGTCTGCCGGCACGGCCACGACGAGGAGATCGGAGGCGATCGACGGGAACCTAGCACACAGCCGGTCGACCCGGTCGACGGGTTTGGGAAACTCCCCCGGCATCCCGAGCACCTGTTGGACCGTGAAGCCGGTGCGCACCATGATCTCGAGCAGGGCCCGGTGGGAGAAGACCTTGAGGTGCCCCTGAACCTGGTTGCCCTGCCCCAGCGCGCGGAACCGCCGTCCCAGGTGGACCTCGCTGGAGGTCTCGGTGAACAGGGGCTGGATGCCGAGTGGGACCAGCACGCGGTTGGCCCACCCGACGATGTTCGGGGTCGACAGCAACAGCGCACCCGAGGGGGTCAGCACCCGCCGGATCTCCGAGAGCATGAGGTCGGGGTGCGGCACGTGTTCGAGCACCTCCCCGGCGATGACGACATCGACGGTGTCGTCGGCGAACGGCAGGTGTCCGGCGATGTTTCCGGTCACGCCGCGCCACGGGGCAGCCGCTGGTGGCGGGACGACGTCCATCCCCACCAGCTGGGTGCTCGCGCGAAGCCGCGCGGCGAGTGCGTCCAGCAGGACGCCCTCCCCGCAGCCGAGGTCCAGGACATGAGACGGCTGTCTGGCCGCTGTCAGGTCGACCAGTGTCGACAGCCGACGATCCAGTGAGCCGACCCAGGTGACGTTGCCACGGTAGTAGTCAGCGGCACTCGTCATCGGCCGTCCACCAGGGATGCGGCGCGGGGGCGGGCGGACATTGCGGAAGTATCGCAGACAGGACAGACCGCGGGGGCTCGGGTCGTCACTCAGTGAGCGGCGTCGTGCCAGGAGCGGCCGACCCCCACGCTGACGTCGAGCGGCACGTCCATCTGCACGGCCGCACCCATCTCGCGGCGCACGAGTACCTCCAGGGCCTCGCGCTCCCCCGGCGCCACCTCGAGCACGAGCTCGTCATGCACCTGGAGCAGGATGCGTGATTCCATCCCCTCGGTGCGCAGCGCGGCATCCACCCCCTTCATCGCGAGCTTGATGATGTCGGCGGCCGACCCCTGGATCGGCGCGTTGAGCGCCATCCGCTCGGCACCCTCGCGGCGTTGGCGGTTGTCGCTGACCAGGTCGGGCAGGTAGCGGCGCCGACCGAGCATCGTCGCGGTGTAGCCGGTCGCGCGGGCCTCGACGACGACCTCGCGCAGGTAGTCGCGCACCCCGCCGAACCGGGAGAAGTACTCGTCCATGAGGCCCTGCGCCTCACCCGTGGAGATGTTCAGCTGCTTGGACAACCCGAAGGCCGACAACCCGTAGGCCAGGCCGTAGCTCATCGCCTTGACCTTGCTGCGCATGGCGGCGGTGACATCCTGCGGCTCGACCCCGAACACCCGGGCGCCCACGAACCGGTGGAGGTCCTCACCGGTGCGGAAGGCCTCGATGAGCCCTTCGTCACCCGAGAGGTGCGCCATGATCCGCATCTCGATCTGGCTGTAGTCGGCCGACATCAGCGACTCGTACCCCTCGCCGACGACGAAGACGTCCCGGATGCGGCGCCCCTCCTCGGTGCGGATCGGCACGTTCTGCAGGTTCGGGTCGGTCGAGCTGAGCCGCCCGGTGGCCGCGATGGTCTGGATGTAGGTCGTGTGGATGCGCCGGTCGGGCGCCACCGACTTGATGAGCCCCTCGACGGTGACCCGCAGGCGGCTGGTGTCTCGGTGGCGCAGCAGCGCCTCGAGGAACGGGTGCTCGGTCTTGGCGAAGAGGTCGGCGAGCGCGTCGGCATCCGTGGTGTAGCCGGTCTTGGTGCGCTTGGTCTTCGGCATGCCGAGCTGGTCGAAGAGCACCTCCTGCAGCTGCTTGGGGCTGCCGAGGTTGACGTCGGACCGCCCGATGGCCTCGTACGCGTCGAGCTGGGCCTGGCGCATCTTCGCCGCGAAGTCGGCCTCCAGGGCGGTGAGCGCGTCCTCGTCGACGGCGATGCCGGTGCGCTCCATGCGCGCCAGGATGTCGACGAGGGGCAGCTCGAGGTCGCGCAGCAGGTCGGTGCCACCAGTCTCCTCGAGCCGCTCCCCCAGCACCTCGGAGAGCTCGAGCACCGCGCGGGCGCGAACCATGGCCTCGCGTTCGGAGGTGTCGTCGTCGGGCGCGAAGTCGAGCATGCCCTGCTCGCCGGCGGCCTCCTGCGCCTTCAGCTCTCGGCCGAGGTGGCGCACGACGAGGTCCTCGAGGTCGTACGAGCGCTGGTCCGGGCGCACGAGGTACGCCGCCAGTGCGGTGTCCGAGGTGATGCCGGCCAGGGTCAGACCCCGCGTCGACAACGCCTGGAGCTGCTCCTTGGCGTCGTGCAGCACCTTGGGAGCCGACGGGTCGGCGAGCCACGACGCCAGGGCCTCGTCCTGCTCCGACGTGAGGGTGGTGAGGTCGACGTACCCGGTGACGCCGTCGGCACCCGCGAAGGCGACGGCACCGGCATCCCCCGAACCGCTGCGGTAGTGGCCGGTGACGACGACGCCGTGGGGCACCTGGCGCCCGTGGGCACCCTCGCCGAAGCGCAGCGCGAGCCCGTCCGCGTGCACGACCTCGCCCTCGAGCTCGAAGCCGCCCTCTACCTCGTCGGCCTCGACGTCGAAGGTGGCGAAGAGGCGGTCACGCAGGACGCGGAACTCCAGACCGTCGAAGACCCGGTGCACCTCCTCGCGGTCCCACGACGCGCGCTGGAGGTCGTCGATGCCGAGCGGCAGGTCGAGGTCGTCGACGAGCTTGTTGAGCCGGCGGTTGCGCAGCACCCCGTCGAGGTGCGCCCGCAGGTTCTCGCCGGCCTTGCCCTTGATCTCGTCGACGTGGGCGACGATGCCGGCGAGGTCGCCGTACTGTCCGAGCCACTTGGCCGCGGTCTTCGGCCCGACCCCCGGGACACCCGGCAGGTTGTCGCTGGACTCGCCGACCAGCGCCGCGAGGTCGCTGTAGCGCTCAGGGGGCACGAGGTACTTCTCGGTGACGGCGGCCGGATCCATCCGCCACACCTCGGACACCCCCCGCACCGGATAGAGCAGGGTGACCTTGTCGGAGACCAGCTGGAACGCATCACGGTCACCCGTGCAGATGACGACCTCATGGCCCTGCTCCACCGCCCGGTGAGTCAGCGTGGCGATGACGTCGTCGGCCTCGTACCCCTCGATGCCGACGTGCTTGATGCGCAGCGCGTCGAGCACCTCGTGCAGCAGCGGGATCTGCCCCGAGAACTCGGTCGGGGTCGCCGAGCGCCCCGCCTTGTACTCCGGGTACTCGGCTGCGCGGAACGTCCTGCGGGAGACGTCGAAGGCCACCCCGACGTGCGTGGGTGCCTCGTCGCGCAGCACGTTGATGAGCATCGACGTGAACCCGTACACGGCATTCGTGTGCTGCCCGGTGCTCGTGGAGAAGTTCTCCGCGGGCAGGGCGAAGAACGCAC
>CALKHV010000073.1 GCA_937988865.1 uncultured Propionibacteriaceae bacterium | reverse complement strand
CGTTGTGGGGCGGGACGACCATCGCGAGAGCGAGGATTCCCGCCCCCAACGCGAGCAACCACGCCGCGTCGAACCAGCGGCGCCGCACCTTGAGCAGGCCCGCCGCGCGTTCCGGCAACACGGCCCGCATCACCCCTGCACCGAGGACGCACAGGCCCAGCGCCACGGTGCCCTTACGCCAGTGCCCGGTGGCGAGAACCCCCATGGACGCGGCCACCCCCACCAGCACGACGAGCAGCGCCCAGGGGTTGAGAGCCCTGGCCTCCGCCCTCGCGTCCGCTCGGACCTTCGCGGTCTCGGCGTCCTCGTGCCTGACCACGTCAGCCCCGAGCCAGCATCGCCTCGGCGCGGTCGACGACGTTCGTAAGCAACATTGCACGCGTCATCGGTCCCACGCCGCCCGGGTTGGGCGTGACGAGTGAGGCGACGTCCCAGACGTCCGGGGCGACATCACCGGCCGGCCTGCCGTCCACCCTCGTCACACCTACGTCGACCACGACCGCGCCCGGCTTCACCATGTCTGCGGTCAACATGCCGGGACGCCCGACAGCCGCGATGACGATGTCGGCGACCCGGGTGTGGGACGCCAGGTCGCGCGTCCCGGTGTGGCACTGCGTGACCGTGCAGTTCTCGGACTTACGGGTCAGCAGGAGGCTCAGCGGACGTCCGACCGTGGTGCCGCGTCCGATGATGCAGACCTCGGCACCCGCGAGCGGGACGTCGTAGCGACGCAGAAGTTCGACGATGCCACGCGGGGTGCAGGGCAGTGGTCCGGGTTCGTTGAGGACGAGCTTGCCCAGGCTGGCGGGGGCGAGGCCGTCCGCGTCCTTGTCGGGGTCGATCAGGGCCAGGGCGCGGTGCTCGTCGAGGTGCCCCGGGAGCGGGAGCTGGACGATGTAGCCCGTGCAGGCCGGGTTGGCGTTGAGGTCGCCGATCGCGGCCTCGAGGTCGGCCGGCGTGGCATCCCCGGGAAGGTCGACGCGAATCGAGTGGATGCCCACCTCGGCGCAGTCCTTGTGCTTGCCACCGACATAGATCTGGCTGCCGGGATCAGACCCGACGAGCACGGTCCCCAATCCGGGCACGACGCCGCGCTCGGCCAGGGCCGCCACGCGGACGGCCAGTTCCGACTTGATCTGCGCGGCGACGGCCTTGCCGTCGATCCTGCCTGCGGTCATGTGCGTGCTCCTGTGGCTTGGGGTTGAGCGGGTTCGGGGGAGGTCGTCCTCCCCCTCGTGGCTCATGCGTTCTCGGTGGGGGGTCAGGGGGAGGTCGTCCTCCCCCTCGTGGCTCAGTGGAAGAAGTGGCGGGTGAAGGTGAAGTACATCGTCACGCCCCGCTCGGCCGCCAGTGCGATGGTCTCCTGGTCGCGCACCGAACCCCCGGGCTGGACGATCGCGCTGATGCCCGCGTCCAGCAGGATGCGGGGCCCGTCCGAGAAGGGGAAGAAGGCATCTGACGCCGCGACTGACCCCGCCGCCCTTTCCCCTGCCCGCGAGACCGCGAGATGGCACGAGTCGACCCGGTTCACCTGGCCCATCCCGATGCCCACGGACGCACCGCCTCTGGCGAGGAGGATGGCATTGGACTTCGCCGAGCGGCAGGCCCGCCAGGCGAACGCCAGGTCGGCGAGGGTGGCCGCGTCCGCCGGTTCGCCGCTCACGAGTTGCCACTTCGCCGGGTCGTCGCCCTCGGCCTGGAATGCGTCGGCCTGCTGCATGAGCATGCCGCCGTCGATGATGCGGGTGCTTCCACCCGCGCCCCGACGCGCAGGCTCACACACGAGCAGCCTGATGTTCTTCTTCGCGGACAGGACCTCGAGCGCACCCTCCTCGTAGCCGGGCGCCACGACCACCTCGGTGAAGACGTCTGCCACCTGATGGGCCATCTGGACGCTGACCGGACGGTTCGTGGCGATCACGCCGCCGAAGGCGGAGACCGGATCGCAGGCGTGGGCCGCGCGGTGCGCCTCGGCGATGTCGTCAGCGACGGCGATGCCACAGGGGTTCGCGTGCTTGATGATCGCGACGCAGGGCTCGTCGAAGTCGTACGCGGCGCGGCGGGCGGCGTCCGCGTCGACGTAGTTGTTGTAACTCATCTCCTTGCCGTGCACCTGGCGCGCGGTCGGCAACCCACCGGGCTGGAAGCCGTCGGCGTAGACCGCCGCCGCCTGGTGGCTGTTCTCGCCGTAACGAAGATCGGCCACCTTGTCCCAGGTCGCGCCGACCCACGACGGGTTGCCCGAGCCACCCGAGCTGTCGATGAGCACGTTGCCCATCCAGCTCGCGACGTGGACGTCGTAGGTCGCCGTGTGGCGGAAGGCCGCCGCAGCGAGCGCCCGCCGCTGGTCGAGCGTGTAGCCACCGTCCGCGAGCGCCTGCTTCAGCTCGTCGTACTGGTCGGGTGAGGTGACGATCGCGACGCTCGGGTGGTTCTTCGCGGCCGCCCGGACCATCGACGGGCCACCGATGTCGATCTGCTCGATGCATTCGTCCGCGGTGGCGCCCGACATCACCGTGGCCGTGAAGGGGTACAGGTTGCTCACGACGAGGTCGAAGGGCTCGATCCCGAGGTCGGTGAGCTGCTGCCGGTGGCTCTCGAGGCGACGATCGGCGAGGATGCCGGCGTGCACCCTGGGGTGCAGCGTCTTCACGCGTCCGTCCAGGCACTCGGGGAAGCCGGTCAGGTCGGCAACCTCCGTCACGGGAATGCCGGCCCCACGCAGCGCCGCGTACGATCCACCCGTCGACACCAGTTGGACGCCCGCATCGGCCAGCGTCCGGCCGAGGTCGACGAGACCCGTCTTGTCGTACACACTGACCAGGGCCCGTCGCAGCGGAAGTCGGTCGTCAGTCATGGTTTCCCCTTCTGGCAGGTCATTGCGTCTCGCCCTTCGGGCGAGATCATTCACGGTGTCGACGAGCAGGCGGCGCTCGACCACCTTGATGCGCTCGTGCAGGGTTGCCTCGGTGTCCCCGGGCAGGACGGCCACCGCTTCGGCGACGATCAGGTCACCGGTGTCGACGCCGTCGTTCACCCAGAAGATGGACGCTCCCGTGACGTCCACGCCGGCTGCCAGTGCATCCCTCACGGCGTGCGCGCCGGGGAAGTGGGGCAGCAGGGCGGGGTGGGTGTTGATGATGCGGTCGCCGAACGCGTCCATGAACCGGCGGTCGAGCAGTTTCATGAAGCCCGCCGAGATCACGAGATCCGGGCGGTGCCGCGAGACCTGATCGGTGAGGGCCTCGTCCCAGGCCAGGCGTCCAGGAGTCCCGCGACGCAGCAGGGTCGGCATCGGCTGGGCGAAGGTCGGGATGCCCTCACCCGCGGCCCGCCTGATCCCCGCACAACCCGGGACATCGGTCCCCACGGCGACGATCTCGGCGTCCAACCGGTGGTCGGACGCGGCGTCGAGCAGGGACTGCAGCAGCGTCCCCGAACCGGAGACGAGCACCACCACGCGGAACGCCACGAGGTCACCCTACCGGCCGGGGGTGGCCACGCCTCACCCGTTGCTGAGGCCGGACGCCTCGGCGGCGGGCTCGGTCCCGGAGGGAGCCGGCCGGCGCATCAGACCGAACACCAGACCGGTCACCAGACCGGAGAGTCCCAGCAGGGTCGGCGCCATGACCGCAAGCTGTGGCAACCGGGCCCCGAAATCGACCAGTCGCAGGGTGCCCAGGTCGCCGCCCGACACGAGCGCGACCAGCCAGAACACCGCACCGGACGCAACACCTGCCAGGCCGCCCACGAGAGCGGTCTCGTCGAAGCGCGCCCTCGGACGCGCACGCAGCACCACCAGAGCGGCCAGCGCCCCGGCGGTCACGCCACTCGCCAACCACCACAACGCTGACAGCGGGCCGGGGCCGTTGGCCGGGACCGCGCCCAGCACCGGGATGGACGGCAGGAGTCCGATCTGGTTGGCCACCGGGGACGCAACGCTGTTGACCCCCAGGCCCACTCCGGCACCCAGGGCCCAGGAGCCGCTCCACACCACCAGGTTGGGCAGCCACGCGAGCTGGAGCAGGAGCAGCAGCACTCCCCCGGACGTCCCGGGCGCGAGACCGTCATGTATCAGTTCGACGCGATCCTGGTAGCGGAACAGCGCGACGGCCAGAACGGACGCCGAGAACGCGACCAGGATCAGCAGGGCAACACCCACTGCTCGCGGGACGGGCCGAGCCCACCCGGGCCAGTCGTGCGTCGGATGGTAGTCAGCGGCACGAGCGGCCCCCAGGAAACCTGATCCCAGCCCGATCACGAGTCCGCCGAGCAGGGCTTGCGCGCTCTGCTGGGCGTTGCTGACGAAGAAGGACGCCCCCAGGACCGACAGCGCGTAGACGCACCCGAACCATGCACCGACCCAGAGCGCCATACCGCGACGCTCGCGGGATGTGGGATCCGGTGGCATGGTGGCGCGAGCCTGCTGGCCCGCGAACCCGGAGAGCCCGGTGGTGACGAGCAGGATCAGCCCCGTGATGCCCAGGGGCGCGATGGTGACCGTGGTCCCGGCCAGGTCAGCACCCGCGCCGTGGGCCAGCAACCACACCCGGGTGGCCAGGCCGACCACCGATCCGAAGCCCACGTCGGGCACCTGCAGCCATGCCAGCGTGAAGATCGCGAGGAGCACCAACCAGATGGACGCTGCGCCGGCCAGTGCGCCGCCCGCCGCGGCCAGGGGCCACGGCATCACCGGGGCTTCGGGCGTCGACACATCGTCGACGTCGGGTGGCGGCGCGTCCACGGTTCGTGGTCGAAGACGCTGCCACCACCGTGCCATGTGCTCTTCCTCCGCCTGACGACATCCCTCGTGGGTCGTCTTTACCTTCCGAACTCGTGATTGACGACGTCAGTTCGGTAAAGTCTTGTTGAATCACGCCCATGACCCGGGGCGCCCGAAAGCCTCACCGGAAGGACTCCCGTGGTTGACGACAGCTTGAGCCGGCCGAGGCGGGCCCTGGTCGAGGACTCCACCGTCGAACCCGTTGCGGCTGACGACGCCCCCGAGGATACCCCAGGCCCGACGTCGGGCGGACGCCGCCGCGCCTCGATGCACGAGGCCGTCGCGCCGGGGATGGACGCTGCGGATATCCCCGATGTCGCCGACGCTGCCGGTACCTCCGAGGTAGCGGAACTCCCCGACGAGCACGTGATGTTCATGCGCCCCGATGGGCAGTCCGCCGCCCCGGACCCGTTGGGCAGCGGGGGGTTCGCCGGAGACGCCCCCGCGGGCGGAGCACCGGTCGCCACGGCCGGCGCAGATGCACCTGCCGATGACATCCCTGACGCGTCCGCCACGGTCGCGGCCCCCACGACGAACCAGTCTGACGCACCGGCCCCACCGACCTCCGGGACACCGCCGTTGTCCGAGCCTCCACGAAGTGGCCGCAACAGACTCCTCACCGTGTGGGTGGCCGGCGTCCTCGCGATGGCCCTGGCGACCTTCGGGATCGTCTATCAGGTCACCCGGAAGGACCCCCCGGTCGCAGCTCCCACGACCAGCACGGCCACCCCCAAGCCCACGGCCTCGTCCCCGTCCGGCATCACCACCGCCCACCTGATCACCGAGGCAGAGACGCAACTCGTCCAGGACAAGGCCGGGTGGAAGATCGCCGCGACCGTGCCGACCGTCTCGCCGGCGTCCCCGCGCATCGCCTGCCTGGTCACTCAACCCGGGCAACCCAACCCCGTCCTGTCCTCCCAGCGGACGTTGTCGACCGCCACGAAGACCAAGCTCGCCCTCCTCCACCAGATGGATGACTACGCCAGCGCTGCGGACGCCGAGAAGGTCTTCGCCCTGCGCAAGGCCAACCTCGGTGTCTGCGACGACGTGCCCGCGTGGATCTTCGGGGCCGCCAGCATCACGGGCCTGGGTGACGAGGCGACCAGCGTCACGATCGCCTATCAGGACGCGGTGGTCCGGTACCACACCGTGCTGATCGTTCGAGTGGGAACGGTCGTCAACTCGTTCGACGCCGCCAGCGAGGGCGCAGCCACGCCACCGCTCTCACTCGCACTCGCGGCGGCCAAGGTCGCCACACGCCAGTGTGACGTGGCCGAGGGCACGTGCCCCGCTGATCTGCGGGTCGTCGCCGGCGTCCCCATGTCTGCGGGGCAACCGGGCTGGCTCATCGCGTCCGACATCCCGCGGATCACCGCAGGCGAGGGACTGTGGACCGAGACCGACCCAGCCCAGATCAGCAGCGCGGGCACCGGCTGCGAGAACCTCACCCTCAAGGCAGCCCCCGGCGTGTCGCAGGGCCTCCAGCGCACGTATCTCCTGCTGCAGGATTCGACCGCACCGCAGAACTTCGGCATCGACACCCTGCTGCTCACCACCGGGTCGACTGCGGCCGCGACCGGCCTCATGACCAAGATCGCCGGCAACATCTCGGACTGCGCCGACCGCATGGCGACCGCAACCGTGTCGGAGGCCGTGGTGATCAACGGGACGGCCGACAACGACCTCAAGGTTGTCGGCAAGCAGTTCCTGATCACGCAGAAGGTGGGGAGCGACACCCGGATCTACCGCGTCGCGGTGACCGCGACCGGCAACAAGGTGAGCTACCTCCTCGTCAACGGCACCAAGACGTTCAACTTCTCCAAGGACGCGTGGAAGAGCTTGGCGCTCCGGACGGGCCAGAGGGCCTCGCAGGCACGCTGACCCGTGCGGGGTCGGCAGCGTCGAGGGCTCCGCACGGGGAACGCGAAACACCGCGCCCCGAAGGGCGCGGTGTGCGGTTGACGTGCAGATCAGGCAGCGCGCTTCTTGGCGACCGCTTCCTCGACCCAGGACACGCAGGAGGCCATCGTGGCCCCCGGCGTGAAGATCTGCGCGACGCCGAGGTCGAGGAGGGGCTGGATGTCAGCCTCGGGGATGATCCCGCCACCGAAGACGATGATGTCGGACGCGTCCTTCGCCTTCAGCAGGGCGACGACCTTGGCGAAGAGGGTCAGGTGGGCCCCGGAGAGCACGGACATGCCGATGCAGTCGGCATCCTCGGCGAGTGCGGTCTCGACGATCTGCTCAGGGGTCTGGTGAAGGCCGGTGTAGATGACCTCCATGCCCGCATCTCGCAGGGCTCGGGCGACGACCTTGGCGCCACGGTCATGGCCATCAAGGCCCGGCTTGGCGACGACGACTCGGATGGGTGCATTGTTCTCCACGGCTCCACCCTACCGGCACCCCGCCCCGCGGGCTGAAGCGGGCTGCAAGTTGTTGTCCGGATGGGTCGACATGCCACCCCCCTGACGATCGCTTCCTGAGAAACGCTAAGCTGACGCACATCAAATTTTGGGTTTCAAATGGTGCACGTGTAAGATTTCACATACCGCCGCACCCGATCAGACTTGGAGAAACGTGGCCATCCGCGCGCTCAAGGGGCTCCAGCCCTTCAAGCAGACACCCGTTTCGTCGGCCCCCCCGGAACTCATCGAGATCGACGACGCGGTGGCCTTCCGCGGCGACGTCTCCACCAGGGCCCTCGTGAAGCAGGGCGTCGCGGCCATCCTCGTCAGCACGCTCGGCCTGGTCGCCGCAGGATCGATCGCCATCGCGTCCGCTGCCAGCAGTGACAAGGTCGACCAGGCATCCGCCACGACCGACACCACGTCCGCCGACCTGACCCGCGCGCAGCCCAGGCCCGAGGCACTCGTCCTCGACAAGAAGGTGCAGGCGACCATCGACGCGGAGCGCAAGCTCCAGTCACAGGAGGCCGGCGGCCTGACAGCCTTCTCGTCCGACTCCGACTCGGTCACCCGCAGCGCTGTGAGGTCCGTCCTCACCGAGGCAGTCGCAGCCGAGTCGGCCAAGGAACGCGAGACCGACCTGGTCACCGACACGACCACGGCCCTCGAGGTGTCGACGACGGAGAGCGCCGCCGATCGCGAGGCAGAACTCGCCAAGGACGTGGCCACCGCCAAGAAGGAAGCCAGGCGCATCGCGAGCGAGAAGGCTGCCGCCGAGAAGCTCCTGAAGGCCCAGCTCGCCAAGAGCGGCAGTTCGGTCAGCGCGAGCGAGCTGGCGTCCATCGTGACGTCCGGCGGCGGCACCACTCCCATCGCCCCCGGTCACTACCACCTCGGCGCCCACTGGGGCCAGTACGGCATGTGGTCGCGCTGGCACACCGGCCAGGACTTCCCGGCCGCGATCGGCACCCCCATTCGCGCCGTGGCAGCCGGTGTCGTCGGCTCGCCGGTCGGCGGCGGCTGGGCCGGCAACAACGTGGTCATCCACCACGCCAACGGAGGGTCGACGCTCAGTGCGCACATGTCGCGCACGACCGTTCGGGCCGGCCAGGTCGTCAAGGCCGGCGACGTCATCGGTTACGTGGGCATGAGCGGACGCACTTTCGGTCCCCACCTTCACTTCGAGTACTACCCGGCGGGCACCACACCGGGCGACATCTACTCGACCGGCAACCCGATCGCTTTCCTCGCGTCGCTGGGTGTGCGTCCCTGACCCAGGGCGCTCGTGGACGCCGGGTGGCCTGAGTCCTAGAGCTTGTCCATCGGGGCGAACTTGAGCGCGAGGCGCTTCACCCCGGACGAACCGAAGTCGACGTCTGCCTTGGAGTCCTCCCCCGAGCCCGACGTCGAGATGACCGAACCCATGCCGAAGGTGGCGTGCAGGACACGGTCCCCCGGCGACAGCGACGGGACAGCCTTGCCCACCTGGCGGCGAGCACCAGAACTCGAGAACGCGCCGCTACCCGCAGAGACCGCGGCGCGAGACGTCCCCGTGGCCGAGGTGGTTGCCCAACTCGTCAGCGACGCGCCGGTGCGACGCCAGTCCAGCAGGTGCCCGGGCACTTCAGACAGGAAGCGGCTCGGCGGGTTGTACTGGGGCGCACCCCAGGCAGACCGCACGGCCGCGCGGGACAACAACAGACGCTTCCGGGCGCGCGTGATGCCCACGTAGGCCAGCCGGCGCTCCTCCTCCAGTTCCTTCGGGTCGGCCAGTGCCCGCTGGTGCGGGAACACGCCGTCCTCGAAACCGGTGAGGAAAACGGTGTCGAACTCGAGTCCCTTGGCGGTGTGCAGGGTCATGAGCGTCACGACGCCCTGCCCCCCCTCACTGTCGGGGATCTGGTCGGAATCGGCGACGAGGGCCACGCGCTCGAGGAACGCGGCCAACGAATCGTCGGGTTCGACCTGCCCCGCGAGGAGTTCGTTGCTCAGCTCGTCACCCCCGGCCGGCAGGTCGATGGTGTGGGCTCCGGCGACGAACTCACCGGCAACCGCCACCAGCTCGACCAGGTTCTCGACGCGCGTCTCGTCCTGCGGGTCGTCGCTGGCCTCCAGCTCGGCCAGGTAACCACTCTCCTTGAGCACGGACGCAAGGATCTCGTCGGCCGGGCGTCCCGCATCGACCATCGCGCGGTGCCGCGCCATGAGGTTGGCGAACTCCTGCAACTGGCGCAGTGAGCGGGTGGCGATGCCCGGGGCCTCGGACGCACGGTCGAGCGCTGCGGAGAACGGGATCCTCTCCGCTGCCGCCAGCGCCTCGATCCCGGCCTCGGCACGATCGCCGATCCCGCGCTTCGGCACGTTGAGAATCCGACGCACCGACACGTCGTCCGCCGGGTTCGCGATCGCGCGGAGGTAGGAGATCGCGTCCCGGATCTCGCGGCGCTCGTAGAACCGGACGCCGCCCACGACCTTGTAGGGCAGCCCCACCCGGATGAAGACCTCTTCGAGGGGCCGACTCTGCGCATTCGTTCGGTAGAAGACGGCCGTGTCGCCGTAGGTGCTGACCTGCTTGTCAGACAGGGCATCGATCTCGTTGGCCACGAACTGGGCCTCGTCGTGCTCGGTGTCGGCGACGTAGCCGACGATCAGGTCGCCGTCGCCGGCGTCCGACCAGAGCCTCTTCTCCGGACGCCCGGCATTTCGCGTGATGACCGAGTTCGCGGCCGACAGGATGTTCTGGGTCGATCGGTAGTTCTGTTCCAGCAGGATCGTCGCCGCCCCCGGGAAGTCGGTCGCGAACGACAGGATGTTGCGGATCGTCGCCCCGCGGAAGGCGTAGATCGACTGGTCGGAGTCACCGACCACCATCAACTCGGGCGGTTCGATCCGCGTCTGGCCGTCGGCGGGAAGTTCGCCGCACAGCTGCCGGATCAGTTCGTACTGCGCGTGGTTCGTGTCCTGGTACTCATCGACCAGCACGTGGCGGAATCGACGCCGGTAGGCCTCGCGCACCTCGGGGAAGGCCTGGAGCAGGTGCACGGTGGTCATGATGATGTCGTCGAAGTCGAGGGCGTTCGCGGCGACGAGGCGCTGCTGGTAGCTGCGATAGCACTCCGCGTACACCTGCTCGTTGCCCGGGGCCGCGGAGGATGCTGCCGATTCGAAGTCGACCAGTTCGTTCTTGGCATTGCTGACCCAGTTCATGACCGCCCGGACCGGGTACCGCTTGGGGTCGAGGCCCGCGTCCCGACAGACCATCGACATCAGACGCTTGGAATCGGTGTCGTCGTAGATCGAGAAGTTCCGCTTCATCCCGAAGGCGCCGATCTCGGCGCGCAGGATGCGGACGCAGGCCGAGTGGAAGGTCGAGACCCACATCACCCGGGCGCGGTTCCCGACGAGGTCGGCCACGCGATTGCGCATCTCGGCCGCGGCCTTGTTGGTGAAGGTGATCGCGAGGATCGACCCTGGGTGCACCTTGCGCGCCGCCACCAGGTAGGCGATGCGGCGGGTGAGGACGCGCGTCTTGCCCGACCCTGCACCGGCCACCACGAGCACGGGGCTCCCGCTGTGCAGGACCGCCTGCCGCTGGGGCGGGTTCAGCCCGTCGAGCAACTCGTCGATCTTGGGCGACAACGTCACCGTGGCACGCTCCGCGGGCCGGGTGACGGGCTCGGCGGGAGCCTCGTCGAAGAACGAGAACAGGTCGGGCAGGGTGGGGTCAGTCATGGCGGGTCACACCCTACTTGGTCGCACGGACAGCCACCCACCAGCCCGACCCCGGTCGTCGCTAGCATGGCCAACATGTCGACGTTCGAACAGGCCAGGAAGTACGCACGGATCGCCGGTGGGGTGGTGTTCGGCGCGCAGGTGGCCGCCGTCGCGGGCCTCACCATCACCGACATGGTCCGTCGGCGCAACCGCCATCCGTACCGTTTTCCCACGGCCGAGGCGTTGACGGTGCAGGCCGATGACGACGAGGTCACGATCTACACCTACGGCGGTGACCTGTACGTCGACATGCTGACCGCCATCCGCGACGCCACGGAGACGATCCACTTCGAGACCTTCATCTGGAAGGGTGACGACGTCGGACGCCGCTTCCGGACGGCCCTGAACGCGGCCGCCGCCCGCGGGGTGCAGGTGTACGTGGTGTGGGACCAGTTCGCCAACTTCGTGGTGCCGCGCTCCTTCTTCCGCTTCCACCCCGACGTGCACGTCAAGCGGCATCCGTGGGTCAGCGGACCCTTCTTCCTGAACCCCCGCAACATGGGACGCGACCATCGCAAGATCCTGGTGGTCGACGGACGCGTCGCCTTTGTGGGCGGTTACAACATCGGACGCCTCTACGCCGACCACTGGCGTGACACCCACGCCCGCCTCGTCGGGCCGAGCGTTGCCGAGATCGAGAACGCCTTCGTCGACTACTGGAACTCGTCGACGGTCGGGCTGCGTCCCTCGCGTGAACCGTCGATCGACCTGGAATCGCCCGATCGGACGTGGAATTCGGCCATCCGGGTGCACCGCAACTCGCCCCGGTTCGCGGTCTACCCGATCCGCAACATGTACCTGGAGGCGATCGACCGGGCGTCCAGGAACATCTGGCTCACCCACGCCTACCTGATTCCAGATGCAGACCTCATGGCCGCGCTGTTCGCGGCGGTCAGGCGAGGGGTGGACGTCCGGATCATCATCCCGGAGGACTCGAACCACGTGGTGGCCGACTGGATGTCGCGGGGCTTCTATGACGACCTCCTCAAGTACGGGGTGCACCTGCTGCTGTACCAGGGGGCCATGGTGCACGCGAAGACCGCCACGATCGACGGCGTCTGGTCGACCATCGGTACCGCCAACCTCGACCGACTCAGCCTGATGGGCAATTACGAGGTGAATGTCGAATTCTTCAGCGACACCGTCGCCGCCAGAATGGAAGAAATCTTCCTCGTCGATTCGTCCAACACCGTGGAACTCACCCAGGAGGAATGGCGCGCGCGATCGATCGTCGCCAAGGCCACAGAGGGGCTGCTGGCCCCCTGGCGTCCGATGATGTGAGGCGCGGCGCGTCACGCTGAGCGCGAAACCTGCGCTCGTGCAGGTGCCGCAACTTGGGGATATCCAGGCGCGTGCCGCATAATAGACGTATGGGAACAATTATTGGTTACTTCGTCATCGGTCTGCTGGGCGGCGCCATCGCCAAGGCGATCCTGCCGGGATCGCAGGGTAATGGCATCCTGCAGACCAGCCTCGTCGGCATCGCGGGCGCCCTTCTGGGTGGCTTCCTCGGTGGCCTGCTGCTGGACGTCTCGTACAGCAAGATCTTCTCCATCGGCGGCCTGATCACCTCGATCATTGGCGCGCTGATCCTTCTCGTGGTCTGGGGCTGGTACCAGAAGCGTCGCTGACGCGTACCTTCCGCGTCGCTGACGCGTACCTTCCGCGTCGCTTGACCTCAGCTCCACCAGACATCACAGCAGTGCCCGGGACCTCGCGTCCCGGGCACTGTGTGTTTAAGGTTCACACCTGTGTCTTTCAGGTTCACAACTGTGTGATTTCCGGGCTCAGACCAGCTTGCGGTCGGTGGCCCACTTGGTGAGCTGGTGCCGATTCGACAGCTGCAGCTTGCGCAGGACGCTCGACACATGCGTCTCGACCGTCTTGATCGAGATGAACAGTTCGCGGGCGATCTCCTTGTAGGCGTATCCCCGGGCGATCAGCTTCAGGACTTCCCGCTCGCGTTGGCTCAGCCGGTCGAGGTCCTCGTCGATGGACGCGATGTCGATCGCGCCGGAGAACGCGTCCAGCACGAAACCGGCGAGTCGCGGCGAGAAGACGGCGTCCCCCGTGGCGACGCGGCCCACCGCCTGCAGCAGGTCGGTGCGTCCGATCGACTTGGTGACGTAGCCACGTGCCCCGGCGCGGATGACGCCTATCACGTCCTCTGCCGCGTCCGAGACCGACAGTGCGAGGAACTTCACGTCCGGGTCGACCAGGTGCACCCGGCGGACGACCTCTGCGCCACCACCACCGGGCAGGTGGACGTCCAGCAACACCACGTCAGGCCTGGACGCGACGATCGCGGCAACCGAGGTGTCGACGTCCTCCCCCTCGCCGACGATGGTCACGGCCGGGAGCCGTTCGTCGCCCGGGTGGGGCGTCCCGAGTTCAGACCGGACGCCGGCCCGGAACATCGCGTGGTCGTCAACCAGGACGACGCGCCAGGGCCCCAGCTGGGCAGCCGCGTGTTCGTCGTCAGGCCCGGGTGTGGTGTGTTGTGTCATGTTCGCATCTCCAGTCTCACTTCGGTTCCCTCGCCGGGCTCGCTGCGCACGCGCGCGCTACCCCCGTGCCTTTCCAGTCGCTCGATGATCGAGCGTCGCACACCCATCCGGTCGTCCCCGATGGCCTCCATCTCGAAGCCCTTGCCGCGGTCGCGGATGAAGACCTCCAGGACGCCGTCCTCGATCTCGGCGTAGACGTCGACGGCCGGTGCGCCCGAGTGTTTGGCCGCGTTCATCATGGCCTCGCGGGCCGCGCGCACCACGGCCTCAAGGTCGGGGGTGAGGGGCGCGTCCCCGACGCAGACGACCTCGATCTCGACCCCGCGCTCATCCTCGACCTCGGTGGCAGCCGTTGCGAGGGCCGCCCTGAAGGTGGTGGAGTTCGTCACCTCGTCATACAGCCACGAGCGCAGTTCCCGCTCCTGGCGACGCGCGATGGACGCCACCGCCTTGGGATCCTCAGCTTGCCGCTGGATGAGCGCCAGGGTCTGGAGCACCGAGTCGTGCAGGTGTGCCGCCATGTCGGCGCGGGCGTCGGAGACGATCTTCTCCTCGCGGGCGTCCGAGAGCGAACGCCGCAGTTGGTAGAGCCATGGGGCGCCGACGATCACGACACCGGCGACCATGAGGGCGGCCATCGCGAGGGCGGTGGGCAGTTGCGACACGCCGATGCTGGACGCGGCGACCAGGCCGACAGCGGCACCCACCAGTCCGAGACCGATGATGCTGCGGGTGATGGCCATCCAGCGTCCGGGGGCGACGAACGGCACCAGCCAGCGCTGCGTCCCGGGGTCGACCTTGACCGGGGCCTCGTCGGCCTGGCGCCAGACGAGCGCGACACCGGTCGCCGCGAACGCGAACGGCCAGAAGACCCGGCTCGAGATGCCGAAGCCGAACGCCTGGGTGAACCAGGTGACGCCCACGCCGAACAGGGCCAGCGCGGTCACCGCGCCGGCGTCCCGCGTCCAGGTCGGGCCACCCTCGCGCTTGCGCAATCCACGTCGGGATGCGGACTCGAGCCCGGGGGCCTCCGGGTCGGGCTTCTCTGCGGGCAGGACCACCCACAGGACGGCATAGATGAGGACGCCGACGAACTGCAGGACGGCGAGGGCGACGAAAGCACCACGCACCACCATGACCGGCCACCCCAGGTGGTGCGCGATCCCAGTCGCGACGCCGGCGACCCAGGCGCCTTCGCGCTCGCGGACGGCCTTCGGCAGCGCCGGGTCGGCGTCCGGGGTGGGTTGTGGCAACCGGTCGGCACCGTGCGGGGCCTCGGCAGGCACGTGGGGCTCACTCATCGTGCTCCAAGCGTCACACGTGGGTGAGTGTTGCGCCATCCGGGGGGCCCCTTGGATCCCCCGGTGTGATTCAGGGTAAAGCCCGATGGTGCGGCACCTGGTGGGGGGTCACGATGGACACATGACGAATGACACAGGCATCCTGTCGGCGCCTCCCGCGCCGCAGCCGTGGGTGCGTTCGTCCCGGGACGCGCGGCTCGGCGGTGTGTGCGCCGGCATCGCCCGTCGCCACCACGTCGATCCGGTGATCATCCGCGTGCTCGTCGTGCTCCTGGGCCTCAGCGCCGCGCTGGGCGTCGTGCTGTATGCCGCTGCGTGGGCCTTCTGGCCCGACGACCAGGGCGGCCGTCCGCCGATCGAGCGATGGTTCCCGGCCTCCACCACGTGGAGCGTGCAACGCAAGCGGACGCTGACCATCATCGCGTCCCTCATCTGCATCTCGACCTTCGGCTCGGCCCTGCCGTTCAGCCTCGGCCCCGCGCTGGTCGTGCTGGTGGCCTGGAGGATCGCCCGGCGACAGACCGGGCGGGCATCCGTCGTGCAGCCCGCGGCGGTCCCGACCATTCCGCAGGCCCCCCTGAGCCCCGAGTTCGGCGCAGCCGCGTACGCCTGGCAGCAGCGGATCGACACCCTCGAGGGTCGCGCAACGCCAGCCCCTGTGGCCCCCACGTGGACGACGTCCTCCTGGGTCACGCCGGCGATGGCCGACCCGCTTGGCATCTACGCGCCCACCGCGCCCGTTCCGTCCCAGGCAACTCGTCGTTCCTCGCGTCCGCGTTTCGTGATCACACTGCTCGTGTTGCTCATCGCAGCAGGCGCGGCGGGCCTGGGCTACCTGACCCCGAACACCGAACCTGCGTGGCGCATGGCGGTGGCGGCCGCGCTGGCCGTGATCGCGGTTGCGCTGCTGATCGGCGCACGCACCGGGCGTCCGAGGATGCTGATCTTCCTGGGAATCATCCTCAGCGTGGTCGCCGTCTCGCCGACGGCCCCACTGGACCTCCGCTTCAGCGGACCCGTGAACCAGGCCTACACGACGCAGGCGAGCCTGCCCGCGGACTACACCGTCGGCTTCACCGACACCACGCTCGACCTCTCCGGGCTCGCACTCACCACGGACGCGACCCTCCCCGTCGACTGTGCGGCCAGCTCACTGGTGATCCTGCTCCCGGCGGGCGTCCGCACCACGCTCACCCACGAACAGGTGGCGAGCACGTTGACGCTGGCCGGACAGGACACCACCGCCCACAGCGGCACCTGGACGTCCGGCCCGACTGACAACTCTCCCACCCTGACCCTCCAACTGGAGGCCGCCGGATGCGAGGTGACGGTCCGATGACCGCGCGTCCGGAACAGCGTCGCCACCTCGACGTCAGTTCCCTGCTCTGGGGCATCGTCTTCGCCCTCATCGCCGGCATCGCGGGCTGGATGGCCCTCGGTCACCACGTCGACTGGAGCGCCCTACGGTTCACCGCACCTCTCGTCCTCATCGCGCTCGGGATCCTCGGTCTGGTCCTGAGCCGCCCCAATCATTGACCGCCACCACCGCCGGTTCGCCGGCCCCACAGAAGGAAACATCATGAACTACTCCACCGGATCGCTCGTTCGCCCGAAGGACGGACGCATCCTCGCGGGCGTCTGCGCAGCCATCGCGAAGGCGATGAAGGTCGACGTGTCGATCGTCCGGGTCGTCGTGGCCCTGATCGCCGTCTTCTCCTCGGGTGTGGGTGCCGTGGCCTATCTCATCGGCTGGGCTGTCATCCCCGAGGAGGGTTCGGACACCACCGGGCTCGACCAGATCATCGGTCAGGTCAAGGACTACAAGTCGTCCTACGACGCGAAGAACGCCCAGGGCGGGACATCGACCCCGGCTGCCCCCACCCAGCCGCCGGCTCCTGGCCCCCAGACAACCTTCGACCCCTACGCCGAGGACGACAGCCCCAAGATCTGAGGCTGGACGCACGCCTCAGCTGACAGGCACGCCTGTCAGATCGGTCACCAGACCCGCCGGGGAATAGGTGACCCGGGGTTCGCCGTCGGTGACGCCGACCATCACCCTGGTCACCGTCCCGATCGTGGTTGCCGCCTCGAGACCCTTCACCAGCCCGTTCCCCGTGACCCCCGTCACGGGGAACGTGCGCGTCGTGGAGGCGGTACCCGGCCCGACGTCGAGCACCCAGGTGCCGTGCACGAGGTCTGGCTGATTGCGCAACCGGATCGAATAGCCGTCCGGAGTCTGCTCCTCGGCGAGGACGTCCACCGCTCCGGACGCCGGCGTCCAGACGACGCTGTGAAGGCCTGGGTGGTCGCCCAGATAGGCGGCGATGTCGCCGAGGACCGCGTCGAGTGCGTCCGCGTTCCTGGCCGGTCCGTAGAACAGGCGGCGGTCGCCGATCGTGGCGAACTCCCAACTACGCAGCACCGTGAAGTAGTGCCCACACCCCGCGTTGAGCATGGTCTCGCCCGAGGGTGTTCCCCCGACCTCGAAGGCCAGCCCGGCCGGGCACGTGGCGTCGATCGACAGCTCGGTGGTCACGTCGTCGAGGATGGCGCGGGCATCGATCCCGCCCACGATCGGACGCGTGCCGTCGCCGCCCCACGTCGAGACCTCGGGCTTCCCGCCCTTGTCGAGATGCCAGGCGACCATCTCGCCGTCCTTGCGCACCCTCATGGACGCCATCCACACCGGCCCGGATTCGTCGACGACGAAACCGTAGACCTCGTCACTGCCGGCGGCGTCGTGGATCGAGGTGAAGGCGTAGGACGCCCACGTGCCCGGGTCGTTGGAGATCGATTCCAGTGCCGACTTCGGATTGCACGCGGTCAGCAGCACCAGCCCTGCAAGTACCGCTGCCGCCCCTCGCCGCACCCGACCCGCCGCCATCGGCCCTACTCCCATTCGATGGTGGCCGGGGGCTTGCTCGTGATGTCGAGGACGACCCGGTTGACGTCGCGGCACTCGTTCGTGATGCGGGTCGAGATGGTCTCCAGGACCTCGTAGGGCAGGCGTCCCCAGTCGGCGGTCATCGCGTCCTCACTCGTGACCGGACGCAGGACGATCGGGTGGCCGTACGTCCGCCCGTCGCCCTGCACACCGACCGAGCGGACGTCCGCGAGGAGCACCACGGGGAACTGCCAGATGTCGCGGTCGAGCCGTGCCCGGGTGAGTTCCTCGCGGGCGATGGCGTCCGCTCGGCGCAGCAGGTCGAGCCGGTCCTCGGTGACCTCCCCGATGATCCGGATCGCGAGACCAGGCCCGGGGAACGGTTGGCGGAAGACCATCGCGTCCGGAAGCCCGAGTTCGCTGCCGACGGCGCGCACCTCGTCCTTGAACAGAGTGCGCAGGGGTTCGATGAGGCTGAACTGCAGGTCGTCCGGGAGCCCGCCGACGTTGTGGTGGCTCTTGATGTTGGCGGCGCCCTCGCCACCGCCCGACTCGACGACGTCGGGGTAGAGGGTCCCCTGGACGAGGAATTCGATGTCGCGATCGTCGTTGAGGCGGCGCGCCGTGGCCTCGAAGGTGCGGATGAACTCGCGTCCGATGATCTTGCGCTTGGTCTCGGGGTCGCTGACCCCGGCCAGCGCGCCAAGGAAGCGTTCCCGCTCGTCGGCGACGACGAGGTCGATCCCGGTGGTGGCGACGAAGTCGAGCTTCACCTGCTCGGCCTCACCCTGGCGGAGCAGGCCATGGTCGACGAAGACACACGTCAGCTGGTCGCCCACCGCCTCCTGCACGAGTGCGGCCGCAACAGCGGAGTCAACGCCACCGGACAGGGCGCAGAGCACGCGCTTGTCACCCACGACCTGGCGGATCGACTCGATCTGCTCGGCGACGATGCCCTTGCTCGTCCAGTCGGCGCGGCACCCCGCGATGTCGACCAGGAAGCGGGTCAGGACGTCCTGCCCATGTTCGGAGTGGGCGACCTCCGGGTGCCACTGGACGCCGGCGAAGCCCCGCGTCCGATCCTCGAAGGCTGCCACCGGTGCGCCGGCGGTGCGTGCGAGGGGGGTGAAGCCCCTGGGGGCGCGCGAGACGGAGTCCCCGTGGCTCATCCACACGCTCATGGTGCTCGGCAGGTGGCCGAGCAGGGTGCCCGTGTCGGACACCGCGACCGAGGTGCGTCCGAATTCGCTGAGCCCGGTCTTCGCGACCGTGCCACCGAGCGCGACCGCCATGGCCTGGAAGCCGTAGCAGATGCCGAAGATGGGGACGCCGGCCTCGAAGAGGGCCGGGTCGACCTGCGGGGCGCCGTCGGCGTAGACCGACTGCGGGCCACCCGACAACACGATCGCCTTCGGACGCTTCGCCAGGATCGCGTCCACGCCGGCGGTGTGGGGCATGATCTCGGAGTACACGTTCGCCTCGCGCACGCGGCGGGCGATCAGTTGCGCGTACTGCGCGCCGAAATCGATGACGACGACGAGATCATGACTGGCCATGGCCGAAGTCTACGGGCGGCCGAACCCCTCGGCATTCCGCGGGAAGCCCGCCGGGCAGGTGGCCGACTCCGTCGGGCGCTATCTTTCACGTGTGCGATCAGCGCACCCATCCACGAGGAGGCTGTGATGGACGCCCTGCGTCTGCTGAAGGTGGCCAAGGACCGTGTGATCGAAGACCTGGACACCGCACTCCGCGAGGACCCGGCCGCGAACTCGCGGCTCGAGGTGGCCATCGTGTATTCCGGTATCCACGCCGTCTGGGCCCACCGCGTCGCGCACTACATGTGGGAGAAGGACGACCACCTGCGTCCGGCGGCGCGCGTGCTCTCGCAGGGGGCCCGCTTCCTCACCGGCGTCGAGATCCATCCCGGTGCCACCATCGGACGCCGGTTCTTCATCGACCACGGCATGGGCGTGGTCATCGGCGAGACCGCGGTGGTCGGGGACGACGTCCTGATGTATCACCAGGTGACGCTGGGTGGACGCTCGCGTGGACGCGTGAAGCGTCACCCGACGATCGGTGACCGCGTGCTCATCGGAGCGGGGGCCAAGGTGATCGGTGACATCGTGATCGGCGCCGACACGAAGATCGGCTCGAACGCGCTGGTCGTCAAGGACGTACTGCCCGGCTCGGTGGTCGTGGGCATCCCGAGCACCGTGCACGAGGGCGACATCATCGCCTGAGGTTCCTGGCGAAGGCGCCGCTCAGAGCGTGTCGCGCAGCGCCTCGTGGTGGCGTACGACCTCTGCCACGATAAAATTCAGGAACTTCTCGGCGAACTCCGGGTCGAGGTGGGCGTCCATGGCGAGCGCCCGCAGTCGTTCGATCTGTCGACGTTCACGCTCGGGATCGGCGGGCTCCAGGCCCTCTCGGGCCTTCAACTCCCCCACCCGCTGCGTCACCTTGAAGCGTTCAGCCAGCAGGTGGATGAGGGCAGCGTCCATGTTGTCGATGCTGGCGCGGAGCCGCTCGAGTTCGGGATGGTGCTGGACGTCCATGGGCGCGAGCCTAGCCGGTACGACCTCAGCGGATCACGAGTTCGATCCGCTGGAACTCCTTGACCTCGGTGTACCCCGTGGACGCCAGGGCCCGGCGCAGCGCGCCGACCAGGTTCATCGTGCCGTCAGGGGTGCGGGAGGGGCCGAGCAGGACCTCCTCGAGCGTCCCGACGGTGTCGAAGCGGACGCGCTCACCTCGCGGCAGCGTCTCGTGCCACGCCTCGGCACCCCAGTGCCAGCCCTTGCCCGGTGCCTCCTCGGCACGTGCCAGGGGCGAGCCGACCATGACGGCGTCCGCACCGCAGGCGATGGCCTTGGCGATGTCGCCCGAGCGTCCGACCGACCCGTCGGCGATCACGTGGACGTACCGGCCGCCCGACTCGTCCATGTAGTCACGACGAGCCTCGGCGACGTCGGCGATCGCGGACGCCATCGGCACCTCGATGCCCAGCACGTCACGCGTGGTGTGCGAGGCGCCACCACCGAAGCCCACGAGGACGCCGGCAGCGCCCGAACGCATCAGGTGCAGCGCCATCTGGTACGTCGCGCACCCACCCACCAGCACCGGGACGTCCATGTCGTAGATGAACCGCTTGAGGTTGAGGGGTTCCGCCTGGTCGGACACATGCTCGGCCGACACGGTGGTGCCGCGGATCACGAAGAAGTCCAGGCCACTGGCCTCGACCACGGACGCGAACTCCTGCGTGTTGCTCGGCGAGAGCGCCCCTGCCACGGGCACGCCGGCACTGCGGATCTCGGCCAGTCGGGCCCGGATGAGGTCGGCCTGGATCGGCTCGGCGTACACCTCCTGCAGGCGGCGCGTGGCCGTCAGGGGATCGTCGATGGCGTTCAGTTCGTCGAAGACGGGTTGCGGATCGTCGTAGCGCGTCCACAGGCCCTCGAGGTTGAGGACGCCGAGACCACCGAGCCGACCGACCGCGATCGCGGTCGCCGGCGACATCACCGAGTCCATGGGCGCCGCGATGATGGGGAACTCGAAGCTCAGCGCGTCGATGCGCCAGGACAGGTTCACCTGGTCCATGCCGCGCGTCCGGCGCGACGGCACGATCGCGATGTCGTCGAAGGCCCAGGCCTTCGTGGCGCGCTTGCTGCGTCCGATGTCGTACATGCGTCCTCGCTCGTCCGGGTCGGTGGTGGGGTGGAGGTCAGCGGTGCGGAGAGTAGTTGGGGGCCTCGCTGGTCATCTGGATGTCGTGCGGGTGCGACTCGCGCAGGCCGGCCGACGTGATGCGGACGAAGCGTCCGCGCTCGTGGAGCTGCCCGATGGTGGCCGCCCCGGTGTAGAACATCGACTGGCGCAGACCGCCGACGAGTTGGTACGCCACAGCCGAGAGGGGCCCCCGATAGGGCACCTGGCCCTCGATGCCCTCGGGGATGATCTTGTCGTCACTCGTGACGTCACCCTGGAAGTACCGGTCCCTGGAGTAGGACGGCTTGCGTCCGCGGGCGGCCATCGCGCCGAGCGAGCCCATGCCGCGATAGGTCTTGAACTGCTTGCCGTTGATGAAGGCCAGCTCACCCGGGCTCTCGTCGCAGCCGGCGAGCAGCGAGCCGAGCATCACGGTGTCGGCGCCTGCCACCAGGGCCTTCGCGATGTCACCGGAGTACTGCAGACCACCGTCACCGATCACCGGGACGCCCGCCGGGCGGCACGCCCGGGATGCCTCGTGGATGGCCGTGACCTGGGGGACGCCCACGCCCGCGACGACGCGGGTCGTGCAGATCGAGCCGGGCCCGACGCCGACCTTGATGCCGTCGACCCCGGCGTCCACCAAGGCTTTGGCCCCTTCGTAGGTCGCCACGTTGCCGCCGATGATGTCGACCTCGCGGGCCGATGGTTCGGCCTTCAGCCGGCGAACCATGTCATACACCCCCCGTGAGTGCCCGTGTGCGGTGTCGACGACGACGATGTCGACCCCCTCCTCGACCAGCGCCATCGCCCGCTCCCAGGAGTCGCCGTAGAAACCGACGGCGGCGCCGACTCGCAGGCGTCCCTGTTCGTCCTTGGACGCGTGGGGGTACTTGTCGGACTTCACGAAGTCCTTCGTCGTGATGAGGCCCTTGAGTCGTCCCTGGGCGTCCACGAGGGGAAGCTTCTCGATCTTGTTGGTGGCCAGGAGTCGGAGCGCCTCGTCGGGGGCGGTGCCGACGGGCGCCGTCACCAGGGGCATCCGCGTCATGACCTCGCCCACCAGCTTGTACGGGTCGTCCTCGAACCTCATGTCGCGATTGGTGATGATGCCCAGGAGCGTCATGTCGCGATCGACGACCGGCACCCCCGAAATGTGGAAGGTGCCGCACAACTCGTCAGCCTCACGGATGGTCGCGTCCGGCGAGATCGTGATCGGCTCGTCGATCATGCCAGCCTCGGACCGCTTCACCTGGTCGACCATGCGGGCCTGGTCGTCGATCGACATGTTGCGGTGCAGGATGCCGAGACCTCCTTCGCGCGCCATGGCAATCGCCATGCGGGTCTCGGTGACGGTGTCCATGGCCGCGCTCACGAGCGGCACGTGCACGCGGATGCGCTTGCTGACCCACGAACTGGTGTCGGCCTCGCTGGGGATGACGTCACTCTCGACTGGCTGGAGCAGCACGTCGTCAAAGGTGAGGCCGAGGGTGGCGAACTTCTCTGGGACGCCGGCAGGGGTCAGTTCTCCGGAGAGCGACACGGTCGACCTTTCGACTCGGGAGCATCGTCTGGTCATCGTAGCGCCACCGTTGCGACGTCCGCGTCGGCCCCGGACGCCGGACGCACGGGTGGGTCGGGGCGAAATCGGCGGCGTCCGTGACCTGCGTGCGTATTCTCACGAGTGTGAATCTCGAAAAGGTGGTGTTCGGCTTCTTCGTCCTGCTCGCAGCGACGTTGAACTTCGGCTTCTTCATCGGCGACATCTCCGACCCTGAGCTGCACAACGTGTGGGAGCTCTACCTCGCAGTCGTCGTGAGCCTCGTCGCGACGCTGCTCAAGTTCGGGGACCGGACGCAGATCGGCGCGGTCCACCTGGCGACCAGCCTGGTCGCGGACATCCAGCTCATCGCCGCCGCTGCTGTGTGGATCTACGCCACGCAGGCCAGTGCGGAGGGACTCACCCCGCACCTGATGTCGAGTGTCGTGTCGCTGTCGGGCGGCGCGCTGCTGGCCAACCTGGTGTCGGTCGTCCTGCTCGTGATCGAGACCGTCTCGTACCGGCGCCGCTGAGGCATGTTCAACCCCGTCCTGCTCTACCTGCTGCGGACGTCGCGCAAGCCGCGTCCGCGGGGCATCGACGCCGACCTCGCCGCGATCCCCACGGCAGCCCCGAGCACGGACGCGATCTTCCTTGTCCTGCGCCGGATGCGCGGCCCCCTGATCCTGCTCGTGGGGGTGTTCGCCATCTCGGTGTTCGGGCTCGCCCTGACCCCCGGGGTGAATCCCGACGGCACACCCACCCACATGTCGGTCTTCGACGCCTTCTACGTGATGAGTTACACGGCGACGACGATCGGCTTCGGCGAGCTGCCGCAGCCCTTCAGCTACCAGCAACGCATGTGGGTGACCCTGTCGATCTACCTGACGGTGATCGGATGGGCCTACGCCATCGGTACCCTCTTCGCGCTCCTGCAGGACCACAGTTTCAGGACCGCCGTGAAGATCCAGCGGTTCGCGCGCAAGGTCCGGTTGTTGCGGGAGCCCTTCTTCATCATCGCCGGCTACGGCCAGGCCGGACGCGCTGTCGCGCACGACCTCGACGAGCACGGCCATCGGTTCGTGGTCGTCGAGCACCACGCCGAGAAGATCGACCTCCTCGACGGCGACCAACTCAGCGTGGACGTCCCCTGCCTGGTGGGGGACGCGTCGCGTCCGGACATCCTGGGACTCGCCGGCCTCAACAGCCGCTACTGCGAGGGCATCCTCGCCCTCACCTCCGACTCCATCAACCTCGGCATGGTCATGATGGCCGATCTGCTGCGTCCAGGATTGCCGGTGATCGCACGCTGTTCCGACCGGGTCATGGCCGAACGCATGGACCAGTTCACGCCGTCCACCGTCATCAACCCCTACGACAGGTACGGCGCGTACCTCGTCCTGGCGGTCCAGCGTCCGACGACCTACCAGCTCGTCGACTGGCTCCTCTCCCCCGCAGGGACGCCCCTCGGGCCCCGCCCCGACCAGCTCACCACCGGGCACTGGGTGGTCTGCGCCGACGGGCAGTTCCAGCAGGAGGTGGTGCGCGATCTGGAGTCCGCCGGGCTGGACGTGCGACTCATCGAGCACGGCGACGGCGACCCCGACCTCGCAGGTGCTGCCGGATTCGTCGCCGGGACCTCGGACGACCCGAGCAACCTCGCACTGCTCGACCACGCCCAGCGGACGCGTCCCGAGGCCTTCACGGTGCTGCGGCAGGACCGCATCACCCAGATGCCCCTCGTCACCGCACTCCACCCCGACTCCCTCTTCGTCCCCACCGCCCTGGTCGCCAACGAGACCCTCGCGCGCATCGTCACCCCGGTCTTCTGGACCTTCGTGGAGCACGCCCTGGCGGCGGACGAGACGTGGTCGACGCCCCTGCTGGCCCGGATCCGTGAGCGGTGTGGCGACCTGGCGCCCGAACGCGAGTTGGTGACCATCGACCGTGCCGACGCCCCCGCCGTCGTCCACCTGCTGGAGTCGGGCCGAACCATCACGTTCGGCGACCTCCTGCGGGTCTCGAACGACCGCGAGACCCCTCTCGCGGCCGTCCCCCTGCTGGTCAAGCGCGGCGACCAGCTGACCTTCATCCCCGATGACGACTTCGCCCTGGCGCTGAACGACCAGGTGCTCCTCGCCGGCCGCGTCCGTGCCCTGTCCGACCTGCGGGGGCCGCTCACCTATCCCACGACGCTGGAGTACGTCCTCTCGGGACGCGAGGTCCCGTCCACGTGGCTGTGGCGGGTGCTGACCCGGCAGGGCTGATCACCCCATCGCCCTATCCTGAACCCATGAGCAGAATGGTGGTCACCGGCGGGGCGGGTTTCATCGGGTCGAATTTCGTCCGCCACGTGGTGGGGCACACGTCCGATGACGTGGTGGTGCTCGACAAGTTGACCTATGCGGGTTCGCGGGCGTCCCTGGACGGCCTGCCCGCCGATCGGGTGACGTTGGTCGAGGGCGACATCTGTGACGCGTCCCTGGTGGACGACGTGGTGGCGTCCGCTGATGTGGTGGTGCATTTCGCGGCCGAGTCGCACAACGACAACTCGCTGCTCGACCCGTCGCCGTTCCTGCGCACGAACCTGGAGGGCACGTTCACCCTGCTGGAGGCGGCCCGGCGTCATGGGACGCGGTTCCATCACGTGTCGACCGACGAGGTCTACGGCGACCTGGAGCTGGACGACCCGAACCGTTTCCATGAGCACACGCCGTACAACCCGTCGAGCCCGTACTCCTCGACCAAGGCGGGGTCTGACCTGCTGGTGCGGGCGTGGGTGCGGTCGTTCGGGGTGGCGGCGACGATCTCGAACTGTTCCAACAACTACGGGCCCTACCAACATGTCGAGAAGTTCATCCCGCGGCAGGTGACGAACCTGATCGACGGGGTGCGTCCGAAGTTGTACGGCCAGGGGTTGAACGTGCGCGACTGGATCCATGTGGACGACCACAACGCGGCGGTGTTGTTGATCCTCGACCGTGGACGGATCGGTGAGACGTACCTGATCGGTGCCGACGGTGAGCGGGACAACGTCACGGTGATCCGGTCGATCCTGCAACTGATGGGACGCCCCACCGACGACTTCGACCACGTGGTCGACCGTCCTGGGCACGACTTGCGCTACGCGATCGACTCGTCGAAATTGCGTGCGGAACTGGGCTGGCAGCCGCGTTTCAGCGACTTCGAATCGGGCCTGGCCGACACGATCGACTGGTACCGGGCGAACGAGGCGTGGTGGCGTCCGCAGAAGGCTGCCGTCGAGGCCCGCTACGCCGCCCAGGGACAGTAGAGGCAGTCGCGTCGACCGTGGGGCACGGTGTCAGCGGGTGCGGTCGAGCAGGTTGAGCAGGTAGGCGCCGTAGCCCGACTTGAGGGTGGCCTCGGCCCGCGTCCTGATGTCGTCGTCGGACAGGAACCCGCGCGACCAGGCCACCTCTTCGGGGCAGCCGATCTGGATGCCCTGGCGGGCCTGCATCGTGCGGACGTAATTGCTGGCGTCGTTCAGCGAATCGAAGGTGCCCGTGTCGAGCCAGGCGCTGCCGCGTGCCATGACGTTGACGCGCAGGCGCCCCTGGTCGAGGTAGACCCGGTTCACGTCGGTGATCTCCAACTCGCCGCGCGGTGACGGCCTGAGCGTGCGGGCGATCTCGATGACGTCGTTGTCATAGAAGTAGAGCCCCGGCACGGCGTGGTGCGATTTGGGGTGGACGGGCTTCTCCTCGATCGACAGGGCACGTCCGGACGCGTCGAACTCGACCACACCGTACTGGGTCGGGTCGGCCACCCAGTAGGCGAAGATCCCGGCCCCGTCACGGTCGGACTGGTCGCGCAGCACGCGTCCGAAACCGGACGCGTAGAAGATGTTGTCACCCAGCACCAGGCACGACTGGTCATTGCCGACGAAGTCGGCGCCGATGGTGAACGCCTGCGCCAGACCACCCGGATTCGGCTGCGTCGCATACGAAATGCTGATCCCGAACTGCGAACCATCCCCCAGGAGCCGCTGGAAAGCCTCGGCCTCATGAGGCGTCGTGATCACCAGCACGTCACGAATATCGGCCAGGATCAGAGTCGACAACGGGTAATAGATCATCGGCTTGTCGTACACCGGCACCAACTGCTTCGACACAGCCTGGGTCAACGGATGAAGCCGGGTGCCGGAACCACCGGCGAGAATGATGCCGCGCATGGCTACCAGTATGGCGGTCTAGCCGATCGTCCAGCGCACCACCGGCTCGGACGCTTTCCCGCACGAGAGGGGACGCTCGTCAGGTCCACTCGTGCGCGTGACCCGATGGACGTGAAGGTGACCGCTGACCGTGCTCGTCACGTCCCAGGCGTCCGCATCGACCTCGGTGACGACCAGGTGCCAGGGCGCCAACCCCGACTCCCCCGTGGACGCCCTCAGCTGCGCGTCGACCACCTGCGCAGCCGGCACGAGACCCAGGCGTCCACGCAGTCCACCCACGACCCCGGACGCCAACTCCCCCCGCTTCGCCGCGTCAAGCACGGGCCCGGTCATCACCTCGGGGAAATACCCCAGGCTGTACCCGGCGGGCAGGACGAGGACGGTCGGTGAGAAGCGGTGGCCGTGCAGGTGGGAGCTCTCCCAGACCTGGCCCGGCCTGATCGCGTCCGCAGAGACGGCGAGCGGGCGTCCGAGCAGCGCGCAGCAGACGTCCCGGGTGCCGTTGGTGCAGACGAGCAGTTGCGGGGGCGCGGGCGCGAAGCCGGCAAGCTCGCTGACCTCGCCCGCGAGGCTCGTCCACGGAAGGTCGAGCACCTCGTGGGCCGACGCCACCTGCCCCTGCCACAGGCGTGGCGCCCCGGTCGCCAGACCCGTGGCCACGAGCACGGTTCGACTGCCCGGGTGCCAGGGGTGTCTGCCTGGACGCCTGATCAGGGACGCACGCCCCCCGTGGTCGGCGCACAACTGCTCGATGGACGTCCCGAGGACGGGGTCGAGGTGCGACTCGGTGAGCGCCTTGGCTCCCCAGGCGCCCGGTTCCTCCAGCGCGATCCAAAAGGTCGAGTGGGGCGCGGTGCCCCACACCGGTTGGGCTGAGCGCTGCCAGATCGCGGAGCAGCTCGAGTCGTCAATCACGCCCCCACCGTATGTGTCCACGGGGGAAAAGACGACCAGGGGCCCCGTGGGGACCCCTGGTCGGGTGGTGCTGTGTGAGTCGACGGCTCAGTGCTGGTGGGCACCTGCGGTGTCGGAATCGTCCTCGGGCTTCTCGACGACGAGGGTCTCGGTCGTCAGCAGCAGCGAGGCGATGGACGCGGCGTTCACCAGCGCGGAGCGGGTGACCTTGACCGGGTCGATGACACCGCTCTCGAGCAGGTTCTCGTACACGCCCTTGCGGGCGTTGTACCCGAAACCGGGCTCCAGTTCGGCCACCTTCGACACGATGACGTAGCCGGGCTCGCCACCATTCTCGGCGATCCAGCGGAGGGGCTCGACGACGGCCTTGCGAACGATGTGGACGCCGGTGAGCTCGTCACCGGTCAGACCGATGCCGTCGGCCAGCACGCGGGCGGCGTGGACGAGGGCGGAGCCGCCGCCGGCGACGATGCCCTCCTCGATGGCCGCGCGGGTCGCCGACACGGCGTCCTCGATGCGGTGCTTCTTCTCCTTCAGCTCCACCTCGGTGGCGGCGCCGACCTTGATGACGCAGACGCCGCCGGCCAGCTTGGCCACGCGCTCCTGCAGCTTCTCGCGGTCCCAGTCGGAGTCGGAGCGCTCGATCTCGGCGCGCAGCTGGGCCACGCGTCCGGTGACATCGGCAACGGCACCCGCGCCGTCGACGATGGTCGTGTTGTCCTTCGTGATCACGATGCGACGGGCGCGACCGAGCACATCGAGGCCGACCTGGTCGAGCTTCAGCCCGACCTCGGGAGCAATGACCTTCGCGCCCGTGAGGATCGCGATGTCTTCGAGCATGGCCTTGCGACGGTCACCGAACGCCGGGGCCTTGACGGCCACCGAGGTGAAGGTGCCGCGGATCTTGTTCACGACCAGCGTCGAGAGAGCCTCGCCGTCGACGTCCTCGGCCACGATGAACAGGGTGCCCTTGGCGCCGATGACCTTCTCCAACAAGGGGAGGAGGTCGTTCATCGAGCTGACCTTGCCCGAGTTGATCAGGATGTAGGGATCGTCGAGGACGGCCTCCATCCGGTCGGGGTCGGTGACGAAGTACGGGCTGAGGTAGCCCTTGTCGAACTGCATGCCTTCGGTGAACTCGAGTTCGGTGCCGAAGGTGTTGGACTCGTCGACGGTGATGACGCCGTCCTTGCCGACCTTGTCGAAGGCTTCGGCGATGAGGGCGCCGATCTGCTCGTCGCGCGAGCTGATCGTGGCCACGTTGGCCATGTCGTCGGTGTTGTCGACCTGCTTGGCGTTGGCTCGCAGTTCGGCCTCGACGGCCGCAACGGCCTTGTCGATGCCGCGCTTCAGGCCGATCGGGTTCGCACCGGACGCGACGGCGCGGAGGCCCTCGTGCACGAGTGCCTGGGCCAGGACCGTCGCCGTCGTGGTGCCGTCGCCGGCCACGTCGTTGGTCTTGGTGGCGACCTCCTTGGCGAGCTGGGCGCCGAGGTTCTCGTAGGGATCAGAGAGCTCGACCTCCTTCGCCACGGTCACGCCGTCGTTGGTGATGGTGGGGGCGCCCCACTTCTTGTCGAGGACGACATAGCGGCCCTTGGGGCCGAG
>CALKHV010000072.1 GCA_937988865.1 uncultured Propionibacteriaceae bacterium | reverse complement strand
CCGTTCCTCACCTGCACGGCGGCGCACCCCCAGCGCCAGGGAGGCGAGCGCCCCGAGAGCAGCGGCCACCGCAGCCCCACGGAACGCCCACGCCACCTGAAGCACCGCGGCATCCTTGAGCGCGTCGGTGTCCGTCGGGTCGGGCAGGGCGGCCACCGCGATGTAGTACTGGTGGAGGCCGACGGCTGTCAGCAGCGCGATCCCGACGACCATGCCGACCATCCGGGCCACGACGACGAGCGCGGATGCCGTGCCGTGGGCATCGTGGGTGGCTCCCGCGAGCGCCGCGTCGTTCACCGGGGCCAGGGCCAACCCGATCCCGAGGCCCACTGCAGCGAGCACCACGGTCGACGAGCCCTGCTCGAGCGACCCGCGACCCCACGTCGTCATCACGGCGAGGCCGACGGCAGCGAGGGCGAGGCCGGCTGCGGACACCACACCGTTGCCCAGCAGGCGCAGCGCCCAGCCTCCGGCCAGCGCCCCGACCGGGACCGCGATGAGGAAGCGGACGAGCACCAGCGCCGCCTCGGTCTGGTCGGTGGTGTGCACGAGGCGGGCGAGCAGCGGGACGTCGACGATGACGGCCACCAAGGCAACCCCGACGAGCACCGACACGACCAGGGCCCACACGAGGCGACCACGCACCAGACCACGGGGCACCAGGGGTGAGGACGAGCGGCGGTGGTGCACGGCATACGCGATCGACAACAGGACCGCCACGGGAAGCAACGCGTAGCCGAGCGGACCGACGACCTCGGTCTCCGGCTCGGCCGCGGCGAAGGTCAGCACGATGCAGCCGAGTGCCCCACCGACAAGGAGCGCACCGAGCAGGTCGGCGCGGCGCAGCAGGGCCCACGCACCACGCGTGCCGACCAGCAGGGCGGCCAGGATCAGCACCCCCGCCACGAGCCCGATGGGGGTGGCGAGCCGCGACGTCGAGTCGCCGAAGGGCACGAACGGCACTCCCCAGCGCACGCTCGTCGCGAGGGACTCGGGGGCTGCGAGGGCGAGGATGCCGACGGTCGCGGCCAGCCCCGCGAGCAGCACGACGTGTGGGCGCGGCCTCGGCAGCGCTCCGCCCCCGACCCACAGCACCGCACCGGCGAGCAGCAGACCCAGCACCGCGTTCAGCCAGAAGATGGCCCGCCAGTCAGCGATGACGAGGACGAGGGCGCCGAGCACCGGGCCGAGCACGGACCCGAGTTCCTGCACCGCCCCGACGACACCCAGGGGTACCCCGCGCCGGTCCGGCGGCCAGAGCTGGGCGACGATGGCCAGGGTGGCCGGCACCAGGCCTCCTCCGCCGATGCCCTGGATCACCCGGCCGGCCACGAGCACGGGCAGCTCGACGGCCAGGGCGGTGACCACCGACCCGATGACGAAGACCCCCAGGCAGGCGAGCAGCACCCGCTGGCGGTCGACGAGGTCGGCCAGCCGACCGACGAGGGGCAGCACCGCGACGTAGCCGAGCAGGAAGCCCGAGACGATCGGCGTCGCCCGCTGGAGGGAGTCGATGCCCACCCCGACACCGCGCATCATGTCGGTCAGGGCGAGGACGACGACATAGGTGTCGGCGGCGGCGAGGGCGACGGCGATGGCAGCCGTCGTGAGCAGTGCCCTAGGGGCGGGTGATCGTCGCTGGGGCGCCATAGTCCGTCATGGTCAGCAGGTAGGTGGCCTCGACCCCGGGGAAGAACGGCCCCTTGAGCGTGGCGGTGCGCAGCTCGTTGCTCTCGGTGAGGCCGTAGCTGACGGTGAAGGTGCCGGTGCCGTCGCCGAGGTGGAGCAGGTCCTCGACGAGCGCGCCGTCGAGGGTGCCGTCGATGCGGTCGAGCACGTCCTGGCCCGAGCGGGTCTGGCCGGCGGCCTTGGCGTCGGTGGTCTTCGGCAGCAGGCTGGAGATGCCGGTGGCCGGGTTGAAGAACTGCGCCGGGTTGGGGGCGTTCAACGTCGTGAGGTCGGTCTCCTCGTACTGCGGGGTGAACAGCTTGAGGTAGGCCGTGTCGCCGATGGCGATCGCGTCGATGGTCGCCGCGATGCCCTCGACCGTGCCCGTGATGGTGCCCTGGAACTTCGGCTCGGTGGCATCGATGACTCCCACCCCCTTGGCGGCGGTGACGCCGTTCTCGCGGGGCGGGACGTCCCGGCTGGTCAGGGTGAGGCTGACGGTCTTCGCCGCGTCGAAGGCGGTCTTGGCTGCTGCCAGCTGCTCGGTGGGCGGCACCTGCGGGGCTTCGGCCTCTCCCGAGCACCCGGCCAGCACGGCGACGAGACCGGCAGCGGCGATCAGGGCGGGGAGTCGGCGCATGGCCGCAACAGTATCCGCCTGCTCCCCCCGGACGGGTCATCACAGCCGTGGCGGAGACGTTCGTGCGTGACGGAGACATATCCGCGCCATGCACGAACTTCTCCGCCATCACAGGGATGGCGGAGAAGTTCAGCCGGCGAGGCCACCCGGCTCAGCGCAGGGTCAGGCCGTCCTCGCCGCGGTCGACGGTCACGGTGTCGCCGTCGCGCACGCTCCCGGCGAGCAGCGCCGTCGCGAGCCGGTCGCCGATCTCGCGCTGAACCAGCCGGCGCAGCGGGCGAGCACCGTAGGCCGGGTCGAAGCCCTGCTCGGCGAGCCAGGCCGTGGCCGCGTCGGTGACCTCGAGGGTGATCCGGCGGTCACGCAGCCGGGTCCCGAGGGCCCGCACCTGAAGGTGCACGATGTCGGCGAGCTCGTCCCGGGAGAGTGGGTCGAAGAGCACGACCTCGTCGAGCCGGTTGAGGAACTCGGGCTTGAAGGCCTGCCGAACCGCCGCCATCACGGCATCCCGCTTGGCCTCGGGCTCGAGCAGCGGGTCGACGAGGAACTGCGAGCCGAGGTTCGAGGTCATGACGAGGATGACGTTGCGGAAGTCGACCGTGCGCCCCTGGCCGTCGGTGAGCCGGCCGTCGTCGAGCACCTGGAGCAGGATGTCGAAGGTCTCGGGGTGAGCTTTCTCGACCTCGTCGAGCAGCACGACCGAGTAGGGCCGACGTCGCACGGCCTCGGTGAGCTGACCACCCTCCTCGTACCCGACGTAGCCGGGAGGGGCACCGATGAGTCGCGCCACCGCGTGCCGTTCGCTGTACTCCGACATGTCGATGCGCACCATCGCGCGCTCGTCGTCGAACAGGAAGTCGGCGAGCGACTTGGCCAGCTCGGTCTTGCCGACACCGGTCGGCCCGAGGAACAGGAAGCTGCCCGTCGGCCGATCCGGGTCGGCGACGCCGGCCCGCGAGCGCCGCACGGCATCCGAGACGGCGCGCACCGCCTCGGCCTGCCCGATCAGCCGGGACCCGATGATCGACTCCATGGCCAGCAGCTTCTCGGTCTCGCCCTGGAGCAGGCGCCCCGCGGGGATGCCGGTCCATGCCGAGATGACCTCGGCGATGTCGTCGGCCCCCACCCGTTCCTTGACCATCAGGTCAGCGGATGCCGTGGCCGACTCGGCCTGTTGGGCCGCCTCGAGCTCACGCTCGAGCGCGGGGATCTCCCCGTAGAGAACCCGCGAGGCTCCCTCGTAGTCACCGTCACGCTGGAGCCGCTCGGCCTGGGTGCGCAGGTCGTCGAGGCGGGCCTTGACGTCACCGACCCGGTTGAGGCCGGACTTCTCGGACTCCCAACGGGCCGTGAGCGACGCGAGCTCCTCGGTCTTGTCGGCGAGGTCGGCGCGCAGGCGGTCGAGCCGCTCGCGCGACGCGTCGTCGGTCTCCTTGGCCAGGTGCAGCTCCTCCATGCGCAGCCGGTCCACGGCGCGTCGCAGCACGTCGATCTCGACGGGGCTGGAGTCGATCTCCATCCGCAGGCGCGAGGCTGCCTCGTCGACGAGGTCGATGGCCTTGTCGGGCAGCTGGCGGCCGGTGATGTACCGGTCGCTGAGCGAGGCCGCGGCAACCAGGGCACTGTCCTCGATCTCGACCTTGTGGTGCGCCTCGTAGCGCTCCTTGAGGCCGCGCAGGATGGCGATGGTGTCCTCGACGCTCGGCTCGCCGACGAAGACCTGCTGGAAGCGGCGCTCCAGCGCAGGGTCCTTCTCGACGTGCTCGCGGAACTCGTCCAGGGTCGTCGCCCCGACGAGGCGCAGCTCCCCCCGGGCGAGCATGGGCTTGAGCATGTTGCTCGCATCCATCGCGGACTCCCCGGTCGCCCCGGCGCCGACGACGGTGTGCAGCTCGTCGATGAAGGTCACGACCTGCCCGGCGGAGTCCTTGATCTCCTCGAGCACGGCCTTGAGCCTCTCCTCGAACTCGCCGCGGTACTTGGCCCCGGCGACCATGGCCCCGAGGTCGAGGGCGATGAGGCGCTTGCCCCGCAGTGATTCGGGCACGTCGCCGTCGACGATCCGCTGGGCCAGACCCTCGACGACGGCGGTCTTGCCGACACCCGGTTCGCCGATGAGGACGGGGTTGTTCTTCGTGCGGCGGCTGAGCACCTGGACGACGCGACGGATCTCGTCGTCTCGACCGATGACCGGATCGAGCCGTCCCTCACGGGCGGCCTCGGTGAGGTCGGTGCCGTACTTCGCCAACGCCTCGCCGGTCTCCTCCGGGTTCTCGGTGGCCACCCGGGAGCCCCCGCGCAGCTCGTCGATCCGGGCCTCGAGTGCCTTGGCGTCGCCGCGCAGCGCGCCCTTCTCGACCAGGGCCAGCACGAGCAGGTCGGTGGAGAGGTAGGTGTCCCCCCGCGCAGTCATCAGCGTCGACGCCTGCTGGAGCACACCGAGCGCCCCCTGACCCAACGCGGGCGAGGCGACGGTCGCTCCGGTGCTGCGCGGCATCCCCGACAACGTCGAGCGGGCGGACGCCGCAGCGGCGTCGACCGAACCTCCGGCCGCCTCGAGCAGCGCCGGGGTGGTCGTGCCCTCCTGCTCGACGAGGGCGAGCACGAGGTGTGCCGGGGTGATCTCGGCGTGACCCGCGGTCTGGGCCGCGCGCTGCGCGATGGCTAGCGCCTCGGCCACCTTCGCGGTGGGTTTCAGTTCCATGGGGTCTCCTTGCAGCAACCAGGGCAGATCTACATCAGGGACAACCGTACCAAAATTGAGTCTATTCCACTCAACTCTTGTCCTGGCTCACGTGGGCCACCAGCTGCTCCACGAGCTCGCCCGGAGGGTGTCGCAGGTCCAGGACCAGACCGTTCTCGTCCGGCGCGAGCGGCTCGATTGCCGCCAGCTGAGAGGCGAGGAGCGATGCGGGCATGAAGTGGCCCCTGCGTTCGGCCAGCCGCGACCTGATCACCTCGGGCGGGCCGTCGAGGTGCACGAACAGCGCCCTGCCGGCCCCCGAACGCAGCACGTCACGGTAGGGCCGGCGCAGGGCCGAGCACGCCAGGACGCTCGACCGGCCGGCCGCGTCGTGCCCGGCGATCCACGCCGCCAGGTCGTTCAGCCACGGCCAGCGATCGTCGTCGGTGAGGGCGCGCCCCGACCGCATGGCGGCCACGTTCACCGGCGGGTGCGCGTCGTCCCCCTCGGCGAACGACCACCCGAGGGCGGCGGCAGCCCTCGCAGCGACGGTGCTCTTGCCGCAGCCCGACACCCCCATGACCACGACGTGGAGAGGTCGGCCGTCGTCGCTCACGGGAGGTGGATGCCGTTCAGCAGGTCGCCGCGAGCTCGTTGGCTTCCGAGTCGTCGGGGGACTCGGTCGGCGACGGGGACGGTGACGGCTCGGTGCCCGTGGTCGAGGTGGAGCTCGACGTGGCCGACGGCTTGGGGGATGCCGTGGACTTCGCGGGCGGGTCGAGCGACTTCTCCACGAGCCGGCGGATCTCGGCGTAGTCAGGGTTGCCGGGACTGACGACCTTGTTGGTGAACGGCAGCGAGCGGATGGACCCGCCATCCTGCACGCGCAGGATGAGGTCGACCCACGCCGGCAGGTCCTGCTGCGGGATGTCGAAGTCGATGTTGTTCTTCACGACCGCGGCCAGCTGGGGGTAGTTGCGCAGGAGTGAGACCGGGTCCGCCTGGTCGATGAGGGCGCCGGCCATGCAGCGCTGACGGCGCATCCGGCTGAAGTCGTCCTTGCCGGCGCGCGAGCGCGAGTACCACAGGGCGTCGTGGCCGTCGAGGCGCTGGACGCCGGGCTCGATCCACCGCTCCACCCCGTCGGTCCACTTGATGCCGCCACCGGGTCGGCTGGAGCAGTCGGTGCACACCCGCTCCTGGACGTTGATCTCGACACCACCCATGGCGTCCACCAAGGCGGTGAACCCCCGCAGGTTGACGACGACGGAGTGGTCGATCTCCAGGCCGGTGATGGCTCCTACGACGTCGATCGTCGACTGCCGGCCGGGGCTCTCGACCCCGGGGAAGAGGTCCCGACGGTCCTCGGCCAGGGTCCAGATGCCGTTCATCAGGCACTCGTCGCCACAGTTATAGCCGTCCGGCCAGACCGTCGACAGCGGGTTGTCGTCGGGGATGGGAACGAACTCGAGGTTGCGCGGGATGCCGATGAGCAGCGTGTCACCGGTCTTGGTGTTCGTGCTGACCACCATGAGCGAGTCGGTGCGCACCCCGACGCGGTCCTTACCGGCATCCGACCCGATGAGCAGCGTGTTGACGCGCTCGGTCCCCGCCCAGGGATCCTGCTTGGTGCCACCGGTGAGGCCGTTGTTGTTGTCGTCGGTCACGCCGCCGAAGGACTCGTTGATGACGGAGGTCTGGATCTCGAGGAACTGCACGGCGAGCGAGGCCGGTGCCGCGATGATGAGGCACGCCACCGCCGCGAAGGCCACTCGCGCCCAACGACCGGCCGTCTGCCGGCGCGGCCAGGTCTGTTCCGCCGTGAGGACGATCGACCCGACCCAGAGCACCGCGCCGACGAGCACGCCGAGGCCGACCCACTGGAGCACCTCGGGGCGGACACTGGCGTCGAGCACCGAACGCAGGACCCCTCCGCGCCAGAGGCGCACGAGGGCGAAGCCGAGCACGGCGATCGTCACGGCGATAAGGCCGGCTCCGAGAGCGCGCCACCGGGTGCGCAGCAGGCCCAGGCCGGGAAACACCGTGCCGAGGGCGACGCTGCGGTAGTAGGTCTGCGGCGGGTAGCGCAATTCGGCACGACTCACCGGCGGCCGGGAGCCTCCCGGCCGCCCTGGAGAGCTCAACGGCTCTTCGTCGGACATGCCCTATCGACCTTCTCGTCTCGTGAAGACGCACAACAGCCGAGGCACGACGTGCGCAACGCATCTACGATATCGCCCCAACCTGAAACTGCCCTGAATGCCGCTGCTCGTGGGACCCGTGTCCCTCCGGGCCCGTGGTGCAATGACGGCATGGCCACCTCGACCCCGACTGCCTCCCCCCGGACCGCCCCCACCCGCTCGGACCGAACTCGGCAGGTCGCCGTCACCCTCGCCGAGATCTTCTGCGTCATCGGGACGCTCGTCGGCGTCGGTGTCATCGGCACCCGGGTCGAGGAGTCGTCCGGGGGCGCACTGGCCGCGGACGCCACGCTCATCGCCCCCGCCGGCCCCGCCTTCTCGATCTGGACCCCCATCTACCTCGGCCTGGCCGCCTACACCGTGTGGCAGTGGCTGCCCGACCAGGCGACCGACCGCCGGCACCGTGCGATCGGATGGCTCGCAGCGGCATCCATGGTGCTCAACGCCCTCTGGCTGCTCGTCACCCAGCAGGGCTGGATCTGGGTGAGCGTGCTCGTCATGGCCGGGCTCGTCGTGACCCTCGGCCTGCTCGTGGCCCGGCTGCAGGCGAACCCGTCGTACGGCCATGCCGAGACGGTCATCGTGGACGGCACCTTCGGGCTCTACCTCGGCTGGGTTGCCGTGGCGGCCTGCGCCAACGTCACGGCCGCGTTCGTGGCGAGCGGGGTCGACCCCGGTGGCCTGGTCGCCGAGGTGCTTGCTGCCGCAGTGCTCGCGGTGGCCGCCCTCGTCGCGGTGATCCTCGCGCGCCGGCTCGGGGGCCGGTGGGCGGTCGCGGCCGCCATCGTCTGGGGCCTGGGGTGGATCGCCGTCGGGCGCCTCACCGACGAGCCCCGGTCTGCGCTGGTCGCCGTCGCCGCGATCGCCGCAGCGGCCGTCACCGTGGCCGCAACGGCCCGGCAGCGCACCACCGCTGCCTGAGCCTCGGCCCTTCACAAGGGAAGACGGAGGTTCACAAGGGATGCCTTCCCTTGCGAACCTCGCGTAACCCTCATGGGGAGGAAAAGTCAGGAAGCCCGGGTCAGGAGGAGCGGCTCGGGTTCCACACGACGAGCGCCTGCGAGCGCCCGTGCCGAGGCCGCTCACCGAGCCGCGCGGCGTACACGTCGCCGCTCGGGGCGACCGAGAAGACCCGGGTGACGCGACCGGATGCGGCCCGAACGGCATCCAGCTCGGCGGTCAGCTCGGCCACCCGCGAGCGCAGGGCGGCCACCTGGTTCTCGAGCTCGAGGATGCGGGCGATGCCCGACAGGGACACACCTTCGTCCTGGGAGAGCCGCTGCACCTCGCGCAGCAGGGCGACATCACGTTGGGAGTACCGGCGACCGCCCCCGCGGGTGCGCGACGGGGTGACCAGGCCCAGTCGGTCGTACTGACGCAGGGTCTGGGCGTGCATGCCGGCGAGCTCGGCCGCGACGGAGATGACGAAGACCGGGGTCTCGTCGTCGGGGCTGAAGGCCGCGTACTGGAACGACGTCATGGCGTCCTCCTTCAGCTGCTCGCCTGCTCGAACAGGCCGGCGCGTGGGTCGACGTCGGCCTCCTGCTCCCGCAGGACCTCGACCGCCTCGCGGGCGGCGTCGGTGAGTCGCTGGGGCACGATGACGGTCACCTTGGCGAGCAGGTCGCCGGTGCCGCCTCGCCCGGCGACCCCACGTCCCTTGACGCGCAGCACCCGGCCGCTCGGGGTCCCCGGTGCCACCTTGACCCGTACCGGGGTGCCATCGAGGGTGGGCACGGCGACGGTGGCCCCGAGTGCGGCCTCGGAGAAGGTCACCGGCAGGTCGACGGTGAGGTTGTCACCGTCGCGCCCGAAGACCGGATGCGGTTCGACGGTCACCGTGAGGATGAGGTCGCCCTTGGGTGCCCCGGGGTCACCGTCGGCTCCCTTGCCCCGCAGCCGGATCTTCTGCCCGTCCTTGACCCCCGCAGGGATCTTGGTCGTGATCCGGCGACCCTCGGGGGTCGACAGGGTCACCGTGGCGCCCTGAACGGCATCGCGGAAGCTCAGGGTCGTGCGGGCCTGGACGTCAGCGCCCGGGCGAGGTCCACGGGGGGCTCCGAACCCGGAGAACGGGTCGCCGCCGCGGGCTCCACGCGCACCGGCGCCCGCCCCGGCGCCACTGCCGAACATCTGCGCGAGGAGGTCGTCGAGGTCGGGCTGGGCCCCCGCACCACCGGCGCCGCCCGGGCCGCCCGTGGAGAAGCGCACCCGCTGGCCACCCCCTCCGCCACCGAAGGCAGAGAAGACGTCCTCGAAGCCGCCGGCGCCACCGGGGCCACCGGCGCGGAAGCGGGCACCGCCCTGCGCCATCTGGCGCACCGCGTCGTACTCCTCGCGCTGCTTCTTGTCGGAGAGCACGGAGTGGGCCTCACCGATGTCCTTGAACCGCCGCTCGGCGGCAGCGTCCCCGGCATTGCGGTCCGGGTGGTGCTGCCGCGCGAGCTTGCGGTACGCCTTCTTGATCGCGTCCTGGTCGGCATCCTTGGGGACGCCGAGGATCGCGTAGAAGTCCTTCTCGAACCAGTCCTGGCTGGCCATGGGCGCCTCCTCTCGGTGCCTCGTCAGTGGATCAGGCGGGGTCTGCGACCGCGACCCGGGCGGGGCGCAGGACCTGCTCCCCCGCACGGTAGCCCGGCTGCAGCACGGTGACGACCGTCGTGGACTGCGCGTCGGTCGGCAGGTCGTCGTCGCCCTCGGGCCACGGCGCGTGCATCAGGGCCTCGTGCTGCATCGGGTCGAAGGCCTCGCCCTTGGCCCCGTAGCGCTCGAGACCGTACTTGCCGAGCGTCGCCTCGAGCTTGTCGGCGATGGCCGCGAACGGTCCGTCGACGAGGTCGCCGTGGTCCCGCGCGGCCTGGATGTCGTCGAGCACCGGCAGCACCGACTCGAGGACGTCACGCACCGCGCGCTCCTGCATCAGCGCCCGGTCGCGGTCGACCCTGCGCTTGTAGTTGACGTACTCGGCCTGGAGCCGCTGCAGGTCGCCGAGCCGCTCGGCGGCGAGGATCGAATCCGGGTGGGTGCCCACGGCATCCACCCCGTCGGCGGATGCCGTGGCAGCCGCCTCACCCTCGCCGGCCGCGGCGGGGGCGGCCCCGGCTGCTGCCGGGGCCACCTCCTCGCCGTCGTTGACCCACTCGGTGTTGACGCTGTCGTCAGCGACCTCACCGCTCAGCGGGCTGCTGTCGGTCTGCTCCGGGCCGTGGGGCTCGGTCACTTCTTGTCCTCGGGCGCGTCGTCCTCGACGACCTCGGCGTCGACGACGTCGTCGTCACCCGCGTCGGATGCCGGCTGGCCACCGTCGGTGGACTCGGCACCCGGCACGTCGCCGGACTCGCCCTGCTCGGCTGCGGCCGCGTACATCGCCGCGCCCATGGCCTGGGACTTGGTGTTCAGGTCGTCGATCTTGGCCTGGATGTCGTCCTTGGACGCCGCCGTCTCCGGCTTGATGGCCTCCTTGAGGGCGGCCAGGGCCTCGTCGACCGGGGCACGCAGCTCGGCGGAGACCTTGTCGCCGGACTCGGCGAGGAACTTCTCGGTCGAGAACACGAGCGACTCGCCCATGTTGCGGGTCTCAGTCTCCTCGCGGCGCTGCTTGTCCTCCTCGGCGTGGGCCTCGGCGTCCTTGACCATGCGCTCGATCTCCTCCTTGGACAGCGCGCTGCCGCCCGAGATGGTGATCTTCTGCTCCTTGCCGGTGCCGCGGTCCTTGGCGGTCACGTGGACGATGCCGTTGGCGTCGATGTCGAAGGTGACCTCGATCTGCGGGACGCCACGGGGGGCCGGGGCGATGCCGGAGAGCTCGAAGGTGCCGAGCGGCTTGTTCTGCTGCGCGATCTCACGCTCACCCTGGAAGACCTGGATGAGCACCGAGGGCTGGTTGTCCTCGGCCGTGGAGAAGACCTCGCTGCGCTTGGTCGGGATGGCGGTGTTGCGCTCGATGAGCTTGGTGAACAGGCCACCCTTGGTCTCGATGCCGAGCGAGAGCGGCGTGACGTCGATGAGCAGGACGTCCTTGCGCTCACCCTTGAGGACACCGGCCTGCAGGGACGCGCCCAGGGCCACGACCTCGTCGGGGTTGACGCCCTTGTTGGGCTCCTTGCCGCCGGTCAGCTCCTTGACGAGGGTGCTGACGGCCGGCATGCGGGTGGACCCACCGACGAGGACGACGTGGTCGATGTCGGACAGCGAGATCCCGGCGTCCTTGATGACGTTCTGGAACGGCTGCTTGGTGCGGTCGAGCAGGTCCTTGGTCATCTGCTCGAACTGCGCCCGGGTGAGGGTCTCGTCGAGGTGGATGGGGCCGTTCTCGGACATGGAGAGGTACTGCAGCGAGATGTTCGTGCTCGAGGCCGAGGACAGTTCCTTCTTGGCCTGCTCGGCGGCGTCGCGCAGACGCTGCATGGCGATCTTGTCCTTGGCGAGGTCGACGCCGGAGGAGTTCTTGACCGTGGTGAGCAGGTGGCTCACGACGCGCTCGTCCCAGTCGTCGCCACCGAGCTTGTTGTCGCCCGAGGTCGCCTTGACCTGGATCGTCGCGAAGCCGTCGTCGGGGTCCTTGCCCACCTCGAGGAGTGAGACGTCGAAGGTGCCACCGCCGAGGTCGAAGACGAGGATGAGCTCGTCCTCCTTGCCCTTGTCCAGGCCGTAGGCGAGCGCGGCCGCGGTGGGCTCGTTGACGATGCGCAGGACGTTCAGGCCCGCGATCTCGCCGGCCTCCTTGGTGGCTTGGCGCTCGTGGTCGTCGAAGTACGCGGGGACGGTGATGACGGCATCCGTCACGGCCTCACCGAGGTAGGCCTCGGCGTCGCGCTTGAGCTTCTGGAGGATGCGGGCGCTGATCTCCTGGGCGTTGTACTTCTTGCCGTCGATGTCGTCGGAGCGCCAGTCGGTGCCCATGTGGCGCTTGACAGAGCGCAGGGTGCGGTCGGCGTTGGTGACGGCCTGGCGCTTGGCGATCTCGCCGACAAGCACCTCACCGCCCTTGGAGAAGGCGACGACCGACGGGGTGGTGCGGCCACCCTCGGCGTTCGCGATGATGGTGGGCTCGCCACCTTCGAGGACGGCGACGGCGCTGTTCGTGGTGCCGAGGTCGATTCCGACTGCACGTGCCATGGGTGCTCCTTGTGATGCTGGGGTTGAGTGCTTGGGACTCAAGGTAGACCGCTCGGATGCCGTGAGCAAACCGAGCGCTCCAAACTTGCGTTCACTTGACTCAACTTTGGTCAGGGCTGGATTGTTCCCGGCCTCGACTCCGGGCCCCGCAGCCGGAGTTGTGGGATCCGACGCATCTTGTCGTTGTCCGGGTTTCTTGTCGTCGGCGTGTCGTTCGTCCGGGTTTCTTGTCGTCGGGTGGACGCTGGGTCTGTGACCGCGAAGCTGCGGAATGCGGTGGAGTTCCGCTACACGTCCCGCACCGGCGAGGACGTCGTAACGACGATCGAGGCGGCTCCCGGGGCGGACGTGGCCCATGGTCAACCGGTTCGGCGCTTCGGCTCCTACGCTCGGATGGGCCACTACCCGGGCTGGTGGTGGTCGGCCACGATGGGCGACCTGGTCGGGTACGAGAGTCTGCTCGAGCGGGACCGGCTGATGTTGGCCGATTTCGAGCGTGACGTGGTCGCGGTCGCGAGCCAGCCCTTCGGGCTCTCCGGTCGCGATGGTGACGTGCTTCGTCGTCATGTGCCGGACTACTTGTTGCTGCGGCGGGACGGCTCGGTCGAGGTCATCGACGTCAAGCCGACGCACCTGGTCGACAAGCCGGAGGTCGCCGACGTCCTGCGTTGGACCGGCCAGGTCCTCGCCGAGCGGGGATGGCGCTACTCGGTGTGGTCCGGCGCCGATGCACTTCGGTTGACCAACATTCGGTTTCTCGCGCAGGGACGTCGCGCTCACCTGGTTGACGCCGAGGCAGTCCGGCATCTGCAGGCTCACGGCGCGGTGGGTCGGTCAGTGGGTGAGGTACTCAGGGCCGCCTCACGCTCCAACGACTTCACATCGCATTCCCTGCGCGCCGGGATGACCTATCTGCTCTGGCATCAATTGTGGCAAATCTGTCTGGACGAGCCGTTCGATTCAACGACACGGATCGATGAGATTCGGGAGGAATTGGGATGACCGCTGCCGTGCTTGAGGCCAGGATCGGGGCCCAATTGTGGTTCGACGGGGAGGTCTGGACCGTCTGCGACGTCGGCGGCGAGGCGGTACGCCTGCAAGGAAGTGACGGACGACACCGGACAGCAGCGATACCGGATCTGATCGCCGGGGCGTCCGCGCTCGATCAGAGTGAGCATGACGCGTCAATCGATGGGCAACTATCGGCGGTGGTGCTGGCCTCCCTGACAGCAAAGCAACGCGCGGCACTCGAGGCGCAGGTCGGAGTCTTCGCTGCGCTGCTCGAGTCGCGCTCTGCCAACGACGACGCTCAACCTCTGCATGTAGCGGCTGCCGGACTGGGCCTCTCGTTGCGCACAGTCCAGCGTCGACTGCGCCGATTCGATCAGCTGGGTCCGGCCGGTCTGATCGATGAGCGGCTTCTGAAGGAGTCCAGGCGCAGTGTCGATCCACGCTGGGACGCAGCCTGTGTCGAGGTTCTGTCGAGGTACACGAACCGATCCACGCCCTCCCAACAGACTGTCATCAGGGAAACGAACCGGACCTTCCTGGAATCGGTGCCAGAGGGGGTCGCGCCGTCCAGGTCGATCGCCTACGAGCGCGTGCTTGAGCTGGATGCGGGCCGATACACGTTCGGCGACGCACCGAGGCGCCGGTCGGTCGCCAAGCGTCCACAGGGGGTGCTGGGACAATTGCGCCCAACCCGACCCGGCGAGTACGTGCTGATGGATGGCTACAAGCTGGACGTGTTCGCAATGGAGCCGGTGACAATGCGCTGGGTCAACACCGAACTGACCGTGGCGATGGACCTGTACGACCGCGGCATCAAGGGGATCCGATTGCGCCCGGTCGCGGCAAAGTCGGCCGATGTCGCGGGCGTGCTGCTGCAATGCCTGACCCCGCAGCAGTGGGGCCACCGGCCGGGCTCCCCGACCGGCCCATACGCCGGCGTCCCTGAGCACGTCGTTCTCGGCTCGGTCGGGGTGCTGCCGGACACGATCGTCATCGACCACGGCAAGGTGTACGTCTCCGAACACACCATGGGGGTGTGCCGCAGGCTCGGGATCTCGGTGCAGCCGGCGATCCCGGACAAGCCGACCGACAAGGCAGCCATGGAGCGGTTCTTCAGGACGTTGCGCCAATCCCTGTTGGACAAGCTGACCGGATACAAGGGGGAGCACATCGCCTCCCGTGGCAAGGACGTCGAGAACGGCGCGTTCTATTACGTCACCGAGCTCGAGCAACTGATCCGCGAGTGGGTGGGCGAGGTGTACCACGTCCGGGCTCACGCGGGGCTGCGTGACCCCCTGCTGCCGAAGGTCGACCTCTCTCCGCAGGAGATGTTCAACCGAGGCATCGCCGTGTCCGGGCTCCTGCGCCTGCCCGCGGCGCAGGACCTCCGGTACGAACTCATGGAGGTGGCCTGGCGCCAGATCCACCACTACGGCGTGGACGTCGACGGCCGCCGATACGACGGAGCAGGCCTGAACCCGTACCGAGGCCACAAGTCAGACCATGGCGGCGCGCACCCCGGGAAGTGGCCCATCCTCGTCGACATCGACGACGTGCGCGCCGTCTACATCCAGGACCCATCCGACAAGACTTGGCACCGACTGGAGTGGCGCCTGGCCGCGGGCATCAACGCACCGTTCAGTAGGGACGCCGCCAACTACACGCGTCGCATCAGCGTCACGGAGCACCGTCATGTCGACCCTCAGCAGGCCGTCGAAGACCTCCTCGTGCGGTGGAGCCGCGAAGAGGTCCTTGGCCGGCGAGAACGCAACCTCGCGATCCGGCTCGCGACCCAACCCAGCAGCAGCGACAACGAGGCCGACGACGTCGCCGATCGGGCCTCGCTCCCGGGCGTGATCGACCTGCTCACCGCCCGGCAGGTCCGCCAGGACGCGACCCCCGACCACCCGGACGACCTGGATGTCTTCGAGCGGTACTACGCCGAACACCCGGACAGCGGGGTGTTGGAGGTGTTCGACGAATGACCAACCCGTGGAGCCAATGGTTGACGGTGCACGACACCGCCCTGTTCCAGCTTTCCCGCAAGGCTGGGTGGGACGCCTTCGTCAACACGGCCCCACGAGCGGACTTTCCGACCCTGACCGCAGCCGAGATGGCGCACCTGAGCTCCGAGGAACACGAGGACTACGCCGAGGCCAGGAACGTCTGGAACGCCAACCCGCCGACCGTGCGCACCCAGCAGCTCGAGGCGGCCTACCAGATCATCGACGACGTGATGGCCTCCAACCGCCGCGACGCCGACAAGCTGCGCGGCTCCGTGGTCATCGACGCCGAACCCCACCTGGGCAAGACGACCATCGCAACCCGTTACGCCCGCGACTTCCACCGGCGGATCTATCGCCGGCACGGCCCCACCACCGCTGACGGGGACCAGCGGCTGCCGGTGGCGTTCGTTACCCTCACCGACGGCATCACCCTCAAAGGCCTGAACCAGAAGCTGCTGGAGTTCTACGGGCACCCCGCGGCCCGGCGAGGGTCCCGCACCGAGCTGACCGCGTTGGCGATCGACTGCGTCGCCAGTTGTGACACCCGCCTGATCGTGATCGACGAGCTGCATTTCGTCGACTTCGCCGGGCGCCACGGCACCGAGGTGTCAAACCATCTCAAGGGCCTGGCCAACGAGCTGCCGGTGACGTTCATCTACGTCGGCGTCGGCCTGCGGGAGCGGCGGTTCTTCGACGAGGGCCTGCTCGGCGCCGACACCGTCCTGGCACAGACCAGCCGCCGGGCCACCCGCTGCCCGGTCGTCCCGTTCGGGACCACCACCGACGCCGGCGCCCGCGCCTGGTCCACTCTCCTGGCAACCCTCGAACCGCACTACAAGCTGGCCGGGGCACGGCCAGGAATGCTTACCAAACACGCTCAGATGCTGCACCAGCGCACCCAAGGCCGGATCGGGTCGCTGACCACCCTGCTCGACCGCGCCTGCGCCCGCGCGATCTCCACCGGCACCGAGGTCCTCGATGCCGACCTGCTCGCCTCCGTCCCGGTCGACAATGCCGCTGAGCAACTCACCCACAGCGCCTGACCCCGCCCGCCGACCCCGGAAGGGCCGAGGGTCGGCTCGCCTGATCCCCGGCGGGTACGACATCAACCGGCTGCCCCTGGCGGTGGCCCCCGAGGACGACGAGCAGCTCGCGTCGTGGCTGGTGCGGTGGGCATACCGGTACCGGCTGCCGGTCTCGCACCTGCTGGCCGAGCTCGGCGCGGGCGTCACGGCCTCGCCCGCCGACCGCGCAGAGCGCCACCTCACCCGGCACGCCGACACTCTGGCCGCGGCAGCCGGCGTCGACGTGCTGCCCCCGCCACCCAGCAGCGACGGCGTCGCTGCGGCGCTGACGTCGCAGGTGGCCCGGTACCTAACCGACTACCACGGGGGCAAGGAGGTCAAACCGGTCCGCTCCCGCTTCTGCCCGTCCTGCTTGGCCGAGTCCGACGGGGTCTGGCTCCAGGCCTGGACGGCACCCTTGTTGGTGGCGTGCACCCGGCACCGGCGACTCCTCAGACGCCGCTGCCACCTCTGCCGGCAGGCCCGGTTCACCACTACCGCCTGGATGACCCACGACACCCCGCCCTGGATGTGCAGCGAGGCCGCACCCGGGCAGCACACCCCGCGCACCCGCTACGACATCTGCGGGCAGGACCTGCGCGAGGTGCCGGTAGGCAAGGTCGACGAAGACAGTGCACGGTTGCAGGAGTGGATCGTCGACTTGGCCCTTCGTGCCCACACCGACCCGGAGCACGCCACCGGGGCCTGTGGCTTCGAGACAACAGCCCGCGACCTGTTCGATGCCGCCTTGGAACTCGTCGTCGAGAATTCGGGCGGGTCCATCCACCTGACCCGGCCCGACCGTGCCCCTCAGGACCTTCTGTTCCGGCTGCAGGCGGCGCGGGACGTGCTCGAGCAGCCCGGCGCCCACACCGCCGCCGCGGCCGCAGCCCGGCACCGACTGCTGCACCCGGACGGGCAAGCCACCCCGATCGGCCCCGACCACGTCCTGACCCTGCGTCCGCGCAACCGGCTGCTCGCCGCGACCCGGTTCGCGTCCCTCAGCGGGCACCTTCCGGCGAGCAGCCAACTTGTTTTCCGCACCGGCAGTGGCCACCCCCGCTACCCGTCCCCCGCCTCACCAGAGCCAGGCGTCCCCGCACTGGGCGCGACGCAGCTCGCGTGGATCCCGCAACAACTGTGGCCCGGGCTGGTCTCCCCGTGGGTGGCCGACCACGACTACCGGGGCCGGGCCGTCGCAAGCATGCTCCTGGCCAAGGTCGGCAGCACCCGCCCCTGGCGGCTCATCGCCGTCGACCTCGGCCTGCCCGCAGCGTTCGCGACCCACCCACCCAACCTGGTTCGCCATTTCAAACACATCGACGCCTGGCCCGCCGTGCTCCGCCGCCTCGACGAGCTCGCGACCGTCCTCGAAGACAGCCCGCCACCGATCGACTACCAGGCCCGCCGCTGGATCGCCGCCGACCACACCCTGCTGGTCGCGGCAGTCAACCACGCCCGCAGCATTCTGGGCCCGGTCCACGGCTGGGTCAGCACCCACCTGCTTACCGAGCTCGCCTGGTCTGTCTACACCGGCGGCGACCTGCGCCTGACCGTCCCCACCGAGGGCACACTGCTCAACCCCGACCTCTACCACGACGACGAAGGCATCCACGTCGCAGCGTTGAGGGACCCGGCGCTGGTGCGTTTCCTGACCGCCACCGCCGACTACCTCGCCCGCGCCACCGGCCAAGGCACCGACGAGCCCCTGACCTGGCAACCCCCTTGAAGGGGAACCCCCGGCGGCGCCTCACTCAGCGCCCCCGGCCGGGAAGCTCTCCCGCAACTCCCCGTCCCCGAGGGGGACCAGCAAGCCGCGCTGGCCAGGGAGGTCTCCTTGAGCCTGGCCGAACACTGGAGCGTCGTCCTGGACGACCACATCGCAGCACACCTCGAGGCCATGTACGGCATCACCCACCCCGACGCCCTGGCGCCACTGCTCCCGACCGTGAAAGCCACCGTGCGAGCCCTCGAAGGCCTTCACCAGGACCACTCACACGTCGACCCGATCGTGCGCCGACAATTGCGCCACACATCCATGCTCGACGGCCGCGAACTCACCCCCAGCGGAGACGTCGACTGGGGCCTCCACGGCGCGCCTTCCGAACCACAGAAACCACCCCGACGAGGCATGCGGCGAGGATGACGACTTGGCGCCCTCCACGAACAACGAGGTGCGACGACGCCCCAGCGTGGATACATTGCGTGTGGCCCACCCTCGCGTGCGGCATCCAACCATCGGCCAGATCGAGGTTCCCTGCCTATGTCCGCCTCACCCGCAAAAACAGCCCATGAGCGCACCTTTCCCGCTTGAGATCCTTAGCGTCGACAGGACTTTCGTCGCCCTGCTCGTAGCTGGTGCTGACAAGGCACCTGGTCTGATGCGCACCGCGGCTGATGAGTTGGGTCTGTCGCTACGGACGGTCCCACGGCGACTGCGCCCCGCGCCCCGACAGATGTCGCGATGCGGCGACGATTGACAAAGTGTTCGCGGTCACTACGGCTGCGGAATTGCCTCCACTCCAGCAAGGCCGCCGTGACGAGGGCCGCCGCGGGTAACCTGTGGCTTCGGACTCGAGGAGGGCTAGGCATGGGCGTAATCGACAATGCTCAGTCCGGTTCGCCATCGGCCCTGCGCCGGGCCAACCGGCGACGGCTGCTGGTCTTGCTGGAGACCGGCGAGGAGCTGAGCCAGGCGGACCTGGCGCGAAGCACTGGGCTGGCCCCGGCCACGGTGTCCAACATCGTGCGTGAGCTGGTGGCCGACCGGGTCCTGACCGTGGTGGGCCGCGCGGGCCGGGCCCGGCTGCTGCGGATGGACGAAGGCAGCGGCCTGGCCATGGGTATCGACGTCGGCCACCGCCACATCACCGTCGCCCTGGTCAGTCGGGCGGGCGAGGTTCAGGCGGAGCGTCGTCACGACATCCCTCACAACCTGGCCGCCCTGGACGCAGCTGATCTCATCACGGGCTCGTTCGCGAGTCTCCTCGAGGAGAGCGGTATGCGTCCGGACGGCCTGATCGGGGTGGGGATGGGTGTGCCCACGCCGATCGACAGCGAGACCCGACGCGTGGCCGCCCCGTCGATCCTGCCGGGCTGGGTGGATGTAGACATCGCGGAGCTGGTCTCCTCCCGCGTGGGGCTGCCCGTCGTCGTCGACAACGACGCGAACCTGGGTGCGCTGGCCGAGCACGCGTGGGGGGCCGGTCGTGGGTTGGAGAGCTTGGCCTACATCAAGCTGTCCGAGGGTGTGGGCGCCGGGCTGATCCTGGGTGGTGAGCTGTATCGCGGCAGGCAGGGCATCGCCGGCGAGATCGGCCACACGACCATGGACGAGTTCGGTCGCGTCTGTCGGTGCGGCAACCGCGGGTGCCTGGAGACGATGGTGGCCGCCCGAGCTGTGGTCAACCTCTTGGAGCCCGTCCGTGGGCCCGATCTGAGCATCGCTGAGGTTGTCCGGCTCGCGGAGGGCGGTGACGCCGCGTGCGCTCGGGTGCTCTCGGACACCGGAAGGCACGTCGGGGTGGCCCTGGCGAATGTCTGCAACGTCTTCAACCCAGAACGCATCCTGATCGGTGGGGAGCTGGCGCAGGCCGGCAATTTCCTTCTCGCGCCGATCCGTGAGGTGGTGCGCCGGCAGGGCATCCCCACTGCCACGGCATCGTTGACGATCGAGTTAGCAGCCCTGGGGGCGCACACCCACGTGGTCGGCGCCGCGTTGCTGGCGATGAGAGCAAGCGCCAGCCCTCCTGATGTTCACAACATGAACACAACTGCGGCGATCTCGTAAAGTTTCGTTCACCTCTTGTCAATCCGCTGTGGAGTCGATTAACTGACCCTCGTCGAACTCACGACAATGACGTCGTCCCGGCCACGCCGGGTCGCTTGTCGCCGGTGACGAGCACGCCTCCGGTGATTGGGCGATCCCTGGTGGGGCCCTTTCGGAAGGGTGCAGATGAGCGAGCACGGTTCGTTTACCAATGAGGAGTCCTACCTCGACGATCACAACGGGTCCGTCAAGGGCGTCGTGAGGATCGCCTCAGTCGCCGCCCTCGGCGGCTTCCTGTTCGGCTACGACAGCGCCGTGATCAACGGCGCCGTGGCCTCCATTGAGCATCAGTTCGACGTGGCCCCCGCGGTCTTGGGCTTTGCCGTTGCCTCCGCGCTGCTGGGTGCCGCGGGAGGAGCGTTGAGTGCCGGTCGTCTGGCCGACCGGATCGGTCGGCTTACGGTCATGAAGATCGCTGCGGTCCTCTTCTTCGTCAGCGCGATCGGGACCGGGATTGCGCCCAACCTCACGACGTTGATCATCTTCCGTATCGTGGGCGGCATTGGTGTCGGGGTCGCCTCGGTCATCGCGCCGGCCTACATCGCCGAGATCTCCCCGGCCCACATTCGCGGCCGGCTCGGATCGCTGCAGCAACTGGCGATCGTCACCGGCATCTTCCTGTCACTCCTGGTCGACTTCATCCTGGCCCAGATGGCCGGTGGAGCCGGAGAAATGCTCTGGCTCGGTATGGAGGCGTGGCGGTGGATGTTCATCGCCATGGTCATCCCGGCTATCGCCTACGGCCTCCTGGCACTGACGATCCCGGAGTCCCCCCGCTATCTCGTGTCCAAGCACCGCATTCCCGAGGCGCGCAAAATCCTCACGGCTCTGCTTGGCGAAAAGAACCTCGAGCTCACCATCGACCGCATCCAGCGCAGCCTCGACCGTGACAAGCCGCCGTCGTGGTCCGACCTCAAGAGCCCGTTCGGCAAGGTGTACCCGATCGTCTGGGTCGGACTGGCGCTGTCGGTGTTCCAGCAGTTCGTCGGGATCAACGTCATCTTCTACTACTCCAACATCCTCTGGCAGGCCGTGGGCTTCTCCGAGAGTGGCTCGTTCGTCATCACGGTCATCGGGGCGATTGTCAACATCGCGACCACCCTCATCGCGATCGCTTCCGTCGACCGGTTCGGGCGCAAGCCACTGCTGCTCATCGGCTCGGCCGGCATGGCGATCACCCTGGGAACCATGGCGTTCATCTTCGGCACGGCCGGCGTCGACGCAGCCGGCAAGCCGGTCCTCGAAGGTGCTGCCGGCCCGATCGCGCTTGTCGCAGCGAACCTGTTCATCGTCGCCTTCGGCATGTCGTGGGGCCCGGTCGTCTGGGTGCTCCTCGGCGAGATGTTCCCCAACCGCATCCGCGGCGCCGCCCTGTCCCTGGCGGCAGGCGGGCAGTGGGTCGCCAACTGGCTGATCACCGTGAGCTTCCCGGCCATGAAGGACTTCTCCCTCGGCCTGGCCTACGGCTTCTATGCCGCCTGCGCGATTCTGTCGTTCATCTTCGTCTCGAAACTCGTCACCGAGACCAAGGGGCAATCCCTGGAAGACATGGACAGCCACCTCACCCCAGGCGCTGTAACCAAGTGACCCAACGGGCCGACTGCTGCGGTTAGGCCCAATGAACCTCGAAGTGGGGGGACGCTCCCACCCCTGCGCAACGTACCCCCACTTCGACCCCTCGTCATTGACGATCACTCACACCCGGAGGTCACCATGTCCCCCCGCACCGTCGCAGTTCTTGGACCCATCCCTCGCGATCGCATCATCACCCACCGCGGTGAGGTGCTCGAAAAGTACGGCTGCGTCCTGTACACGACGATCGCCCTCGCGGCCCTACTGGGCGAGGACGACCGGGTGCTACCCATCGTCCACGTCGCCCAAGCCGATGAGGCACCCATCAAGGCGCTCTTCGCTGGCCACCCCAACGTGGACGTCACCGGCATCCGCTCGGCCCGTGATCGTGGTGACGTCGTCGAGCTCCGCTATGTCGACCAGAACACCCGCATCGAGCGGCAGACCGGTTTCATGGCACCGATCACGCCCGCCGACGTCGAGTTCGCGCTCCATGCCGACGCCTTCGTGTGCGTCCCGATCACCGACTACGAGGTCAGCCAGTCGACGCTCGAATACATTCGGCGCAATAGCAACGGCATTATCCTGCTCGACGGCCACGGCCCGACCAGCACCCTCGTCCATGAAGGCGCCCGGACACACCGGCTCTGGGCGGACCGCGACGCCTGGCTTCCCTCCATCGACATCCTCAAGATGAACCTCGAGGAAGCCGGCTGCAGCTGGCACCCCAGCCCCGGCGAGGACCGCCAGCCCGGCGACCCCATCCCGATGGAGCAGCTGCCGGACTTCGCGGCGCACGTCCTTGGCCAAGGTGTGCAAGCCGTGTGCGTCACGCTCGATGATCAGGGCTGCATCGCCTACACCCTCGACGACTACGGAGATCTCGAGAGCCACGTGGTCCCGCGTGTGGCCATCGACCAGGTGGTCGACACGACCGGGTGCGGCGACTCGTTCGCGGCCGGCATGGCCTTCGGCTTTCTCCAGGACAACGACATCGTCAGCGCCTGCCAGTATGGCAACGCCATGGGGGCGCAGCGTGCCTCGGCCACGGTCCTAGATGCGTACCTGCCTCTGGACCAGACCAACGAGCAGCTGGCACTGACCTACGGCGGCTCGCCGACCAGCGCCACGGCACGGGTGTGACCGGCGTGCTCTCATCCAACCTGTCCGACAGCGAGTGGCTCGTGTCCGAGGTGGGATTCGACCTAGGGCGAGCCAACACCTTCGAGACAATGTTCACCACCGGGAACGGGGCCATCGGCACCCGAGGAAGCCTCGAGGAAGGCCACCCCGGAGCACTGTCAGGTGTCTACCTCAACGGGGTGTTCGACGCCCACGACTCGATCGTCACTGACATGGTCAACGCCCCTGACTGGCTCGACACCGAGGTCCACGTGAACGGTGTCCGGCTCGACGTCGAGAACTGCCGCGTCATCTCGCACCAACGCGTCCTGGACATGTCACAAGGCGTGCTCTGGCGGGCCACCGTGTTCGAGGACACCGAGGGTCGCCAGACCAGCCTGGAGACGCTGCGCTTCGCGAGCCTCGCGTGGCGAGACACCCTCGCACTGGCCGTCGAGGTCACCCCGCTGGGACACGACGCCACCGTCGAGATCTCGACCGGCATCCAGGGTGACCGCCGCAATCTCGAAGCCCTTCCCGTTTATCCGTCAGATCGAACGTTCCCCGTCCAGGGGCGCTGGGAAAAGTGGGCTCGCAGCCAGCACCTCGCCGCCTTGGGCACCGGCGTGACGTCGGACGGGATCCTTCACCTGTCGACCCGCACCATCCAGAGCAACGTCACCCTCGACTACGCCGCCGCGATCACGTGCGCGGCCGCGGAGGTCACCTCCACGACGTCGTGCTCCAGCACCCGGGTGACGTCTCGGATGAGGCAGCATGTTGCGGCCGACCAGACTCTGCGCGTGGACAAGTTCGTCGCCATCGCCACGACGCGCGACCCGGACCAGCCCAGAGGGGCGGACAATACTGCGGTGCTCAACCGGGCCCGCGCCGCCGCCGCCACGGGGATGAGCGGACTGCTCGAGGCGAACGCTGCGGCATGGGCCGATCTGTGGCAAGCCTGTGACGCGTCGGTGGTCGGCAAACCTGAGCTGACTCAGGCAGTCCGGTTCAGCATCTACCACCTGTTGATCGCTGCAAACCCCGACGACCCGACCGTCAACATCGGCGCTAAATCGCTGTCGGGAGAGGGCTATCGGGGCCACGTCTTCTGGGACACCGAAGTGATGTTGCTGCCCTTCTACGTCCTCACGCAACCCGCCACCGCCAAGGCCCTGTTGTGCTACCGGCACCACACCCTCGACGGGGCGCGGCGCAACTCCACCGAGAACGGAACCCTCGGGGCCCGCTTTGCCTGGGAGTCGGCCGACACCGGCGACGAGGAGTGTCCGCGCTTCACCCCCGACGGCAAGAACCGGTTCTGGACGCGCGACGAAGAGCTGCACGTCTCCGCGGACGTCGCCTACGGGATACACCGTTATGTGGAGGCAACCGGCGACGAAACGTTCCTGCGCGAGTGGGGCGCGGAGATGCTCTTCGAGACGGCGCGGTTTTGGGTAAGCCGCATCGAGCGCGCCGATGGCGATCCCCAGGGCCACCTGCGGCAGGTCATGGGTCCCGACGAGTTCCACTCTCACGTTGCCGACAACGCGTTCACCAACCGTCTCGTCCAGTGGAATCTGCGGTATGCCGCCAGTGTCTTCGTCAAGCTCGTGAACGAGTCACCGGAAGCGCTGGCCGAGATTTCCGCGAGGATTGGGCTCGACCCCGGTGAGGTGGCCGGATGGCGCATTGCCGCCGAGGACCTCGCGGTGGGAACCCCCAATTCCGAGGGTGTGGTGGAACAGTTCGAGGGCTACTTCGACCGGCTCGACGTGCCGGTCAACGACTTCGACGAGAACTCGATGCCGAAGTACCCGCCCGGCTACAACCACTTCAACTGCGAGGAGACCCAGCTGCTCAAGCAGCCCGACGTCCTCATGTTGGCGTTCATGCTGCCGGACCTGTTCGACACCGAAGTCATCAGGGCGAACTTCGAGTACTACGAGCCGCGCACCCTCCACAAGTCGTCGTTGAGCCCCGCGATCCACGCCATCATCGGGATCGAGGTCGGCGAGACCGCCAGGGCACAGCAGTACTTCGAGCGCTCGGCGTTCGTGGACCTCGCCGACAACCAGGGCAACACCTGCGAGGGGATGCACATCGCCTCTGCTGCCGGAACGTGGGCGGTCCTGGTCAACGGGTTCGGTGGGCTGCGGGTGGATCAGGGTCAGCTCTCCATCGGCCCGTGGATCCCGCAGGACTGGGAAGGGGTGACCTACAGGGTCACGTGGCGAGGGCTGCACCTGGCAGTGGTGGCCGGTCACGGACAGACGAGCATCACCGCGACGGGTCAAGAGGGCGCGACGCTCACTGTGCTCGTCCACGGCGAACCGCTCACTCTCGCGGCGGGCACGACTGTGTTCGTCACGGATCCGGCGCGGGCGGGGATGCTGTCGTGACGGCGATCGTGACCTCATACCTGGCTTTGGGCATCGACGTGGGAGGAACGGGCATCAAGGGTGCACCGGTTGATGTTTCGACCGGTGAGCTCATTGCTGAACGTCACCGGATCCCCACACCCGTGGACTCGACTCCAGAAGCAGTCGCTGCGATCGTGGCCCAGATCGCCGAGCACTTCGCCGGCGTCCTCCCTCCGGACGCGCCAGTGGGCGTGACGTTCCCCGGGGTTGTCCAGCACGGAACTGTGCGGACCGCCGCCAACGTGGACCGGGCCTGGATCGACTACCCGGGGGAGCAGCTTTTCAGCACGGCTATGCACCGGCCCTGCGTTCTCGTCAACGACGCCGACGCTGCGGGCGTGGCCGAGGCACGGTTCGGTGCTGCGAAGGACGCGACCGGCTTCGTCATCGTCACCACCTTGGGCACCGGTATCGGAGTGGCTCTTCTCCACGGCGGGCAACTCATCCCCAATGCTGAGCTTGGTCACATCGAGATCGGCGGGGACGTGGCCGAGAAGGTCACCGCGGCCAGCGCCAAAGAACGTGACGACCTCTCCTACGAGAAATGGGCCAAGCGACTTCAGAAGTACTACTCGCGGATCGAGAACCTCCTGTGGCCAGACCTGTTCATCGTGGGCGGGGGGATTTCCAAGAAGGCCCACAAGTTCCTCCCGCTGCTGAACTTGCGAACCCCGATCAGGCCAGCCATCCTGCAAAACAACGCCGGGATCATCGGGGCCGCAGCGCTGGCCGCGTCTGCGAGAGACTCACCGACGACCGATGCCGACGTGGGCCCATGAACGGATCGAAAGCGGCGCCGACGACTGTCATCCTTTTCGGCGCGACGGGGGACCTGTCCAAACGCAAGCTCATCCCGGGGATGCTCCACCTCTTCCAGTCCGGTCTGCTCGAGGACCTGCGCGTCGTCGGCACCTCGCTCGACGAGATGTCGTCCGACGGGTTCCGGGACCTGGCGCACGAGGCGATCAAGGAGTTCTCGACGCGCGTCCTCGATGAGGAGGAGTGGCACCAGTTCGCGCAGCGCCTCGACTACGTGCCGCTGTCGGCGGGGCCTCAGGCCCTGGGCGATGCGGTGCGGGCGGCCGAGAAGCTGCTGCCGGGTGAGACCGAGCTGCGGCTGCACTACCTGTCGGTGCCGCCCAAGGCCGCACTCTCCGCGATCCAGACGATCGCCGAGGCCGACCTCGTCGACCGCAGCCGCATCGTCATGGAGAAGCCGTTCGGGACGGACTACGCGTCCGCGGTGGAGCTCAACCGTCGGGTGCACGAGGTCTTCAAGGAGAAGCAGGTCTTCCGGATTGACCACTTCCTCGGCAAGGAGCCGGCGCAGAACATCCTCGCGTTCCGCTTCGCCAACGGGCTGTTCGAGCCGATCTGGCACCGCAACTCCATCGCGCATGTGCAGATCGACGTGCCCGAGACGTTGGGCCTCGCGACCCGCGGCGACTTCTATGAGAACACCGGCGCCTACCGCGACATGGTCGTCACGCACCTCTTCCAGATCCTCGCGTTCACCGCGATGGAGCCGCCGACCTCGCTCGAGCCCGACGCCATCAGCCGCGAGAAGAACAAGGTCTTCGAGTCGATGCAGCCGATCCATCCCTCCGACGTGGTCCGAGGGCAGTACGACGGCTACCTCGACGAGCCGGGCGTCGCGCACGACTCCGACACCGAGACCTACATCGCGCTCAAGTGCTACATCGACAACTGGCGTTGGGCCGGAGTGCCGTTCTTCCTGCGCACCGGCAAGCGGATGGCCGAGGGCGCGCGCATCATCTCGATCGCCTTCAACGAGCCGCCGCAGTCGATGTTCCCGCCCGGGTCCGGCGTCGGCGACCACGGCCCTGACCACCTGACGTTCGACCTCGCCGACAAGGCGCGCATGTCGCTGTCGTTCTATGGCAAGCGACCCGGCCCGGGGATGAAGCTCGACAAGCTGTCGATGCAGTTCGCGATGCAGGAGACGCACTGGGCGGGCGCCGTGCTCGAGGCCTATGAGCGGCTCATCTATGACGCGGTGCGTGGCGACCACACGCTCTTCACGTCGGCCGAGGGCATCGAGCGGTTGTGGGAGATCAGCCAGCCGCTGCTCGACAACCCGCCGGTCGTGCGGCCCTACGCGCCCGGAACGTGGGGTCCGAACCAGATCCATCAACTCGTCTCCCCGCACACCTGGCGACTGCCGTTCGAGCGCAAGTGGCGCGAGAAGAACCCCGACCCGGGGCCTCAGTCACCCATCGAAGGTGGCGCGCGCCACTGACCCGCGCCGAGCCCTCGCGCCGAGGACTCACAACACGTGTGCGACCGACGTTCACCTGATTTCCCCGACAACTGAAGGGTTAGGCACATGCAACTGGGACTCATTGGGCTGGGCAAGATGGGTGGCAACATGCGCGAGCGCATCCGCCGTGCCGGTCACGAAGTCGTGGGTTATGACCGCAACCCCGAGGTGTCGGACGTCAAGACCCTCGCAGCGCTCGTCAAGAAGCTCGATGCGCCCCGCGTCGTGTGGGTGATGGTTCCGGCCGGTGACCCGACCCGCGAGACTGTGGCCAGGCTCGGCGAGCTGCTCGACAAGGGTGACCTCGTCATCGACGGTGGCAACAGCCGCTTCACCGACGACATCGAGAACGAGAAGGCACTCAGGGCCAAGGGCATCGGCTACCTCGATTGCGGTGTCTCGGGCGGGATCTGGGGTCTGGAGAACGGCTACGGTCTCATGGTTGGCGGCACCAAGGCCAACGTCGCGAAGGCGATGCCGATCTTCGACGCGCTGCGTCCCGAGGGTCCGCGGGACGAGGGCTTCGTCCACGCCGGCGACATCGGTGCGGGTCATTACGTGAAGATGGTGCACAACGGCATTGAGTACGGCCTGATGCACGCCTACGCCGAGGGTTTCGAGCTGCTCGAGAAGAAGGACATCGTCAAGGACGTGCCCGGCTCGTTCAAGGCTTGGAGCCGCGGCACCGTCGTCCGGTCCTGGCTGCTCGACCTCATGGTCAAGGCACTCGAGGAGAACCCGCAGCTCGAGGACGTCTCGGACTACACCGCCGACTCCGGCGAGGGTCGCTGGACCGTCGAGGAGGGGATCGCGAACTCGGTGCCCATGCCGGTCATCGCGGCTTCCCTGTTTGCCCGGTTCGCTTCACGCCAGGAGTCGTCCCCGACGATGCAGGCCGTTGCCGCGCTGCGTGGACAGTTCGGTGGACACCAGGTCATGACTACGGCCGAGGGCGACAAGCTCCGCGACGAGACGGCCGCCGGGCCCAAGACCGCCGAGGCCACGGTGGTCAAGGCGGCTACGAAGGAGAAGCCCCCCGCGACCGCGAACGAAGCCGCGGCCAAAGGTCGCAAGGCTGCAGCAGCCGGTCCGTCGTCGGGGTCCGGTTCGACCGGCGATACGCCGAAGCGCGCTCCCAAGAAGGCCTGAGCGCGAAGGAGTCCGTCTGTAACGGATAGTTGGACTCTGGAACTGAAGCAGTCGTTTATGCGGAGGCGTGGCCGTAGCACGCAGCGCTCGAAGGTGTCCGCGATCAGTTATGGCCACGAGTGCTCGGCGCGATGACGTGGACGCCAAGACCGTCGCCCGCGTGACGGCCGACTCGGGGCCGTACCCCGCGGGCGCCCTCAACGCCTCGAGACCGACCCGCTCGGCGTGACCGCTTCGCCGAGCTCGTGATCACCGCGACCGGGAGCCCGGCGGATCGATCAGAGACCCAGCGACGAATCGAGTCCTCCGTCACAGCAGGATGGCGCGGGAACGGACCGTAGGCACTCGTGACCCTGCTGATCCACTGATGGCCGCGTGGCGGGCAGAGGCGATACTAGATGCCAAGCCGCCAGGGAAGTGGTCCCGCGATGTGTGGTCAGGTTCCGGCGGCCACGGCTTCGATCTCCAAGAGCCACCGCTATGCGCTGGCGTTCGGTGTGCTGCTGATCACCGGTGGACGGCTCGGCGACGTGTACGGACGCCGCCGTTTCTTCCTCCTGGGTGCCGCCGGGTTCACCCTGGCCCCGGCGACGTGCGGGCTGGCGCCTTCGGCGCCGGCGACCCCTCGAGTACCTACCTTCCCGCCTTCCGCGCTGCCCTCATCTACGAGATCGGCGTCCTCATCCTCACCGCAGCACTAATGACCCTCCTGCCCCCAAGACAGCGAGAGCCCTAACCACCCGCGTCCAGCACGAGGAACCCGAGGGCAGGGTCCACAGGTGCACGTCAGGACGTCACCGCCGCCGCCGAATTTCCCGCATAGGCCGTCGGTGGTTTCACCGGAACAGGGAGGCCGTGTGACGCGTCGCGGCTGAGGATTTGGACAAGATAGTGGGACGACCGACCGTCCAACATCTTGTCGCACCGCAGGTCACACGCCTGACGGAGTGACAGGAAGCGCCGGAACCTACA
>CALKHV010000071.1 GCA_937988865.1 uncultured Propionibacteriaceae bacterium | reverse complement strand
AGCCTTGTGCTCGCACCTGGTTGCTGAAGGTCACTCCAGCGGTGTGACGGCGTCGATCAGGGCCGACATAGAATGCCTTCCATCTCCCGCGGGTTGGAGCCACTGTGCCGAAGCTTCGGTACGAGGCCCCCGCTTTGGGGCCGCGCTGCCACGTGGCCGTCTCCGAGTCACCTTCCCTGGATGCGTTGAAGCGGGGTAACTTTGGGGTAACTTCGTCGCCTGAATCGCCCTTCTCGGCCCGCTTCGTCACGGCACCGAGATTATCACGAAACCCATCATTCACCCTAGTGAGAGGGGTTGAGCCCGGTCGGGCATGCACCGTCCGCGGTGGTCACGAACAGTCCATTCACTGATTCAAGTCCAGTTAGGCCCACCACCTGAAACCCCCTCCCACTAGGGCAGGGGGTTTCTTGCTGCCCCGGCCGGACACCTCCGTGCCCAATACGTGCCAAATCTGCCGCTGCGGGCGCTTGTAGAGGCGGGCGACTGCGGGCGGCGTGGTCGGCTGTTCGGCGTCAACGACAAGCTACGGCTGTCAGCGTCGTCTGTCGTGCCCGCGGTTGAGGTCATCGGGCGGGCCCGAGCGTCCGCGCGTCCGGCCGTCCCCAGGTCAGTGGTGGGGTGGCGTCCCGGACCCTTCCCCTTGCGCAGAGCGGACGCCCAGGGCGTCCAGTCGAGCAACTGCGAGCCAGGTGGTCACGGCGGCGATGGTGGCCACCGGAATGGCGTCCAGACCTGCTCGGCCGACCAGCAGTCCGGCGAACAGGACCGACGAGACCAGCATCCGAGTCATGGCGGTCGTGCCGGCCGCCGCGCCCATGGCGATGGCGACCGTCGGCGACATGTCGAAGACCAGCACTCCGACGTCGGCCACCCCGACGCCGATGAAGATGGCCGGGAAGACTACGCCGCCGCGGAAGCCGCCGCCGAGACTGACGGCGAAGACCAGCGCCTTGGCGATGACCAGAACGAGTGCCACCGCAGCGGGCGCCGCGAGGAGCGGGATGATCGAGGCCTGACCCGAGAAGAGCAGGTCGAGGGGATCGGCGCCGAAGCTGCTGGACAGGAGGGCAAGGAGCCCGACCACCAGGCCACTGGCCAGCAGGAGGGGAAGACGTCCGAGTCTCGTCTCCATCCCCGCGACGCGGTCAGCCAGGCGGCGGATCCCGAATGCGAGCCCGGCCATCACGAGCCCGACCACGACGGCCGCAGTCAGGTCGCGCAGAAGAATGCTGTTGTAGGTGGGCAGGTCGCCCAGCCGCAGACCGGCGACGTCGAGCCCGCTCAACCCGCCCAGACCGGTGATCAGGACGTAGGAAATCGAGGCGGCCGTGAGCGCCGGCAGCATGATCGGGGCGATCGCGAGGCCGGCACCTGCGCTGCTCTCCAGGATCATCAGCCCCGCCACCAGCGGACCGCCGAACAGCGTCGACAGCGCGGCGGAGGATCCGGCGGCCCCCACCATGTCCTGTCCTGGCTTGTCCAGCTTCGCCCACGAGGTGAACCACGCGGCTGCGGCAGCGCCCAGGGCGAGGAGGGGAGCTTCCGGGCCGAGAACCATACCGAACGAGAGACTGGCGAGCGCAGCCAACGCGACGCCCCCTGCTTCCCTCGGACGGCCGGCCAGGGTGTGCCCCACGTGCAGGGGCGAGTGACCACCGTCACCGGGCAGCAGACGCGCGAGATGCACGAGGAGCCCACCCAGGATCGGTAACCCGACGACCAGGTACCACGGGGGTCCTTCCGCTCCGAGGCGGGCGGGAAGTTCGTGCCAGAGCCAGTGCTCGAGTTCGTGCACCAACCAGATGAACGCGAAGGTCAGGAGGCCGACCGGGAGGCCGATCAAAGCGCCCAGCAGGCTGGTCTTGACGAGGCCACCGAACGGCCATGCCGCCTCGGGGGTCGCCGCGTGATCGTCCACGCTGTGACAGTAATGCAATGCCCCTCTCGTCGGCCCCGGGATGTGGTGACGGCCCGCTCATGACGACCGAGGGACAACCGAGGGACGCTCGAGGTCAGTAGTGCCGCCCCGCCGGGTCCATGAGGTCACCTGGGGTGAGGCCGAGAGCGTGCTCGATGTCGGCCGGTGAGGCGTCCGGGTCGAGGCCTGCGGCGTGGAGGTAGAGGACGGTCTTGTTCACGACCTTCTCGAGGTGGTCAGTCGCCGTGGCCGTGGTGATGCCGAGTCGGCGGGCGATGGACTTCCAGTCCTCTCCGCGGGCGCGTCCCGCCAGGACCTGTGTCTGGCGTGGGGTGAGTTCCGGCAGTTGGCCGCGTCGGCTCAGTAGCTCAGCGAGACCCACGATGGAGCGTGCGACGACGGCTTCACCCCGGGCCGCTCGGATGAAGGCGTTGTTGGTGAGGGGGAGGTCGTCCGACTTTCGGGTGAGGCCGGTTGCCCCGGCGGCGAGGCAGTGGGCGAGGACGAGGGGACGACGCTCGTCGGTGTAGAGGCAGACGCGGTAACCCCGGCGGGTCAGAAGCCGGATCGCTGCCGGTCCCTGCAGGACGCTGCCGTCCTGCGCGTTGGTGCTGAGCATCAGGTCGAGGACCACGAGGTCGACGCCTGGTGCCTCGGAGAGAAACGCGTCCACGGTGGCGAAGGTGCCCACCACGTCGAGCTCGGGGAAGGCGGGCTGGAACTGGTGACGGGTCAGTGCGCCGTCGTCGATCACAGCGACGCGAGGTCGGACGGGCTCGCTGCCGGCCCGCTGATCGTGGTGCATGTTCCCTCCCCGGGATGAGAATTGATGGAGACCGCGAGGCCACTGCGCTCGAGCGATTCGATGACCTGGGTGCGCAGCCCGAACCCGAAGTTGTCGGGGATGGGCTCGAAGCCGACGCCGTCATCGGTGACGGTGACCTCCCAGATGCCGTCGGCGTGGTCGGCATGGATGGTGATGGTGGACGCCTTCGCGTGCAGTTGGGCGTTGTAGAGCAACGCGATCAGGGCCATCTTGAGCGCTCTCGAATGGGGTGGGCCCAGCTGGGCTGAGCGTCCGAGCGCCAGTGCGAACTCGAGGGGTAGATGGGCGAACGACTCGGTGGCGTCCCAGATGACCGACTCCAGTGGGACAGGGCCCGAGACGGTGTCGTCGGGGCGGTAGCCGCGCAGCACCTCATAGCGGAGTCGGTTCGCTTCGTCGGCGGCCTGGCGTTGCATCGACGGCAGGAGCGACGAGTCGAGCGACGGCTTGGCGAAGGCCTCGAGCAGGCCGGTCGCATTGTGGACGTGGAAGGAGTAGCGCGCCAACTCCAGGGCGGTGGCGGCCTCGATGGCGGCGTGCCGGTTCTCGTCGGCGTGACGGGCCACCTGGCGCATGTACGTGGCGAAGAACGCGCCGGCAACGGCGAAGAGGACGTAGCTGAAGCCGTTCAGGAGGACGGCGAGTACGTGCTGGGTGTTGCCCGGCATCGTCAGGACGACGTAGAGCAGGCCGATTCCCGCGCCGGTGATGATGGCGTGGCGCCGCGACAGGAGCCAGGCCGACGCGAGCCCCGCGATGGGGTTGAGGTAGCTGGGCGCCCAGTGATACCAGGAGCCGACCAGAAGGTCGCGGGGTGCGGTGAGGCTGCAGACCACCAGGGACGCGCACCCGGCCGCGAGGTCGGCGACCCCCCACCTCACCGACCGGAGATCGCCGCGGCGGGTGACCGCAATCATGTAGCTGATCGAGAAGGCGGCCATGACCAGGGCGAGGGCGGGAACCGTCCACGAGATCGATCGGGGTGACTGCGCGATGAACCAGACCACCACCAGGAGTTCGGCGGAGACTGCGAGTCGGAACACCGAGAAGGCCACCACGAGGCCCCGCTCGACGCGAGCGGCCTCACTGGAGGCGTCCGGATCGACCTGACCGAAGTCACGCAGCCGCTGGAGGCTCGCTGGAACACGCACGGACTCATTGTCGCGGGTGTGGGACGCCCGGCGCCCTGTCGTGACCACAACGTCGGGAGTCATGTGCGGGTCCTCGCGTGATCAGCTTCCCGCGTCCCGTCGCGCATCAGGATGGACACGCCTGCTGTCCATGCGGCCATCGGGAAGATGATCAGGAGTCTGGCCACCTGACCGATTGCCGGGACCCACTCCAGGACGGCCCCGAGGCCGACCAGTGTCAACGCGATGGCGCTGGTCAGGCGGATCGACCGGGCACGGGGCAGCAGTTGGGTCTCGGTCATGGCCGCCTGCGCGGCGAGGGCCCACGTCGCGAGGACTCCGACGTACGCGACGTTGTGGATGACCACGAGCTTCAGGCCGCGGGCATCGTCCACTGGGGGGATGCTGACCAACGCCACGTTGCAGGCCATCAGCCCTGCCCACATCCCGGTACGTCGACAGCCCCGCGTCCGCAGCGTCATCGCGAAAGCGAGCCCGCACGCTGCACTGCTCAGGAGCGCCGCCGCCACCGCCCAGCCGTGTGGGCCGAGGAGGAGGAGCGAAGGCCATTGCAGGCGATTGTGAGTGACGGGCGACCAACCTTGGTCGAGCAGCCACGCCCGGTCGAGGACGGTGAGCAGCGGCAGGGCGACGATGATGGTCCCGCCACTCGCCAACCCCAGGAGACGGGACGCATCGGTGGGCATCCGCGTCCGGTCCTGCCTCGCTCCCGGCACCGCCCACGCCCCTCTCCCTGATGCGGCGACGTCTGCCCACGCGATGTTGCCGCCGGTCTCGTCGTTGACCGACAGAACATTCCAGCAGCTCGGCCTGACCAACGACACCCGCAAATCGGGGTCTGTCAGGCGGTGCCACCGGACAAGAATCCTGGTGGGGGTTGGCCTGTGGGGGCCCGGCCGGATGGGCCAGGTCCCCACAGCGGCCACGTTGTGGAGCGACTACTTCTCACCGAAGGTCGGTCGCCCGTTGTCGGCTGCCTTCGCCTGGGTGCGCTGACCGAGCCACAGCAGCAGCGCGCCGCCCGCAATGAGTCCAATGACCATCCAGGTCTGCGACGTGTAGAAGCCGGTGGCGCCCCAAATGCCACCCCAGAGAAAAAGGATGATTCCGGGGATGTAGAAGGGGAGTGCTTTGCGGTCCATGAGTTGTCTGCTTTCTTCTCTAGTGTTCTTCAACGGCGTTCTCCCGGGCGAGGGCTTGAATCGTTCGCCAGAGCTTCTGAAATTCTGCGGCTCCCATCATGACGCCGTCCGACTCCATCCAGTTGTGGATCTGCATCTCGACCAGCGATCCGTTGTCGTGGGACGTGGCGGAGACCAGAATGCGGGTCTCGTTCACGAGACCGGTCTGATAGCCGAACTCGACGGCGGTGTCGACCCGACGTAGCTCAACGAAACGGCCGGTGGCTTCGAAGCGCCGGGTTTCGCCTGGCCTCGCGAACCCGCAGCGCTCCACCAGTCGGGCGATGTAGTCCTCGGGCGCCAGTGGCGTCACCACCGTGTGGTTGCCCTCCACCAGTTCCTTGTGGTTGCGGTAGGTGCCGGCGTCGAAGACGTGTCGGTTCAGGGCTTTGTTGGCGCGACCCTTGATCCACGACCAGAGGACCGCGAGGCCGATGACGGCGGCCAGAATGAGGATTCCGCTGAGTGACTTGGGCATTGCGGTCAGCTCAGTCCATCTGCGATCGATGCGGATGCGTTGGCGTTCGCGGTCCCGAAGGCGATCTGGCAGAAGTACTGGACCTGTGTTCCGGCGACCTCCACGTTCATCAGGGTGGTGTCGAAATCGCGCGATCTGAGTGCGGATTTCAAGGCGGATCGCTGGTCGTCATTCAGCTCGACGGTGAGGCCCTCTGAGGAGAGCGCCGCGTACTCGCTGCAGGTGGGAATCGATCCGGAGGAACAACCCGCCAGTGGAAGAATCGCTCCGAACATGAGCAGGAGAAGGGCCATCACATGCCCCTTCGGATTGCTCCTCGATGCCATCAACGTCTCCTTGGTCCAGGCTGGCTGATTGCCAGCGCACACTGGTGTCGACAACCGGTCACGCGCCCCTCGGGGGAGCATGAGGCAAGTCTCCCGGCTACTCGGTGGCGGCGGCACAGGCAAAGGCAGCCCTTGATATGGGGGCCTGACTACAGGGGGGAACGCCTGAGGACTCCAGGAAGACCCGAGGTCGAACCAGGTCACAGGCTGGTCGCTCACCGCGTGGCCCTGGTGACAACCCCGGAGCCATCGCCATCTCACTCAGACGCGCACTGGTGGTTGTGTCGATGGGGACACCAATGACGGGGCCCAAGTCGACACAACCCGCGGCGTACAGCGCCCAGCCTCCAGCCACGGACGAGTTCGAGTTCACTGCCGAACCACCCGCCGGCGGCGGCAACTGCCGCTCTCTGGACGCCAGCAGGACCCACCACACTCGACACGCTCCACGTGCTCGCAGGCCCGGAGAGGGCACCGTGGCTACTCGGAGCGGATGCGGCGCTCGGTCTCGGCCAGGTGTGGCGAGGAGATGAGCTTGTCCTCGAAGGCAATCCATCCGGGGGCAGTGTGGTCGGCGTTGGACTGGGCGGGTAGGAGGCTCTGGAGGTCGATCGTGCTCGTGACTCGTCCGCTGCGCACCAAGGGTTCGAAGTGCTCGATGAACCGCCGGTGCTGGTCGGTTTGAAGGAGCAGGTCGGGGCCACGGAACCAGCCGAGGATTCGTGCGTCGGGATCGTCGGCGCACACGTCGATGCCCTGCAGGGTGAACGTGGACGGGCGGTCCCAGAGGGTGATCCGCACAGTCTGCTTGCGGGAGAAGGCGCTCACGTACCAGTGGATGTGACGCACGGTGGTCAAGTCCGCGTCCACCAACTGGGTTCCGTGCCGGCCTGGCTCGTACATCCTCAGGTGTCCGTCGGTGATGGCGATGCGGAAGTCGGCGGCCTCCCGGGTGCTACGCACGCGTCGTGCGAGCGCGTAGGCGGGGTGCAGGCCCGCGGTGATGAGGACGCTGAGGGTGATCTGGAGGAGGGCCACATCGATCGCCAGCTTGCTGTCTCGCAGGGCACCGAACACCACCAGGGCTGCGAGGTTCGCGATGAGGATCACGGAGCCCAACCGCAGCACAACCCGTTCGATGGTCATGCGGTCACACTCCTGGGGTCGTGCCGCGTCGGCAGTGCGGGACCCCGCGGCGGGGTCACCCTGTGCGTCACGATAGCGGGTGCGAGTGGGGGCTCCTTGGGGTCTCGTGGGTCCGGATGAGGGTGGTGGGCGACAGGACTGCCACGTTGGCTGGCTGCCGCCCGGTGGCGCGCGTTCTGGAAGTAGCGCCGGGGAGATTGGCGATTTTTCGGTGCGTGGCGGACATCGTCGCGATCACCTCAGTGAACCGTCGCCGGAGTTGGGTCGGGGACGCCGACCGCGAGAGTGGGGTGGGTGTCGGTGGGCTTCACGCCCTTGATGAGGAGCCACAGCGCAAGGCCGACTTCGGCGAACAGGCTCACGATGGTGCCCGGCTTGGTGATCATCGGGTGGGTGGGCAGAAGGAACTCCTGGAGGAACCAGATCATCTCGGCGACTCCGTCCGCGATGAGCAGAATGCCCAGGATGCGTGGGAGGAATCCCGATCGCAGGACGAGGTAGCCGAGCGGGAACAGCCAAGCGCCGAAGAACAATTGCGTTGCCACGAAACCGGTGCGATAGGTCTCGATGGACACCTGCGCCAACGACGCCTGCAGTGGCGCCAGGTCGCCAACCCCGCCCTGACCGATCAGCATCGCGGTGACAAGCTGAAGCAGGCTCGCGCAGTGGACGGCCACCCCGACGGTGTTCAACAGGAGGAACAGCAGGGCCACGTCCGGATTCACGCGCCGCAGCAGGCGGTACAGGCCCCAGGCGGTCATCAGGAACAGGATGGCGGACGCGAAGGCCACGACCAGGCCGAGGCGGAACGCCGCGGCGTCGGTGAGGAGCACGTGGTGGATCTGCTGGGCGTCGCCCAGCCCGATGTGTGCCAGCGCGTTGGCCCCGACGGACGCGGCCATGTAGGTCACGTAGAGAGCGCCCGTGATGGGTGCTGGCGGTCGCCGTCGAGTTCGCCGATTCCCACGGACTGGACGCCGTCAACATGCGCGCACTCGCCCAGGAACTCGGCGTCGTCCCCATGGCCCTCTACAAGCACGTGACCAGCAAGGACGATCTCCTCGACGGCATGCTCGAGGCGATCGTGACCGAGATCGACGACCCCCCGGTCACGGGAGGGTGGAAGCAGGACGTCCGCGTCCGGATCCTCGCCGCCCGGCGCTCACTGCTGCGCCATCCTTGGTCGCGTGCGGTCCTGGAATCCCGCGGCGCCATGACCCCCGCCATGCTCGACTACCTCAATGCGCTGACCGGCCTCTTCCTCGACGGTGGACTGTCGGTCGACCTCACCCACCACGTCATGCACACCCTCGGGAACCGGATGTGGGGCTTCAACCAGGCCCTGTTCGCCGCCACCCCGACATCGGACGCCGCCTCGTTCAACTCGCAGAAGGCCGCACTGCCCGCACGACACCCCCACCTCGCCGCCATCGCCGAAGCAGCTGCCCACGTGAACGCCGGGTCGGGCGTCCCCGGTTGTGACGACCAGGCCGAGTTCGAGTTCGCCCTCGACCTGGTCCTGAACGGCGTTGAAGCCCTCCACGCCCAGCACTGGAGTTCCGCGTCCAACTGATCACCGCCTCGGACGCTGTCACGTCCGACGGGTCACCCGACGGACGCGGTCAGGTTCACGCAGGCTCGCGCGACACCGGGCCGTCTCAGTCGGCCGCTGAGAGGAGAGCGGTGAAGGTCGGGGAGTCGCGGACGGTGGCGACGTTGTCGAATGTGCCGATCGGAATGATTCCGCGGTAGTAGTCGACTCTGGCGTAGTAGAGCACCAGGACCTGTCCGGGGGCGTAGTAGCCGACGGTTCCGGGTTCTGCCGCACTGCCAGGTGGCATTCCCTCCAGATTGAGCGGCTCGGGCAGTGGTGCAAGCTTCTCCTGACCGCCGAAATCGCTGAACTCCAACTCCAGCGGCAATTGCCCAAGGAGCGACCGGCTCGCGGCGTTGTTCCAGAGGGAGCCAGTGATCGTCGTGTCGCCGAACGAAAGGCGAATGGGCGTGTATGTCGCCACGGGGGTCTCCTCGGTCGAGGTGGATGGTTCAGGTGTCGGAGTGACGGATGAACGGTGTGTCACCGTGTCTGCGGGCACCTCCCGGGTATTGGGGGTAACCGTGCAGCTTGTCAGAAGGACCGCAGAGACAGCGATGCCGACCAACGCCGTGCCGGCCTTCGTGAGTGCCATTGATCGCGCTTCAGAGGTCGACCGAACCGTTTGCACGTGTTCCTCTCAACCTCGCTGGTTGCCAGATGGGGCAATTGACTAGGGGAGACGCTTCTGCGCCGCGTCCAGTGACATGGTGAGTGGGTCGCCCTCGTAGTTGGCGTCCTGTCCGGTCAGGGAGAACCCCACTGTGCTGACTGCGGAGCCCTTCGCCGTGAAGCCGAGGAACTCGAAGCGCATGCATTCGGGACAGACGTCGTTGGTGTCGCGGGCAGACACCGCCCACGTCGAGCCGGCGGGAAGGTCACTGATCCGGAAGCTGGCTGGGTCCGAGGTGATCGAGGGTCCTGGCGTGCAGGTGCCGGCGGCGGCCTCCCAGGCGCGGAGCGCAGCGTCCGCGGTCACGCTGTCGGGGAACAACGCCACCCGGTTCGTGGCGTAGGACGCCGGCCAGGTGGGGTCGGGGGTGGTCTCAGGGTCCGGGACGCCGGCGGCCACGAAGTCGCGCGTCAGCACGTCGACCGCTCCCAGTGACGCCGCGGTCGGCAGGACGCACACGCCCAGCGCGCTGCCCCCCGGTGGCAGTTCCTGCTCGATCCAGCCCATGGCCCCGTTCCACGCCGGCATCTGCGCCGCCGTGAGCAGGGCGTCCGCTGACAGGGCGGCCGAAGCGGGCGGAGTGGCCGGGGTCGACGAAGCGGGCGGCGTGACCGGGGTAGACGTCTGGTCGGTCACGGACGTCGCGTCCGCACCGCACCCGACCAACGTCACCAGCAGGGCCACTATCGCCGCTTGACAACACCTGTGCATCATCGTGCGCACCTCCACCTCAACTCTGCCCTCGACAGGGTGCTTACGCCAGTTCCCGCCCTCGGAACGGAGCGCCGCGTCGATCAACGCCGTGTCAGGACCCTTGCGGCCGGCGGTGTTCCTTGAGGAGCCGACGACCCTGAGCGAGTACGTCATCGCTGCGGCGGATGTGCGCTCCTGCGGGGCTTCTCCATTGCAAGATGGACTCGCGTCGGTTACGACTCGACGGTCCGCAAGACCGCCTGCAACTGGGCGACGAAGGCAGGAAGGTCGTCGCTGGCTGTCGCATGCAGGATTTCCAGATCGATCGACCAGTAGCCGTGAACGATCCGGTTGCGCAGCTGGCTGGGTCTGGCCCAGTCCACGCTCGGATGCGCCTTCTTGATGTCGTCTGGAAGCTGCGCTGCGGCTTCACCCAGCACGGTGAAGTCCAGAGCAGCGCGTCGCGCAGTTGCCGGTCAGCCTCGAGGGTGTCGACGTCGTGACCCGAAACGAGACTGTGGGCCTGTTCGGCGGCGTCGATCATCTCGCCGAGCAGGAGCGTCTCACGCCGCGGCATAGAACGGCTGCGCTTCCTGCAGAACCTGCTCCCGGATCCGAGCGTTCAACGCGCGACGGGACACCAGGTCCACCGGGCGACCCAAGATTTCCTCCAACTCCACGGCCAGGTCTTCGATGGCCCAGCCGAGTCGCGCGCCCGGCGCCAGCGTGTACAGCAGATCGATATCGCTGCCCGAGTGCGCTGTGCCACGAGCCGCGGATCCGAACACCTCAAGACGGGCGATGCCGTAGCGCTGGCACACCTCGTGCAAGCGCTCCACGTCAATCGCGGTCGGCAGCATGCCTGCAGTCTACGAGAGCACGCGGCCAGTGGGCGATCCCCCGTCAGGTGCTGGAGGTCATGTAAGCGGCGAGGGCAGAGCGCAGAAGGCCGTACTGCCCGCACGACACCCCCACCTCGCCGCCATCGCCCAAGCCGCTGCCCACCTGACCGGCGCGGTCAGGTTCACGCAAGGCTCGCCAGACGCGGTCGTCAGGTGTGCGGTTGCCAGAAGGCAGTTGCGGGCAGGCCGTGGAGGCGGTCCGCGTACTGCTCGTCACCAGGAAACCGCTGATCGGAGCGGGACCCGGCGTCCGGATTCTACAGATTCAGGTGACGCCGGAGCGCGTCGTCGAGTTGGGCCATGAGGTGCGTGGGAAGGCGTCCGATCACGGGGCCCAGCCGCTCGACTGAGACCGATCAGATCTGCTCCGCCTGTGCCTTGGAGTCCACAGGCGTCCCTTGTCTCCTCGGCAGTAAGCAGGACCTGGAACGGGTAGACGTGCGCGATGTTGCTGGTGAGGGGAACCACCGTGACCACGCCGCGTCCGCGTCTCGCGGCGGTCGCGTTGGCGTGGTCGTTGCTCACGGCCACGGCTGGCCGTCGCTTGTGGGCCTCCCCTGCGCGGGTAGGGGCCAGGTCGGTGAGCCATGTGTCACCGCGCAGCATCAGGGAGCCCGGCGGCTGTCGTGGTTTCCCAGTCCTGGGCGTCACCCGACGACTCCCACTCCTGCCACGCTGCGGCGTACACAACGGTCGTGGCGCCCGGGCACTACACGCCGGTGTGCAGGGACTGGATCGAACCCATGAGCTCGGGGGTGATCCGGTCGGTCGGAACCTCCGCATCCACCGCGCCGAAGCGCCACTCCACCGCGTAGGTCAGGGTCGCCCCGGGCGCCAACGCCTCGTAGGCGCCCTGGTTCTCCAGCTCGATGTAGTCGCGCTCGGAGTTGAAGTACAGCTCCACCTCCCCCTGCCGCGGAGCCATCTGTTCCAGCGTCAGATCGGGGAAGATCCTGAGGAAGATGGCCCCGTGGTGGACGTGGGCGAGCCAGCCGCGAGCATCGGTGAAGAACTTGGACGTCCGCGTGACGGACGGCACATGGATGCTCGCGTGGGGCCCACTGGTCGAGTAGCCCTCAAAGGGGGCTGGAGTGGCGGAGTGCAGGAAGGTGCAGCCGGGATCCTCCGTCTGCTTCTGGAGCCGGTCGGCGTCGCTGAAGGGCTCGCCACCGGCCCAGACGAGGAGCCCCTCCCTCGAGGCTCGGGTCACCTGCCAGGGAGCTAGGTGCTGGGTTTGCGTCCAGATGTTGGTGAGCGTGAACAGCATCGCCAACCCGTGCTCGCTGAGCGTGAAGTGCTTGCCCGCTTGTAGTCCGAAGTCGGGGTCCGGGGCGCTGCGCATGACCAACTCGGACGCCGACTCGGCGAGAACCTCGTACGGCTCCGCGTCCAGGACGGGGGGCGGGGGCCAGTCGAAACGCGACTGGGGGGAGGGCCAGAAAGTGTCGCCGTAGAAGCCCGGCACCCGGCCGGGTGGGAGCACCAGGTCCACCCCGTCGTGACGCAGGCGGGCGAGCCGTCCACCGTCGGCGGGCAGGAACTCGACCTCGAGGCTGCCGCAACGTTTCGAGATGGGGCGGACGCGGTCGATCGGCATCTGAGTGGTCCTTTCGCCGGCGCACCCTGGCGTCCGAGTGGGCGAGGGGAGCGTCCTCCACGTCACCCTTTCGCCAACCCCGAACGTTGTCAACGCCCCGAAGAGTGGCCTCGATGGCGTGCTCACGGTCAATCGTTGCTCCGGGCAGCCGGTCTACGATGACACCAGACCGCAGCAAAGAACGCGTCCCGGCCCCGAGGTGTTGTCATGGCGATTGATGTTGGTATCCAGTTGTTTTCCGTGCGCGATTCGTTGTCGCGGGATCCGGAAGGAACGTTCACTCGACTCGCTGAGCTGGGCTTCACACGGGTGGAAGGGGCCAACCATCAGGCCGACGAGGATTCAGGCATCGGATTCGGGATCCCTGCGGATCGGCTCCGTCGGATCTTCGACGAGACCGGCGTCCGGCTGATCGGTTCGCACCTGAATCCCCTGCGTCCGGAGACGCTGCCGGCTGCGCTCGACTTCCAGGCGGAGCTGGGGAGTCTCGGGGTCGGGTGCGACATCGAGTTCTACCCCTACGGGGATCTCGATTATGTGAAGCGCCGTGCCGAGGTGTTCAACCTGGTTGGACGCCTTTGTGCCGAACGCGGCATGACGTTCTACTACCACAACCACTTCCAGGAGTTCCAGGAGTTCGAGGGTCGACTGGTCTACGACGTGATCATGGAGAACACGGATCCGGCCGTGGTGAAGATCGAGCTCGACACGTATTGGGCGTATCGCGGGGGTCAGGATGCCCTGGACCTGATGGCCAGATACGGCGACCGCGTCATCCTTGCCCACCAGAAGGATTTCCCCGCCGACGCCCACCGACCGATCAACCTCTTCGACGGCGTTGTCGGACGCGAGCAGAGCATCGACATGGCACTCTTCGAGGCCGTCAAGGTCACCACGGAGTTCACCGAGATCGGCACCGGGGTGCTGCCCATCCAGGACCTCGTCGACGCCTTCGCGACGCTGCCCCACTTCGAGTACCTGCTCCTCGAGCAAGACCACTCGACCTTGCCCGAACTGGACTCCGTCGCCGTGAGTCGGGCCGCCTTCTCTCGATTCCGGGGCGTTTCCTTCGCGTAGTGAGCACGGGTCAGGTCATTGGACGTGCGCGTTCGGCGGTCGCCATGCGGGTGAGGTTTCCAGGTGAGCGACGTCCCGCGACGTCCCTTCTGTGGACGCGGGGTGCTCTGCCGCGGGCGTTCGGCTCTGGAAGCGGGCGTGGAGTCGTGGAAGCTGTCTCGGGTCGACGCGTTTCGGGGGGATGACGTGGGGGACGCCGTCGTCGCGGAGATCGACTCGCCAGCGGTCGGCGTCGGGGTGGTGGCCGGGTTCGACGATGCCGTGGTGGTGGGGGCAGACGAGTGCCAGATTCTCAAGCGAGGTGTCGCCGCCTGCCCACCAGGGGATCAGGTGGTGGGCGTGGCAGCCGACGGGTGGGGTGTCGCAGCCGGGGAAGACGCAGC
>CALKHV010000070.1 GCA_937988865.1 uncultured Propionibacteriaceae bacterium | reverse complement strand
GCCATGCCACATTCCTTTCCACGGGCAGGTACGTGCCCGACGATCCGTTGTGGAAACAGGACGAACGATTGCTCGCCCAGACGAAAGTGTCTCACACGTCTTCTGAAATTCGGTCACACTCCGGCGGAATTGATCGGATCCCGCTCAGGGGAAGTCGTCCTCCCCCTCGGCGGTGGGGGTCAGGGGAGGTCGTCCTCCCCCTCGGCGGTGGGGGTCAGGGGGAGGTCGTCCTCCCCCTCGGAGATCAGCAGGCGACGATGTTGACGGCGAGTCCGCCTCGGGCCGTCTCCTTGTACTTGACCTTCATGTCGGCCCCGGTCTCCATCATCGTGCGGATGACCTGGTCGAGGGTCACCTGCTGGACGCCGTCACCCGCCAGGGCGAGACGAGCCGCGGTGATGGCCTGGACGCTGGCCACCGCGTTGCGTTCGATGCAGGGGATCTGGACGAGCCCTCCCACCGGGTCACAGGTGAGGCCCAGATGGTGTTCGAGCCCGATCTCGGCGGCGTTGCTGACCTGCTGAGGCGTCCCGCCCCAGACCTGACAGGCTCCGGCCGCGGCCATCGAACAGGCCACACCGACCTCTCCCTGGCAGCCGACCTCGGCGCCCGAGATGGACGCAGTCTGTTGATAGATGGCGCCGACCGCACCGGCCGTCAGGAGGAAGTCGACCACTGGGTCGCCGACCGGGGGAAGGAAGGTCGTGAGGTAGTGGAGGACGGACGGGACGATCCCGGCGGCACCGTTCGTGGGGGCGGTGACGACGCGTCCGCCTGCGGCGTTCTCCTCGTTGACCGCCAGCGCCCACAGGGTCAGCCAGTCGACGGCCGCGAGGGGGTCGGCGATCTGGGTGGGGTGGGTGTCGCGGGCGATCAGGTCGCGGTAGAGGCGCTGCGCCCGTCGCCGGACGCGCAACCCGCCCGGCAGCACCCCGGACGTCGCACAGCCCGCGTGGATGCAGCCGACCATGACGTCCCAGATGGCGTGCAGCCCGGCCCGGATCTCGGGCTCGGTGCGTCCGAGGGCCATCTCGTTGGCGAGCATGAGTTCGGGAATCGTGAGGCGGTGGTCGCTGCACTGGGCCAGGAGATCGTCCCCCGACCGGAACGGGAACGGCACGGGGGTGGTGTCCTCGACGATGCGCGGATGACCCGAGCCGTCGTCGGTCAGGACGAAGCCGCCGCCGATGGAGTAGTAGGTCGTGGACGCGACCACCTCGTCGCCTCTGAAGGCCGTGAAGATCATGCCGTTGGGGTGGCCGGGCAGCGTCCGGTTGCGGTGGAGGACGAGGTCTTCGTCGGTGTCGAACGGGATGGGGAACCGCCCGCCCAGCAGGAGTTCCGCGTTCGCGGTGATCTCGGCGGCTCGCAGTGGCGCCCGGATGGTGTCGACCGTCTCGGGGAGTTCACCCTCCAGCCCCAGCATCACCGCCGGACGCGAGCCGTGCCCATGACCCGTGGCGCCCAGCGAACCGAAGAGCTCGGCCAGGACGCGGGTGATCGATCCTGCGTCCGGACGTGCCACCAGAGCAGTCGCGAACTCGTACGCCGCCCGCATCGGGCCGACCGTGTGCGATGACGACGGCCCGATGCCGATCTTGAACATGTCGAACACACTCACGGCCACAGATTCAGCATAGGCGGGAGGTTGTGTCGACTTGTGCACCGTCATTGGTGCACAAGTCGACACAACCACCACGTTGTCCACAGTTTCCGGCTGTGCTGACCAGGATCGGACCTGTTCAACCACAACATGAGAGTGCTGACGCCCCATGATCCGCCCCAGGCCCTCATAGATCTTGCAGTGGGCCAGGGCGGCTACCTGAACCACGACCAGGTCACACGGATGGGGCTCGGGAGGCGGCAGATTGAGCGTCTCTGTGGAGGCCGGTGGCAGCGGCACGCTCGTGGCCTGTACTACCTGGGGCTGCAACAGCCCACCTTTGGAGCACTCGCCTGGGGCGGGGTCCTGCTTGGTGGTGACGGCGCCATGGTGGGCGGTTTGGCTGCAGCCCGACTCTGGCGGATGAGGGTCGACGAACCTCCCGTCATTGACATCTGGCTTCAACACGGGCGTCGTCGCAGTGACTATCCCTACCGATTCCGAGCCGACTCGATCGGTCGCCACCCGAAGCGCGTCCTTGCGCGGACGTCAGTGGAGGACACCTTGCTGGATGTCTGCGGCGACCCGGACATGACGATCGATGCGATGTCGTCACTCATCGGGGAATCTGTCGGATCGGGCCTCACGACCGCTGACAGGATCCGGCAGAAGCTCACGGAACGTCGAGCTCAGCCACGAAGACCCCTTCTGCTGGAGATCATCGGAGACACCGCAACGGGGTCGCGCAGCGCGCTGGAGCGCCGCTACCTCGTCGATGTCGAGCGTGCTCACGGTCTTCCACGCGGACTCCGGCAGGTGAGGGGAATTGGGGCGGTCATCGACGTCCTGTACGAAGAGTTCAGACTCGCGGTCGAGCTGGACGGGGCCGAGTTCCACGGCGGCTCGCGGCGGCAGCGTGATCGCGAGCGCGACAACGCGCATGCAGTCGGCTTGGGCCTCTTCACACTGCGTTACGGCTGGGGCGAGGTGGCCACCAGCCCGTGCATGGTCGCGGGGCAGACAGCCGCAGCGCTTCAGGTGCGTGGGTGGCAGGGCACGCTGCGCGCGTGCCGCAGGTGTCGTCGGCTTCACTGACGGGGACGGCACCAGCTTCAGGGGTGGAGGTTGTGTCGACTTGTGCACCGTCATTGGTGCACAAGTCGACACATCATCCGGCAGTGGGGCCGAGGCGGGCCCCCTCACCGCCGGAGGCAGGGCGATAGCATCGGCTCAGGAGGAGATCACGTGAAGGCGCTCGTCAAGACCCACGCAGGTCCGGGCCTCGAATTGACCGAGGTTCCCACCCCCGTTCCCGGTCCGAACGAGGTGCTCATCAAGGTCCGCCGCACCGGCATCTGTGGCACAGACCTGCACATCGACTCCTGGGACGGCTGGGCGCAGGCGAACATCACCGCGCCGCTGATCGTCGGCCATGAATTCTGCGGAGACATCGTCGGGATCGGCTCGGCCGTGGACGACCTCGAGGTCGGCATGTTCGTGTCGGCCGAAGGTCACTTCGTCTGTGGACGCTGCCGCGCGTGCCTCGCCGGCAAGCGGCACCTCTGCATCAAGACCCGGGGCATCGGCGTCCAGGTCGACGGAGCGTTCGCCGAGTACATCGTGATGCCGGCGTCCAACGTCTGGGTCCACCGGACGCCCGTGCCCGTCGATGTCGCCGCGATCTTCGACCCCTTCGGGAATGCCGTCCACACGGCACTGCAGTTCTCGTGCCTGGGTGAGGATGTGCTGGTCTCGGGCGCCGGGCCGATCGGCATCATGGCCGCGCTGGTCGCCAATCACGCCGGGGCGCGCCACGTCGTCATCACCGACCTGTCCGACGAACGGCTCGCGCTCGCGTCCCGTCTCGGGGTGGGCACCACGATCAACGTCGGTCGCGAGCGGATCGCAGACGTCCAACGACGGCTCAGCATGCGCGAGGGCTTCGACGTCGGTCTGGAGATGTCGGGCGCGGGCCCGGCACTGCAGGAGATGATCGCCAACATGACCCACGGCGGACGCATCGCCATGCTCGGGATCCCCAGTCGCGAGATCGCGCTCGATTTCTCGAAGATCGTCTTCTCGATGTTGACGATCAAGGGCGTCTACGGGCGCGAGATCTTCGAGACGTGGTACGCCATGAGTGTGCTCCTGGAGTCGGGTCTCGACGTGTCGGGCGTCATCACCGACAGGTTCGACCACACCGACCACGAAGCCGCATTCGCCGCAGCCCGTTCGGGACACGGCGGCAAGGTCATCATGGCCTGGGACTGAGGAGGAAGCCATGTACGGATCGATCCGCGAGCAGCTCACGGCCGAACTCGACCAGATCAGGCGGGACGGCACCTACAAGCACGAGGCGGCCCTCACCAGCGCCCAGTCGGCCTGGATCGATGTGGTCGGTGGCAAGGACGAGGTGCTCAACCTGTGCGCCAACAACTACCTCGGCCTCGCTGATTCGCCGGTTCTCATCGAGGCCGCCAGGGAGACCCTCGACCTCTGGGGGTTCGGGATGGCGTCCGTGCGGTTCATCTGCGGGACGCAGACGCTGCACCAGGAACTTGAACGTCGTCTGACCGGTTTTCTCCGGGGGCCGGCGGACGGCTGGGACACGATCCTCTATTCGTCCTGCTTCGACGCCAACGGCGGCCTGTTCGAGGTGCTGTTCGACGACCAGGACGCCATCATCTCGGACGAGCTCAACCACGCGTCCATCATCGACGGCGTCCGACTCTCACGGGCGGCGCGCTATCGCTACCGCAACCGCGACATGGCCGACCTTGAGGCGCAACTCATCACCGCGAAGGACGCGCGCCGCCGCGTCATCGCGACCGACGGCGTGTTCTCGATGGACGGCCTCGTGGCTCCGCTGGACGAGATCTGCTCGCTGGCCGAGCAGTACGACGCCCTCGTGATGGTCGACGACTCCCACGCTGTCGGCTTCGTGGGCGAGCACGGCGCCGGGACGCCCGAACGGTTCGGGGTCACCGATCGGGTCGACATCCTCACCGGGACGCTGGGCAAGGCGCTGGGCGGGGCGTCCGGTGGGTTCACCTGTGCCCGCACGGAAATCGTCGAGCTGCTGCGGCAGAGGTCGCGTCCCTACCTGTTCAGCAATTCGGTGGCGCCTGCCATCGTGGGGGCAGCGCTCGCAACGCTCGACCTGCTGGCATCGTCCGACGACCTCCTCGCGACACTGCGCGAGAACACCGCGTGGTTCCGTGCCGAGATGACCGCGCGTGGTTTCGAGATCCCCGAGAGCGACCACCCGATCGTCCCCGTCATGATCGGGGACGCCGCGCTGGCGGCGCGGATGGCCGACCTGATCCTCGCGGACGGGGTCTACGTCCGGGCGTTCAGCTATCCGGTGGTACCGAGGGACAAGGCGCGCATCCGGACGCAGATGTCGGCCGCCCACACCCGGGCTGACCTGCAGCGGGCAGTCGATGCATTCGAACGTGCCCGCGCAGTGCTGGTCTGAGTGGACGCAGGGGCAGGCACACATCACCAAGGCGGGGCCTCCGGACCGCGCCGTGACATGAAGGACGGGCTGGGAAGTGCCGCACGACCACAGGGTCCAACCGCGACAGCACACCACGGCGGAGAAGATCGCCCACGCCCGCGGAGCGGTGGGTGGCCACGTGGTGGGGCTTGCCGCGTTGTGGCCCACTCCTTCGGACTATCGGGACCTGCCGAGATCCTGGGGCAAGGACCTGATCGCCGGACTGACGGTCGGGATCGTCGCGCTCCCGCTGGCGCTGGGCTTCGGCGTCGCGTCCGGGATGGGCGCGACGGCCGGTCTCGTGACCGCTGTGGTCGCGGGCCTCGTTGCGGCTGTCTTCGGCGGCAGCCACCTGCAGGTGTCCGGGCCGACGGGTGCGATGACCGTGGTCCTGCTGCCCGTGATCGCCCAGTACGGCGTGGGGCAGGTGCCCCTGCTCGCCCTGATGGCCGGCCTGATCGTGCTGGTCATGGGCCTGGCGGGAGTGGGTCGGGCGGTCGACATCATTCCGTGGCCGGTCGTGGAGGGCTTCACCATGGGTATCGGGGTGATCATCTTCCTCCAGCAGTTGCCGCTCGTGCTGGGCTCACCCAAGGGAACCTCCGAGTCGTCGCTCGTCGCGGCCTACCAGACCGTCGTGCACACCCACTGGGACGCCGCCGTCGTGCCTCTGGCGGTGACCGCCATCGTCGTCGTGCTGCACCTGCTCGGGCAGCGGTTCGCGCGAAGCGTCCCGATCTCGCTGGTCTCGATCATCGTCGCGACGCTGCTCGTCGAGCTGGCGAACCTCACCACAGGACGCATCGGCGCCCTTCCGACGAGCCTTCCGAGTCCCGTGCTCCCGGCGCTCGATCTCGCAATCATGCGCAATCTCGCGCCGTCCGCGCTGGCGGTCGCCGCCCTCGCCGCGCTGGAGTCCTTGCTGTCTGCACGGGTCGCCGACGGCATGCGACCCGACCTGTCGAAGTCGAACCCGAACCGCGAACTCGTGGGCCAGGGGCTCGCGAACCTGGCGTCCGCCGTGTTCGGTGGGCTCCCCGCCACGGGTGCCATCGCGCGCACAGCCGTGAACGTCAGGTCCGGTGCCCGGACGCGGATGGCGGCCGTCGTGCACGCCATCGTCCTGCTGGTGGTGATGCGCTTCCTGGGGCCGGTCGTGGCGTTGATCCCCATGGCCGCCTTGGGCGGGGTGCTGGTGATGACCGCAGTCAGGATGGTCAACCTCGGCCTCGCCAGGACGATCACCCGTACCACGCGCGCCGACCGCAACGTGTTCCTGCTCACCCTGGGCTGCACGGTCCTCCTCGATCTGGTGGCCGCGGTCCTGCTCGGCATGGGCATGGCCGCAGTGCTGAGCCTGCGTCACATGGCCAACAATTCGGTGGCCTGGCGCCAGCACCTGCCCGCAGACACCCACGAGGGACTCATCGATTTCACTCCCGAGCAGGAGTATCTGCGAGACCGGATCGCCATCTACCGACTGGACGGCGCGCTCTTCTACCTGGACGCACGCAGGTTCGTCGAAGAGGTGGTCTCTGTCGAGGACGTGGACGTCGTGATCCTGCGCTGCCACCGGATGACCGTCCTGGACGCGTCCGGGGCCGAGGGCCTGAGGGACGTCGTGAAGATCCTCGGACGCCGCGGCATCCAGGTCATCGTGCAGGGCCTGACCGAGGCGCAGGCGCGCACGGCGACGATCATGCACGCCATCACCCCCGGTCAGTCGGAGCGGGAACTGTCCGATGCGATCCGGCGTGCGTCCACGATCGTGGACGCACGACTGGCTGCTGCGGCACTCGGGGACGAGGTGCGTCAGCGCAGGCGGGGTAGGCTTCGTGGGTGAGTGATCGAGCTGACGAGGCACCTGAGCCCGGGACGTACCCCTTCCCGGCAACGCCGAACGCCGATCCAATACCGGATGCTTCAGCGCCCGCCCCTCCCGCCGCGGAAAAGGAGTGGTGGGACAACGACGGCATGCCGTGGAAGCACAAGCCCACCCGCGCCGACATCGCATGCATGAGCTGGATGGGTTTCATGGGTGTCTTCGGGTTGGTCATGCTGCCACTGCGTGCCTGGCTGCTGGGCCTCGATCCCACTCTTCTGGTGGCCCTGACGGGCAGCCGCAGCGGGGCGGCCGCAGTGGGGGCGATGCACCGCGTCGGCGACGCCCCCTGGTGGTGGTTCCTGGCCTACTTCGCGGGCATCGTGATGAGCATCAAGTTCGACTGGATCTTCTGGTGGGCCGGCAAGCTGTGGGGACGCGGGATCATCGAGGTCTGGTCGGGCCGCTCCGCGCGCACGAAGCGCAACTACGACCGTGCCGAGCGGTGGGCGAACCGATGGGGGGCGTTGGGAATCTTCGTGGCCTACATCCCGATCCCTCTGCCGTTGATGCAGGTGATCTTCGTGCTCGCCGGGGCGTCGGGGATGAGCCTCCGTCGATTCATGATGCTGGACGCCCTGGCGTCCGCCGCGTGGCTGGCCTTCTACATCGGCCTGGGTTACGCGATCGGTGAGCCGGCCGTCGCCGCCCTCAAGCAGTACGCCAAGGTCTCGAGCTACGTGGCGATGGGCCTGATCGCGTTCGTGATGGTGTCGTACTTCTGGAACGAGTCGCGCAAGGCCAAGTCGGTCTGATCAGGCGCGTCCGAAGACGGCGACCAGGAACGTCGAGCCGTCCACGAAGGGGTGAAGGTCCCACGTCGACAGGACGAGTTCCGTCCGCAGACCTGATGCGTCCGCGTCCCGCATGAACGCGCCGAAGTCGTAGCCGCGTCCCTGGCCGAAGCCGATGGCCACGCGTCCGGTGGGTGCCAGATGGGACGCGAAGCGTCGCAACACCTCTGTGCGCGTCGACGGCGCGAGGAAGCCCATGACATTGCCCGCGCACACGATGGCGTCGAATCCCTCAGTGATGCCGCGGGCGGGCAGGTCGAGGTCGGCCAGGTCGCCGACCAGCCAGGTGGGTCCGGGGTGGTCGTGGTGGGCAGCCTGGATGAGGGCGGGGTCGACATCCACGCCGACCACGGTGTGGCCCAGGTTGTGGAGGCGGCCACCCACGCGTCCGGGGCCGCAGCCCGCGTCCAGAATGCGTGCGTTGCGGGGGACCATCGCGTCGATCATCCGGGCTTCGCCGTCGAGGTCTTGACCGTTGGCGGCCATGTCGCGGAAGCGCTGGATGTAGCGGATCGAGTGACCGGGGTCGGCGGCCACGATCTGTTCCCACTTGCTCGGTTCGGCGGCCACGTCGTCCCTTTCTTTTCTTGAGCCCCGGACAGGATTTGAACCCGCGACCTACCGCTTACAAGGCGGTTGCTCTACCAACTGAGCTACAGGGGCGAAAATGCAGTCTCCAAAATATCAGGTCTCGCCCGGACGGTTCCGACGCCGAAGTCGCCTCAGACGCCGGGCGCGGCGAGGAAGGCGACGCAGTTGCCCTTCACCGAGCGGTGCTCACCTGCGGGAAGGAAGGCCGACTCGCCCTGGTGCAGCTCTGTGCACGCCGGGTCGTCCGTCGTGAGGAAGCCCTCGATGACGAGGAGCACCCGTGCCGAATCGGACGCCGGCAGCGCGACCTCGATCCCGTCCGCGAGGTCGAGTCTCCACAGCGCGAACTCGGGCGCGGGTGTGGGGTAGCGCGAGAGGCCGGGGGCCACGCCCACGGAGTAGATGACCGCCGGCGTCTCGGGCGCGAAGTTCACCACCTCGACGAGCTGGGCCACATCGATGTACTTCGGCGTCAGGCCACCCCGGAGCACGTTGTCGGAATTGGCCATGACCTCGATGCCGGTGCCCTTGAGATAGGCGTGCATGTTCGCCGCGGGCATGAAGAGGGCTTCGCCTGGTTGCAGCGTCACCCGATTGCAGAGCAGGGCGGCGATGATCGACGGGTCGCCGGGGTAGAACTCGTCGAGTTCGATCGCGGTGCGGGCGAAACGTCCGAGGGGGCCGTGGGCGTTGCGCTGGCGTACGGCGGCCGCGACGACTTCGGTCACGATGTTCTGGCGGTCGGGCCCCATGCTGAGGACCTCGAGGAACACCTCGGCCAGGCCGGCCTCACCGCAGCGTCCCTTCAGTGGCGCGACAAGCTCCATCACGTCGTCGGACGCCTTCAGCTGCTCGAACAGTTCCCACGTCCGGTGCGGGTCGGCGAATCCGCACAACCCGTCGAAGGGCGTCAACGCCACGATGATCTCGGGCTTCGGCCAGGCGTCCTTGTAGGTGCGCTGGGGGTCGTCCAGGGCAATGCCGGCGGCGTTCTCGCGGGTGAACCCCTCCTCGGCCTGAGCGCGGGAGGGGTGGGCCTGCAGACTGAGCGGCTGGTCTGCGGCAAGGATCTTCATGAGATAGGGCAGTACGTCGCCGAACCGCTCACGGCTGCGTTCGCCGATCCATTCCGGGTGGGACGCGAGGATCGCGTCGAGAGGGGTGCCCCCCAAGTGTGACGGTGCCGACTGGTGAGCCCCCAACCAGTACTCGGCCTGCGGTTCGCCGGTGCGGGGTGTGCCGAGGATCGCCGGAATCGCGTCCGTCGAACCCCAGGCGTAGGCGCGGATCTCTCCGACCAGGTGCTCCATGAGTTGTCGTCTCCGTTCAGGCCGCGGGGATGCCCGCGCGCCAGGCGTCCAGCATCTGTGCCACCTCGATCGTGGCACGCCAAGGCACGAGAGGAGATTCTGCCAGCCCGGCGCGCAAACAGCGAGCCACTTCCTGGGTCTGGAAGGTGTAGCCGTAGCCGGGGGCGGTCGTGACCATCTCCTCGACCTCCTCGCCGCGCACGAGACGCATGTGGCGCGGATTCGACAGTTTGTCGATCTCCAGGCGTCCCTCTGTGCCCGAGACCACCATCTGCTGGTGCGTGGAGACCTCGAGCGACGACATGAACTGGGCGTAGATCGGGGGACGGGCGTCGGTGGCGTTCCAGGTGAAGGTGGCGCAACTGGTTCCGTCGACCCCCGTGTGGAACGGGTTGCCGATCACCGAGCACGCGTCCGGGGCCCCGATGAGGGCGTGGGTGAGCGTGGCCAGGTAAAGGCCGATGTCGAGGATGGCCCCGCCCGCCAGATCGGGGTTGACGAGTCGGTGGCTGTCGTCCCCCGAGTACTTGAAGGCGAACGCGGCCTGCACCCAGCGGACGTCGCCCAGCGTCCCGGCGGCGACGAGTTCGGCGGCACGGCGCATGAGTGGATTGCAGCGGGTCCACACGGCCTCCATGAGGAAGACGCCCTTGTCGGCCGCGTACTGGACCAGGTCGAGCGTCTCGGCGGCGCTGGGGGTGAGGGGCTTCTCGACGAGAACGTGCTTGCCGGCGTCCATGCACAGCTTCGCGGCCTCGGCGTGGTGGCTGTGCGGGGTGGTGACGTAGATGACGTCCACTTCGTCGGACGCGGCGAGTTCCTCGTAGGACCCGTAGGCGTGGGGGATGGACAGTTCGGAGGCGAAGTCGTCGGCGGAGGCCTGCGTCCGACTGCCCACGGCGGTGACAGCGACATCGTCGGGCACGAGCAGCATGTCGCGGGTGACCTTGCGCGCAATGTGCCCGGTGGCCAGGACGCCGAAGCGCACGGGACGGTCAGGTGGCAGGGGACTGATGGCCTGGGCGAGCGGGAACGTGGTCACACCTCCATCCAACCCGGCCCCGAGGGTTGGGGCAACCAGTGGCCCGGATTGGTTCAGGCCAGGGACAGGAAGAGCTTCTCGAGGCGGGAGACGTCCGTGGACTGCTGGCCGTCCTCGTCCAGGAGGCACTGGCGCAGGCCCTGCGCAATGATGGCGAAGCCCGCCCGGTCGAGAGCCTTGGAGACAGCGGCGAGCTGCGTCACGACGTCCTGGCAGTCGCGACCCTCCTCGAGCATGCGGACGATGCCACCGAGTTGTCCCTGGGCGCGCTTGAGACGCTTGATGACCGACACCATTTCATCGGGCTGCAGCTCCACGGGGTCCTCCTGGGTGTTGATGACACCTCCATCGTATGCCCCTCGGGGTATCCATCCGACCGTCGGCTCGTCCCGCCCCGCCCGCCTGTGGGGATAATCGGACATGGACATCGAGCTGACCTTCCGCGACCTGCAACCCATCGACCTGGACGAACTGGGCTGGACGGGTTCGGAGACGCACCTGGCGTACGTCCGCGACCTGCTCGAGGTGATGTGGGCCGGAGATGTCGATCTCGTCGTCGGCGAACTCCGCAGTGGCCAACTCATCGCGTTCGGCGGGTCGAACTACCGCATCACCCCGGACGCCGGGGAGTTGTGGATGCTGAGCGTCCACCCGGCGTGGCAGTCGCTGGGCATCGGACGCAAGCTCATCGACGCCCTCGAGGCCAAGGTGAGCGAGCGGGGGCTGCCGCGCGTCCAGTTGAGCGTCGAGCACGACAATCCGCGGGCGGCCTCGCTGTACCGGCGCCTCGGGTACGGCGTGGTCGGCTCGGGCGTCGAGCACTGGGGGATCGACGGCGGTCAGACCTACGTGACGGTGGTCTCGAAGATGTCGAAGGATCTTCGGCCTTAGTCGGGGCGCGAGAGCCCGGGTAGACTTCTCCGATGGCCCACGTCAGCGCGATCGTCCTCGCGGTGACCTGCGTGCTCATCGCCCTCGCGGCGGTGGCCGGGGTCGTGTTGCTGATGTGGCCGCGTCCGCACCCTGAGGTGATGGACGCGCAGCCCGCTGACAAGGAGAATCATGGCGTTCGAGATCCCCACTGACCTGAACCCGGCGCTCATGGGCGTCGCGTGGATGCTGGGACGCTGGCGTGGCAACGGGCACGGCACGTGGCCCGGCCAGGGAGAGTTCACCTACGGACAGCAGGTCGATTTCTCGACCAATGGCGGCGCCTACCTGCACTACTTCTCCCAGTGGTACACCACCCGTGAGGACGGATCGCCGGAGCAGCCGCTGGGCATGGAGGCGGGCTTCTGGCGTCCGCAGGCCGACGGCACGGTCGAGGTCGTCCTCTCGAACCCCGACGGATGGTCCGAGGTCTGGCACGGCTCGATCACCGGCGCACGCATCCAGCTCGTCACCGACGCGGTCATGCGCACGACGACCGCGTCCCCGTCCTACACCGGTGGGCAGCGCCTCTACGGCAACGTCGAGGGTGACCTTCTATGGACGCTCGACCGCGCCACCACCGACGTCCCCCTCCAGCCCTACATGTGGGCACGACTGCAGCGCGCCTGATGCGGGGGGACGCAGTGCTGTCCGAAACGGGTCCCGACGCCGGGGCACTGTGGCACGCCGGTGATCCCTACGGTGACCAGCGGGCGATGGCGTCCGGCCGTGGCATTCTTCGCCTGCCGCAGGCCCGCATCCTGCGCATCAGTGGGCCCGACCGGCTCGGCTGGCTCCACTCCCTGACCACGGGCCCGTTCGATGGCCTCGCCCCCGGCGTGGCCGTCACCGCCCTCGTCCTGTCGCCCACCGGCCATGTCGAGCACGCGCTCCACGGCGTCGACGACGGGCAGGCGTTGTGGGCCTGGGTCGAGAGCGTCGGGGACGCCGAGCTGGCGTCCTGGCTCGACTCCATGCGCTTCATGATGCGCGTCCAGGTCGACGACCTCACTGCGTCGCACCAGCTGGTCTGGCTGGGGCTGCTGGACGCCGCAGAGCTGGGCGACGACGTCGTCCGGCGCACGTCGGACGTCGCGGGCGGCATCGAGGCCTTCGTCGAACTCGACCACCACCTGCCGGACGTCCTCGAGGTCGGCACGTGGGCCTGGAATGCGCTGCGGATCGCGGGTGGCGTCCCCCGCATCGGCCTCGACACGGACGCGAGGACCATCCCCAACGAGATCGGTCTCTACGGAACGATCCTCGACAAGGGCTGCTACCGCGGCCAGGAGACCGTTGCACGCGTTCACAACCTCGGACGCCCCCCTCGCCGACTCGTCCTGCTGCACCTCGACGGTTCGATGGACGCGCTGCCCGCGTCCGGGGCCGTGGTGTCGCACGAGGGGCGCGAGGTCGGTTTCGTGGGTACCGCCGAGAGGCACCATGAGCTGGGCCCGATCGCGTTGGCCCTTGTCAAGCGCAATGTGGCAACCGATGCGGCGCTGGACGCGGGGGGGATCGCAGCGTCCCAGGAGGTGCTCGTCGACCCGGCCGTGGGGCTGCACGTTCGTCCGCGACTCGGTGGCTAGTGTGGTGCGGTGACCAGCACCGCAGCCTTTGACGCCTCGCCCATCCTGATCGACGTGGTTCGTAACGGATTCGTCGAATCCGTGCACCGCGGACGCATGGTGGTGACCAGCCCCGACGGCCACATCGAGGCTTCCGTGGGCGACGTGACCGCGCCTTTCTACCCCCGCAGCGCCAACAAGCCGATGCAGGCGCTGGCCATGCTGCGGTCGGGCCTCGACGTCCAGGGCGCCCTGCTGGCGCTGTGCGCAGCGTCCCATTCGGGTGAGGACTTTCACCTGGTCGGCGTCCGCGAGATCCTCGCCGGGGCCGGGCTGGGGGTCGATGCGCTGCAGAACACGCCGGACTATCCCGTCGACGAGACGGCCCGGGACGCCTGGATCCGCAGAGGGCACGGCAAGGAGCCACTGTCCCAGAACTGTTCGGGCAAGCATGCCGGGATGCTGCGTACCTGCGTCCGGGCTGGATGGTCGACCGAGGACTACCTTGACCCGACACATCCCCTGCAGGTCGAAGTGGCGGCAACGGTCGCGGAATTGGCGGGGGAGGCGTCATCCCTGGGGATCGATGGCTGCGGGGCGCCACTCTTCGCCATGCCGCTCCAGGGTCTGGCCCATGCGTTCGGCCGGTTCGCCGGCGCCGGCGGCGGTGACCTCAAGCTCATCGCGGATGCCTGTCGTCACCATCCCGAGTACGTGTCGGGGACTGGCCGCGAGGAATTGTCGCTCCACCGGGCGGTTCCCGGGCTCATGGTCAAGGGCGGCGCGGAGGGGTGCGTTGCCCTGGGCCTCGCAGACGGACGCGGGATGGCGATCAAGGTCGATGACGGGAATCCCCGAGGGGTGTACGCGCTGGCGTCCGCGGTGCTGAAGCACCTCGGTCACGCGCACCCACTCCTGGACGCCTTGTCGACGCCGCCCGTGCTCGGGCACGGGCAGCCAGTCGGGGTCATCAAAGTCCACGACGGGGTCGTGGCCCAGCTGTTCGCCTGACGCAGCCCCGGGAGCCCTGGCTCGCCGAACCTTGCGTGCGCAAGGAAACTCGCGTCCTCCGGTGGGCCGGACCGTGCCTGTCGGAGGGAACCTTGCGTGCGCAAGGAAACATGCCGGTTCGGGCGCCCGGAGCGCGCTCAG
>CALKHV010000069.1 GCA_937988865.1 uncultured Propionibacteriaceae bacterium | reverse complement strand
TGTCGGGATCGGGACCACGCTCGACCTTGAAATCCCGCTCCACCAGGCTGACGTCCCGCCACTTCTTGCGCACCTGCGACTGGGCCACCTCGCTGGCCCGGTCGGGCATGCGCGCGGGCCGGGCGTCCCGCATCCGTGACTCGTAGACGAGGCTCGACAGCACCGCGGCGAGTTGCGGTACGTCGAGCTCATCGAACACCCCGTCCCGGATGCACTCGGCCGTGACGAGGTCGAGCTCGGAGTAGATCCGCGAGAGGACCCGCCCCTCGGGCGTGACCTCGTCGTCCGCGAGGTAACCCAGCGACTCGAGCACCGCGCAGATGCGGTCGAACCTCCGGGCGATGGTGTTCGTCCGAGCCGCAGCGCGCTCGTCCGCCTGCCTGTTCTCACGCTCCAGCAGCATGGCACGCTCAGCAAACCGCGCATGGCTCTCGCGATCAGGACACCTGTGACACGGGTGCGCCCGGATCTCGGCCCGCAACTCCTCGATGCGCTCCGACAGCTCGGCGTCGCGGGCGGGCCCGCGTCCCCTCTCGGACTGCACGTCGAGCACCTCGAGCTTGGCGAGGAAGGACGCGGCCAGGTTCCGCCGCGCCGCTGCGTCGCGAGGGTCGAACTTCCTCGGGATCCGCACCTTGCCCACCACGCGCGTGGGAGTGGGGAAGTCCGCGAGCGTGAGTCGAACGAACTGGCGTGAATCCGTGACGACCAGTGGATGGGGTTCCCGATCTCGGCCACGCCCGGGATCGACGACGGCCGCCCACCCAGCGTTGCGTCCGCCCGGCACCTCGATCACGTCGCCGGGCTCGAGCACCAGGAGCGCCTGCAGCGACTCGGCCCGCCGGTCGGCCCGCCGCAGACGAGCGGCCTCCGCCTCGAGCGACCGGACCTCCTCCCGCAACCGCGCATAGTCAGGGAAGTCCCCGAGGTGGCACGCGGCCGATGCGAGGAAGTCGGCGATGACGCGTTCGTTGCGCGACTGCGAGCGCGCGCTCGCCACGACGGAGCGGTCGGTCTGGAATTGCGCGAAGCTCATTTCGAGCAGTCCCCGGGCGCGGTCGCGTCCCACGCGACCGACCAGGTTGACCGCCATGTTGTACGTGGGCGAGAACGACGACCTGAGCGGGTAGGTGCGCCGGGACGCCAGTCCCGCCACCGCTCTCGGATCCATCCCCGCTTGCCAGAGCACCACGGCGTGCCCCTCGACATCGATGCCGCGTCGTCCGGCCCGACCTGTCAGCTGGGTGTACTCCCCCGGTGTGATGTCGGCGTGGGTTTCGCCGTTGTACTTGACAAGTTTCTCGATCACCACCGTGCGGGCGGGCATGTTGATGCCCAGCGCCAGCGTCTCGGTGGCGAACACGACCTTGATGAGGCCGGCAGCGAAGCCCTCCTCGACGATCGCCTTGAACGCGGGGAGGATGCCCGCATGGTGGGCCGCGATGCCCCGCTGAAGAGCCTCCAGAAAGACGTCGTGGTCGAGGGCACGCAAGTCGGACGACGACAGGCCTGCGGTGTGCCGCTCGGCGATGGCGGTCAGGTGCGTCGCCTCCTTCGCGGACGTCAGGCGCGTGCCGTTCGCCAGCAACTGTCCCACGGCCCCGTCGCACCCCTGCCGCGAGAACACGAAGACGATCGCGGGCAAGAGGTCGGCGCCTCGCAGGGTGTCGACCATCATGCCCCGACTGGCGGTGTTGCTGCGGGGACGCCCCGCGTCCGATCCACCCCGCTCGCGGTATCGGGCGCTGGCCGCGCCACCGAATTGCCCCGACCCGTGCGCGACGACGCGCTGGCCCTTGCCTGAGCGTCCCCTCGGACGCCGGGAGTCATCCCGGACGTCCCTCGACTCCTGTTTCGCCAGCCGCACCAGTTCGGGGTTGACGTCCGGCGTGTGCGCACCCGGCACTTCTGACGCCGTCGGCGCCTCGCCCGCAAACAGGTCGACAAGGTCACGGCCGACCAGCACGTGCTGGAACAGCGGCACGGGACGTCGCTCCGACACGACGACCTCGACCCGTCCACGCACTTCGTCGAGCCAGTCGCCGAACTCCTCGGCGTTGCTGACGGTCGCCGAGAGGCTGACCACCTGGACGTCCGGGGCCAGCCCGATGATGACCTCTTCCCACACAGCGCCGCGGAACCGGTCGGCCAGGTAGTGCACCTCGTCCATCACGACGAAACCCAGATTGCGCAGCGTCGGCGAATCCGCGTAGATCATGTTCCGCAGTACCTCGGTCGTCATCACGACCACCTGGGCCTCGGAATTGATCGAAGTGTCGCCGGTGAGGAGTCCGACGCGGTCGGCGCCGTGTCGCTCGACCAGGTCGTGGTACTTCTGGTTCGACAACGCCTTGATCGGCGTGGTGTAGAAGCACTTGCGGCTGGTCTCGATCGCGCAGAAGACGGCGAACTCCCCCACCACGGTCTTGCCTGCACCGGTGGGGGCTGCGACGAGGACGCCGGCGCCCGCCTCGACGTGAGCGCAGGCGCTCACCTGGTAGGCGTCCAGGGAGAAGTCGTAGCCGTGCGTGAACCGCGCGAACAGTGGGCCCGGGGCTGGTGTCGTGTCCATCGCCCCCGACGCTACCCGGGTCAGGCCACGTGGACGCGCAACGCCCCCGGGACGCTGCGGATCGCGAGGGGTACGTCCCCGAGCTCCTCGCCGTCACCCATGCCGAACATGTCACTGCCGTCGAGGAGGACCTCGCGCGCCCGCAACCGCTCGACGGCCGGATCCTTCACGAATCGACCCGAGTAGATCAACGGCAACAGGCGCAGCAGCGTCACCCTGCTGACCGGGTGGATGATCGTCAGGTCGAGCAGACCGTCGCCTGGATCTGCCGTCGGGGCGATCATCATGCCTCCGCCGAAATACGCGGTGTTCGCGACGCAGACCATCATCGCCGGCAACTCACGGCGCGCGCCGTCGACGGCGAGCCGGAAGTGAAGTGGCTCGAACACCGCGAGCTCGCTGAGCGCGGCGTTCATGTAGACGAGCGGCCCCAGCGGCAGCTTCGCCTCGTTCGCCCGACGATTGACCTTCGCGTCATAACCCGAACTCACCACCGCGCCGACGTAACGGCGCTCTGCACCACCGGCGAGCCGCCCCCGGACCTCGAGCGCGTCGACCACGCGCGTGCGTCCCGCCGCGATCGCCTGGGTCGCCGCCTGGACGTGTGCGGGAATCCCCACGCCACGGCAGAAGTCGTTGCCCGACCCGGCCGGGATCACACCCAACGTCACGTCGGTCGTGGCGCACGCGTTGACACCCAGATGGGCCATCCCGTCGCCACCCATCACGATGAGCGAATCGGGACGCTGCCCATCGACCGCCGGACGCGCGGTGTCGACGGCCTGGATGGTGCGCATGCGTGCGTCCGCGTAACTGGTTGTCTGGTGGACGCGGAGGTGCGCGTCAGGGAGGGCGGTGAGCAGCGTCGAACACACCTTGGGCAGAAGGCGCTTGGCGCGGCCGCGACCGGCCGCCGGGTTGACGACCAGAGTGATGGTCGGCCCGTCGTAGCGCCAGTCCATCAGTCGGCCAGTTCGAGCTCGGCCTGGCGCTTGGCCTTGTGCCTCTCGTTCCGCCTGCAGATCAGCTCGGCGACCACGTACATGATCGACATCGGGATCGACAACGCAACCATCGAGAACGGGTCGGTCGACGGCGTCGCCACCGCGCCGAACACGAAGCAGCCGAAAATCGCCAGCGTGCGATAGCGCGCCAAGGACTTCGCCTGCACGAGGCCCAGCAGGTTCATCATCACGATCACGACGGGGAGCAGGAAGCT
>CALKHV010000068.1 GCA_937988865.1 uncultured Propionibacteriaceae bacterium | reverse complement strand
CCGAGGTCGGGACGCTGTGGGTCGTGAGGGCGACGCCGCTTCCGTCGAGGGATCCCGGCGGCCCCACCAAATGGACGCCGGCCACGGATTGTTCGATCGATCCGTCAGCCCTGACGCTCGGCGGTGGCGTCGTGGTGGGTTGGTCGCCGGTGCAACCAACGAGGAACAGGGACGCGACAATCACGGCGCTGAGTCCGACTCGAGGCCGACCGCCCGAGAGAAATTGACTGTTCAACTGGTCCCCGCCCTTGTTCCTGCATCGTGGCCGCCGTGCTCGCGTCCATCCATGCGGAACGCTATAGCAGCGGAGGCAGGGGCGAGAATGCGTCTGCCGATGATGGGCTCGTGGGACCCAGCCGTTCAATCGCCGGCGGAGAAGATGGACGCGAGGCGAAAGGGGCCCCGTGGTGTCCCCAAAGCTGCACGCATGAGAATGTCACGTCATCGCAACACCGACTGTCCATGGTTTGCCGGGTGGCGTCTCACGGACTGGGACCCCAATGAGCCCAAGCACATGGACGAATTGCCCCCTGGCAAGCCGTGAGGCTCCTGAGCGAGAAGGGCGGTGAGGACGCAGATGGCACCCCTTGCCGCGACGCTTCAGTGCACCCTCTACTCTGATCTGCGGCACACACCAACTCGAGTGATAACGAGTGCCCACATTGAAGCTTCGGGGGAGGCCGGATAATGGCACGGTCGTCGCGACGCCGCGTAGAAACCATTGTGGTTGGCGCACTCACGCTCGCCCTCGGGGTCCTTGCCTTCACTCATCAGGGTGTGCCCGCAGCTGAACTGGAACTCAACGACGGCGGTATCTGGGTGACCAACCAGAGCAAGCTCCTCATCGGTCACTTCAATTACCCCTCGCAGACACTCGACGGAGGTCTTCGGGCCGCCGCCGCCGGTTTCGACGTCTCGCAGGCCGGCACTGACGTCCTGGTCACCAGTCCTGACGTCGTCCAGCCACTTGACACGGCAACGGTGTCCTTCCTCGGTGAGACGTCCGTCGCCGGCATTGACGTGGAACACGGACCGGGGCTGGTGCTGTTCGCTGACGCCGCTCTGGGGGCAGTCTGGGCGAGCACGACAGAGGCAGCCGCCGGATTCAGCCCATCAGCGGAGCCCACGCTCAAAGACCTGGATCAACCTCGCATCGCCGTCGGCACGGACGGAACAGGCTATGTGCTCACAGCAGACGGTGCGCTCCGTGGCATCCACGGTTCGGGGTCTCAGGCTGTCGTCACAGACCTGGGCAGAGCGGTCGACGCCCAACCCAGCCGGGACGCCCAACTGACGGTCGTGGGCGACCAGGTGGTGGTCCTCGACGGCAGTCGCCTCAGCGTCGGCGGTGAGGTCCTCGATGACCCCGCCCTCACCGGGGGTGTCCTTCAACAGCCGTCAGGCACTGCCTCCGAGGTGGTTGTCGCCACCCGGGCCGCTTTGCTGAGAGTCGACCTCGACGGGCTTGACATTGCGCGACAGGACGTCCCCAGCGGAGCGCCTGCCCGGCCTGTCGCGCTGGATGGATGCGTCTACGGGCTGTGGGGGGAGTCTGGCTTCTACGTCCGCGATTGCCCGTCCACAGCGCTGGATCAGGCCGCGCAGTTCCCTGAGTTGGCCGGCGCACGGGCCCCGGTGTTTCGTACCAACCGCAAGGTCATCGTGATCAACGACATGGTCACCGGAGCCGTCTATCTACCCCTGAAGTCGATGTTTCGCGTCGACAACTGGGATCTCATCTCAGCCGAGTTGAACGAACAGGAGAAGGAGTCGGAGGACTCTGACCAGACGGAACTGTCGCAGATCCAGGAGTTCTCCGATGAGCAGCACGCCCCTGAGGCCGTCGACGACGAACTCGGTGCACGCGCCGGCACCTCGACGACGCTGCCGATCCTGATCAACGACATCGACGTCGACGGAGACATCCTCACCGCGCGACTCAAGGACGTCCCGGACGACGTCGGTGTCGCCCTGGCCAAGGACGGCCGAGCAGCCCGCATCGAGGTGCCGTCCGGTCGCACGGGCACCGTCTCGTTCACCTACCAGGCCTTCGACGGCGTTGATCTCTCCAACGTCGCCACCGTCCGCGTCACGCTGCGTCCCGCAGGGGGAAACAGCCCGCCCGAGCGCAAGCGTCCCAGCCTGTTGCAGATCTCTGAACGCTCGCACGGCGACTACGCCGTTCTCCCTGACTGGGTGGACCCCGACGGTGACCCGATCTTCCTCGAGAACGCTGTCGGGCAGGAGGGGCTCGCCGTCACGTGGCGTCCCGACGGGTTCGTGTCGGTCCGCGACCTGGGCACCGGTGGCCCCGGGCGCCGGATGGTCACGGTGACCGTCTCCGACGGGCAGACGAGCACCCCGGGTGAGCTCGTGGTGCAGGTGTCACCCGGCGCCTCGAACATGCCGCCGGTGGCCAACAACGACCATTACGTGGCCACGGTGGGTGAGTCGATCACCCTCAAGCCGCTGGCCAACGACACCGACGCGGACGCCGACGACCTCAAGCTGGTCGAGCTGGCGCCGACCACCCCCGAGGTGGAGGCCAAGCCCGACTTCCAGGACCGGTCCGTACGATTCACTGCCGACAAGCCAGGCAGCTACACGTTGGTCTACACCATCAGCGACGGACCCCACACCGCCAAGGGGAAGATGCGGGTCGACGTCATTGACCCCGAGAAGGCGGATGCGGATCCCGCGGCGGAGAACGATCTCGCGCTGCTGCCGCCCAACGCTTCCGTCGTCGTGGAGCCACTGGTCAACGACTACGATCCAGCCGGCGGGGTCCTGGTGATACAGGGCGTGTCCATGGGCTCGTCCGAGGGGCTGACGGTCGAGGTGGTGAGGCACTCGCTGTTGCGCGTGTCGTCTCCGGCCGGCATAACGAAACCTCAGACCTTCGAGTACACGGTCAGCAACGGGCGAGCGTCCGCGACGGCGAAGGTTCTCGTGGTGCCATTGACGGTCAAGTCCACCGTGCAGCCGCCGGTGGCCCTTCCCGAATCGACCGTGGTGCGCGCGGGCGACGTCGTCACCGTCGATGCACTCGTCAACGACTACTCACCTTCCGATCTCGCCATCCACCTGCGCCCGGAGCTGGATGTGCGCTCGGACGCCGAGATGGGCGAGTTCTTCCTCTCGGGTGACCAGGTGCGTTTCCGTGCCGGTCAGGCTCCGGGCACCGCTGAGGCCATCTACACAGTTGCCGACTCGGAAGGCAATGTCGCCTCGTCAACGGTGAGCATCACGGTGCGCGACTTCGATGACAGGAATCAGCAGCCCGTTCCTCGCGCGGTCGTGGCCAGGACATTCACCGGCTCCAGCGTCCGGGTGGCGATCCCCATGGACGGCATCGACCCCGACGGCGACTCGGTGGAGCTGATCGGCGTGGGCGACCGCGCTCCGCAGTACGGATCGGTGACGGTTGAGGGCAGCTATCTCGTGTACCAGGCCTCGAAGGAGGCCACCGGTACCGACACGTTCAGCTACCGCGTGAAGGACCGCTTCGGGGCCGAGGGCCAGGGACTGGTGCGTGTCGGGGTGGCACCCAAGCCGGCCAGCAACCAGGCGCCCGTGGCCGTGCCCGACGAGATCGCTGCCCGCCCCGGTACTCGACTGGAGGTCCCTGCCACCACCAACGACGTGGATCCGGACGGTGATGCGATTTCGCTGGTCGCCGACTCCGTCGAGCCGGTGGATGACCGCTGGGATCCGGGGGCCAAGATCGACGGCCAGAAAGTGGTGGTGCTGACCCCGAAGGTGAAGGGCATCTACCAGTTCTACTACTCCATCACCGACGGCGGCGGCGCCCCGGTGGTGGGGGTGGTGACGGTGACCGTGGACGCCAACGTGCCCCCCGTGGCGCCGATCGCCCGCGACGACTACGTGTCGGCCACCGCAGCAGCTGGGCTCGATGTTGTCGAGGTGCCGCTGTTGGACAACGACTCCGACCCCGACGGCGTGGTGGCGGACCTCCAGGTCAGCGTCGAGGCCCCGGGCGAGGTTGCCGGCGGTGTTGCGCGGGTGCCGCTGTCTGAGGACCGGCAGATCGTGCTCTACACCGTGACCGACGCCGACGGGCTCTCGGCCAAGGCCGCCATCGTCGTGCCCGGGAAGGACCAGGCACCGCCCCAGCTGGACCCGGCGAAGATCCCTGCGACGGTCAAGGGCGGCGAGCGCCTCACCATCGACTTCTCTGACTACGTCCTCACCCGGGCCGATCACAAGGCGATGCTGACGGGTGTCGAGACCGTGGTCGCGGGTCCGGGCGGCGACGCCGACGACCCCAAGCTCGGGCTGGTCGTCGTGGACGATGACACCATCACCTTCACGCCCGACAAGCTGTTCATCGGCACCACGTCGGTCTCCTTCCAGGTGACCGACGGTGAGACCCTCGACGACCCACGCGGGCTCACCGCCACACTGAGCCTGCCGGTGACCGTGGAGTCCTCCGGCCTCTTCCCGCCGGAGTTGCGGCCCAGCGAGATCAAGGTGGCGCCGGGCGAGGCACCTGTGGACGTCTCGCTCGCGGCCATGGTGGACGACCCGGATCCTGGCGACAACGAAAAGATGGCATTCGCCGTGGCGTCGTCCTCTGCGGATGTGGAGTCCACGATCGACGGCCAGACGATTCAGGTGGCGGTCCCCGCCGACACGCCGGTGGGCACCTCGGGCAGCATCGTCGTCCGCGTGCACGACGGCACCACCGATCCTCTCAAGATGACTCTCCCGGTGACGGTCATCACGTCCACCCGACCGCTGATGATGGTCTCGGATCTCGCAGACCGGGAAGGCCGTGTGGGCAAGGCGTCCAGCTTCGACCTGTCCACCGTGATCACCAACCCCTTTGCCGATCGCGGGGGTGAGGTGACGCTGGTGGGAACCCCGCAGGTCACCGGCCCGGCGACGGTCTCGACCAAGGGACTGCAGGTCACGGTCACACCCACGGACTCCGGAGGTGGTTCGGACGCTGCAGAGGACGTGGTGGTCACCTACCGTGTGGCCGATGCCACCCGGGATTCGGCGCGCGAACGCACCGGCGTGATCCGCCTCATCGTCAAGGACACACCCAAGGCCCCGGTGAACGTCACGGCAGATGCCGTCGGTTCGAAGACCGCCCGGGTGACCTGGAGCCATTCCGGGTGGCGCGGCGGGACGCCCAAGGGCTTCACCGTCACGTGGAGCGGCGCCAGCCAGTTCTGCGGCCTGCAGACCAGTTGCGACATCACGACACTTCCCAACAACAACACGTACCAGTTCACCGTGCGCGCAGAAGTGACCGAAGGCGACATCAAGCCGTCCGTGGACTCCACGCCCAGCAACGAGATCTTCGTCGATGTCCTTCCGAACATTCCCGCCGCACCCACCACGACCTTCGGTGACAAGCAGATCGACCTGAAGTGGCCGGTCACGACGGTCCCCGACAAGGGTTCGCCCGTGACCAGTTACACCGTCAGCATCATTCCGGCCGACGCCGGCGGGCGCACGCAACAGGAGGTCACGGGCACCTCCCTGACGTGGACCAACCTCGCGAACGGCACGGCCTACCAGTTCAGCATCACCGCCCACAACAAGCTCACCGAGCTTGATCCGCGCGTCACCGCCCCACAAGGTCCCGAGTCGGCACCCGAGATTCCGGCCGGCGCACCCTCGAACCAGGGCGCGGCCACGGTGGCCAAGGACGCCGCGGCGGCCGGTGTGACACCGCGGGCCAACGTCTCGTGGGCGGTTCCCGGCAACGCCAACGGCGACACCAGCTTCAGCTATGAGATGCGCCAGACCGGCACCACGCAGGTGCTCTACGCAGGCACTGCGTCGTCCAGCTACATCCAGATGGCAGTGGGCACGGAAGACAAGACCTTCGAGGTGCGGAGCACCAACAAGTCGGGTCTGTGGAGCACCTGGTCGCCGCCCTCGAACGCGGTGCGCGCGTTCCAGCCACCCGGTGCTCCCACCGGCTTCAGCCTCACCCCCACCGGCGACGGCACTCGGGCCCGCTTCAACTTCGGTGCAGCCGCCGGGAACGGGGCGCGCGCCGCGGAGGTCAGCTACCGGTGGAACGCCGGCGGATCCTCCGGCTCGGTCAGCCCGGGTCAGGTGATCGACAGCGGCGCGTTGGCGCTGGGCGTCAACGTCTCGGTGCGGCTGACGGCCATCAGCACCGTCAACGGTGAGACGGCCGAGGGTGGGTCGGTCACGGCCACCGTCAACACGTACGCCCCGCCGTCGGCGCCGTCGGTCGGTGCCGGGCGGGCGGGCGACGGCAACGTCGAGCTCTCCTGGGGCATGAGCGGCAGCAGCAACGGGCGCGCCATCACCGGCGTGGTCGTGGACACCTCTCTCAACAGCCGCGACGGTACCCAGGTCCTGAATGGCAGCACACGCGAGGGCAACACCCACGACCAGACCATCTGCATCACGGCGTACGCCGTCAACAGCGAGGGCCAGCACAGCA
>CALKHV010000067.1 GCA_937988865.1 uncultured Propionibacteriaceae bacterium | reverse complement strand
GCGGCGGTGCGTGCGACGGCACGGGGGATCTGAAGGGGGCGGAGCCCTCCTTCACACGACAACGGAGGTTGCATGAAGGACTCGGTGCTGCGCGCCCGGTACAGGCGGATCGTGTTCTTCTTCGCGCGCGTCACGGCCAGTTTCATCTGGTGGGAGATCGTGCTGCGTCGTCTGGGGTTGGCACGGTTGTCGGATCGGACGCGCACCCGGCGCAACCAGCGGACGGCCGTCCGGTTCAGGGCCCTGGCCATCTCGATGGGCGGGTTGATGATCAAGGTCGGCCAGTTCCTGTCTGCGCGTCTGGACGTGCTCCCCCGCGAGATCACCGACGAGTTGTCTGGCCTGCAGGATGAGGTTCCGGCCGAGACGTTGGCGGCGATCCGTGAGGTCGCGCACGACGAGTTGGCACTCCCCCTGACCGAACACTTCGCCTGGTTCGATGAGCAACCACTGGCCGCCGCGTCCCTGGGTCAGGTGCACCGCGCGCGCCTCCAGGACGCGGACGCAGCCGAGATGGGTTTCGCTGATGTGGTCGTGAAGGTCCAGCGTCCGCACATCCAGCAGATCATCGAGGTCGACCTGGCAGCCCTGCGAAGGGTCGGCGGGTGGCTGTCGCGCTATCGGCCGATCGCGACCCGCGCCGATGTGAAGGGCCTGGTCGAGGAGTTTGCGTCCACGACCCTGGAGGAAGTCGACTATCTCGCCGAGGCCGGCCACGCCGAGACGTTCGCCGAGAACTTCGCCGACGACCCGCGGGTCAGCGTCCCCCGGGTGGTGTGGGAGTTGAGCGCGCGACGCGTGCTGACGCTGGAGGACGTGAGCGCAATCAGACTCGGCGACCACGAGGCCATCACCGCTGCGGGCATCGATCGGGGCGAGGTGGCCCGCGTTCTGGCCGACACCTACCTGCAACAGATCTTCTCGGACGCGTTCTTCCACGCCGACCCTCACCCGGGCAACCTGTTCGTCACCCCACGTCCGGACGCCGGCCCCGGCGCCCCCGACTGGACGCTGACCTTCGTCGACTTCGGGATGGTTGGACGCGTCCCCGACGCCCTGCGCACGGGCCTGCGCGACGTGCTCGTCGCGGTGGCGACCCAGGACGGCGCACGTCTCGTGCGGAGCATGCAGACCCTCGACGTTCTGCTCCCCGGCGCCGACCTGAAGTTGATCGAGCTCGCGACCATGCAGGTGTTCGACCGGTTCGGCGGCATGACGATGGACCAACTGCGCACCATCGACCAGGCCGAGATGATGCAGTTCGGCCTGCAGTTCCGCGATCTGATGCTCGACCTGCCGTTCCAGTTGCCCGAGAACCTGCTGATGCTCGGACGCTCGATCGGCATCCTCTCGGGCATCTGCACCGGTCTCGACCCCGACTTCAACATCTGGGCGACCATCACGCCGTACGCGTCCAAGCTGGTGTCGGAGGAGGGTTCGTCGACGGTCAGGACGGTGCTCGATGAGGGGACCAAACTGGCCAAACTGGCGCTGTCACTGCCCGGGCGCGCCGACCGCGTGCTCACCATGGCCGAGCGTGGTGAGCTGACCGTCCAGATGCCGCTGCTCGACCTGCACGTCCGCCAGCTCGCACGGACGCAACGCCGCACCAACGCCCTGATCGTCTTCGCCGCGCTGCTCATCGCGGGCGCGGTCGTACACACGTCCGACGCCGGACTCGGGGCGTGGCTGATGGGCGCGTCCGGGGTTGCGCTGGTGTGGGCGATGTGGGTCGGACGCCGGCGTCATCCCTGACGCAGAAACCACCGCTCCCGGCTGACACGCCCGGGGCGGTACGGAAGACTCGGGTTCGTGGCGAAGCAACCTCTGCCCGGGATGGGCGCGATCATCTCCCCCGACGGGATTGGATTCAGGGTCTGGGCCCCGCACGCGACGTCCGTGGCCGTGCTCGGCGACTTCAACGACTGGGCGCAGGACGCCGATGAGCTCGACCCTGTTGGGGACGGCTACTGGTACGGGTTCGTCGCGGGCGCGGCGACCGGGCAGGAGTACAAGTTCTCGGTGACCGCCGGCGGCGAGACCTTCGCACGCCGCGATCCCTACGGCTTCGAGGTGACCAACTCGGTCGGCAACAGTGTCGTCTACGACCACGGCGCCTTCGACTGGGAGGACACCGACCACCACTGCCCGCCCTTCCACGAGCTGGTCATCTACGAACTGCACGTGGGTTCGTTCAACAAGGAGGACGGGACGGTCGGGACCCTCTACGACGTCGTCGAACGCCTGCAGCACATCCAGGACCTGGGGGCCAACGCCATTCAGGTGATGCCAGTGGCCGAGTTCGCGGGCGACGTGTCGTGGGGGTACAACCCCTCGGATCCCTTCGCTGTCGAGAGCGCCTACGGCGGCCCGGACGCGCTCAAGACCCTCGTCCGAGAGGCGCACAAGCGCGGGATGGCCGTCATCCAGGACGTCGTCTACAACCATTTCGGCCCGTCCGACCTCGACCTCTGGCAATTCGACGGGTGGAGCGAGAACGACTTGGGCGGGATCTACTTCTACCAGGACTGGAAATCCTCCACCCCGTGGGGCGACACGCGTCCTGACTACGGACGGGACGAGGTGCGGCGCTACATCCACGACAACGCGCGGATGTGGCTGCACGACTACCAGATGGACGGCCTTCGCCTCGACATGACGCCGTACATGCGGTCGGTCGACGGGTCGGGGATGGACATTCCTGAGGGATGGTCGCTCATGCGGTGGATCGCCGACACGGTGCGGGCGGAGTTCCCCGAGCACATCCTCATCGCCGAAGACCTGCACGGGAACGCGCTCGTCACGTCCACCGCCCCGGAAGGGGCAGGCTTCCACGCGCAGTGGGACAGCCACTTCGTCCACCCGGTACGGGAGGCGATCACCGAGACCAGCGACGAGTGGCGCTCGATCCCCGCGGTCGTCGAGGCGATCACGACGAACTACGGGGACGCATTCGCCCGCGTCATCTACACCGAGTCGCACGACGAAGTCGCCAATGGCAAGGCCCGCGTCCCGGCCGAGATCGATCCGGGTGACCAGTCGGGTTGGGCAGCTCAGAAGCGCTCGACCCTGGGGGCCGCCCTGGTGATGACGTCCCCCGGCATCCCGATGATCTTCCAGGGCCAGGAGTTCCTCGAGGGCGGGTGGTTCCGCGATCACGTGCCGCTCGACTGGCGTCGCGACGAGCATTACGAGGGCATCGCCAACCTGTACGCCGACCTGATCACCTTGCGACTTAACCGTTGGGGGTGGACGCGGGGCCTCACCGGGCAGAACGTCAACGTCCTCGTCGCCGACGATGAGGCGAATCTCATCGGCTTCCATCGCTGGATGGACGGTGGCCCCGGTGATGACGTCGTCGTGCTGGTGAACCTGGCCAACGAGTCGCGCGAGGAGGTCTCGGTCGACCTCCCGGCCCCGGGCCTGTGGAAGCTCCGCTTCAATTCCGACGCTCACACCTACAGCTCCCTCTTCGGCAACTTCGAGTCGTTCGACGTGGAGGCGTCCGGGGACGGTCCGTGGCGCGGAAACGTCTCGATCGCGCCGTACTCGGTTCTGATCTACAGCCAGGAGAAGTGAGGGACCACAGAGACAAAGCCAAGCAGTGGTCCCTTGACAGTCCAGCCGTCCGGGAAGAAACTCAAATCAGCATGGCAACGCTCGATGTGCGTACGCTCCACCATCAACCCCCCCGTGACGATGCCCGCCCACCGCTACGTGAGGATTGCCCGTCGCCCGGTCCTGGGCGGCAGAAGAGGCTATTGGGAGTCGCGTTCGAAGGAGTTCGACATGAGTGGTTTCTACATCGAAGACCTGTACGTGTACAGGGTCCCCAAGTTCAGGTGGCACGACAAGCTGACCAATCCTCCGACGATTCCGGAGACCTCACCGATCATCCGCACGGCTGCTCTCTCCCCCGCGATCGCGCGAGCCGGGGGTGGCGGGGGCGAAGTCGGTATGCCTGATCCCGAGAACACAATGGTGACGATCCCGACGCCGATCACACCGATCGTGACGCCGATCGGCCGGTTGGAGTTCGCCGACTTGGCACTGGTCCGAGAGAACCTCAAGGTGACCCTCGCAGCGGTCGAGGCGCAACTCGAGACGATGAAGCCGACCCAGGAGCAGCTTGAGTACGTGCGAAAGGTCACTCAGTGATCCATGGCCACTCCACCTGGTGAGCGCCTGGCGCAGCTGAGCCGAACCGCGACCATTCGGGCGGCGGCACTCACCAGGTGGGTCGGTCACGACGATCTCGGCACCGAAGGTCTCGCCGCGGTGCTGTACGGCGCCGGAGGAAGCGCCGTTGGCGACCACATGGACGCCCAGTGGCCGAACCTGCTGTTGCGTCGGGCGGAGCGCGGCGTGCGCAACCAGCTCGCCGACTACTCACGTGGCGCCACCCAGGGCTGGATGAGCTGGACCAGGGCCGATGCCGATGTCACGGAACTCGTGCACAAGGTCTACGTCAGCCCCGCAGTGTCCAGCCTTCCCGCCGCGCTGCCGACCACGCTGCTGGGGGCGGTCCGATTGGGCGTCCCGGCCTGGAAGGTGGGGGCCGACCTGGCCGGCATACACCGCGCCGACAAGGCCGTTCTCTACCTGGCCACGGCAGCCGAGGCGGACGCGGCAGCGGGCGAGCTCGCCGAAGCGCTGGCGTCCGAGGTTCCTCAGGGAGTCCCCTTCACCGGTCAGGTGGGGGCCACCGGCATCGTCTCGCGTGGTCTCGACCACAACGGGACGAGTTGGCGCGCAGCGCTCTGCCACAGACTGGCCGAGGCCCTGTGGTCGGCCAGGGAACAGTCGGGAGCCCACGCGTCCGCCCACCGTGTCGCCGAGGATGCCCTCCGCGTGCTCGCCTCGGACGGTTTCGACGTGACCACCTGGCACCCCGTTCCCGTGGGTGCCACCCGACGATGAGCATCGTCGACGTCGAGTTCCGACTGCCTGACGACGTGGACGCAGCGCCCGAGGCGGACGGGCAGGAGTTCCTCGTCACACGACGCGGAAGCCGAATCCCACCGCAGGTCCTGTCTGCGGACGCCTGGACGCTGCTGCAGCGCTTTCGCGTCCCCTCGACCCTGTCTGCGGCGATCATCGGCTATTGCAGGGAGCATGGCGGCGAACCTTTCACCACCCTCGATGAGGCGTTTCCCGTTCTCGTCGCCCTGACGCGGAGCGGCCTGCTGGTCGCCAACGGCACCGACGCGGCCCTCAGCCTCACTCCAAGATTCTCGCGGGACGAGCGGGTCGGTCCCGCTACCCTCGTGGCCCCCATCCGGGTGCTGCGCGATGGCGAGCTGTGGACAGCGGTCAGCGATGACGGCTCGCCGGTCGCGGTGAAGGTCGTCGACGAGGCCATCTCTGGCCCCGACCTCTTCCTGCGCGAGACGACCGCCCTCCGGCGGCTGGTCGGCGGACCCGTACCCGACCTGGTCCGGGAGCTGCCGCGAAGCACCGGTGGAGTACTCGTGCTGTCCTTTGTCGAGGGCGACCCGGTCGACCTCGCCGCCCTCGATGAACGGGGCTGCCGTCACCCCCTGCGCGCGCTCGAGTTGGTCCTGACCACACTCGACGCGTACGCGGCGATCCACGCCCTCGGGGTCCTGCATGGCGACGTCCACCCGGGCAACGTGCTGGTTGATGAGCAGGGCCGTGTCACCCTCATCGACTTCGGCATCGCCGACGTGTCCGGATCTGGTCTGGCGCCGGCTCCCCGGGCGGCGGGCGGCGAGCAACTCGATCCCCAGGCTGCCGCCGCTCTGCTCCACGGCGAATCCCTGCCCGTCCTCGATGTCGCCGCCGAGGTCTACGCGCTCGCGACGCTGGCCTACCGCGTCATCACGGGGTCGCCTCCGCTCGACCTGGAGTTGGTCCGCAAGGAAGCCCTGGACGCCATCACCACGCGTCCGCCCCGGATGTTCGTCGAGGTGGGACAACCGTCCTGGCCGGCGATCGAAGCGGTGCTGGCACGCGGGCTCGCGAAGGACCCGACCCTGCGCCCCACCGGCGCCCGGGAATTTCGGGACGCGCTCGCGGCAGCAGCCGACCACACCCCACTCGAGACCTCGGCGAAGGCGTCAGGCTCGCTGCTGGACGAGGTGGACGTCGACGGAATCCTGTGGGCCACGGCGGACGCTGCAACAGCTGCAGACACCGCTGCGGACCTGCGCGCCCTCGCGTCAGCGACCGGCGATGTGGACGCCCACGACCTCGCAGTGCTGTGGGCCGTGCGGGCGGGCGCCCACTGAAGGGTCGCCGGAGGCCCTGTCGCGCGTCCGGGTAGGGGTTTACGCTTCAAGCATGTGGACACGAGCATGGACGGGATTGCTCGGCGGGCTCACGACGCTCGCCCTGGCGATGAGTATCGCCACCACGGCCGATGCGGCACCCAAACCGCCCGCAACGACCCCGCAGTACGTCGCAGTGGGTGACAGTTACGCCGCAGGCGACGGGGCCGGCAACTACCTCTCGGACGGCACGACCTGCCACCGGTCACTCCTGGGTTACCCCGGGCTCGTCGCGAGCGCCGGACGGTTCAACCTCAACCTCCAGGCATGTTCCGGTGCTGTCACCACCGACGTGACCACGCGTCAACTCGGGACGCTCAGCGCGAAGACCGCCTTTGTGACCATCACGATCGGCGGCAATGACATCGGCTTCTCGGACGTCATCACGACCTGCCTCGGCACCAACACGACAGCCTGTCTCACCGCTGTGGCGGGAGCACAGGCGAAGACGACGAACGATCTGCCGGCCAAGCTGGATGTGGTTTTCGCGGCCGTGAGGACGAAGGCACCCAACGCGAAGATCGTCGCCACGAACTACCCACGACTGTTCAACGGCCGCGACTGCAGCCTGCTCACGAGCTTCACCAGTGACGAGATGACGCAGCTGAACGCGGGGGCGGACGCACTCTCGGGGGCGATCTCGGCGGCCGCCACCAGGGCCGGGATCGGCTTCAGCGATGTGCGGACGCCGTTCGTCGGCCACGCGGTCTGCGACTCCACACCGTGGGTCCGCAACGCCCAACTCTTCAACCAGTACGAGTCGTTCCATCCGAACGCGACTGGCTACAAGTCGGGCTACACACCTCAGGTGTCGAGCTCGATCGGCCTCACGACGTCGACGACCACGACGGGGACGCCGACCTTCACGACCGGTGGGCAGACCTCGAGTGACACGACCCGCGGCACCGTCCGGGTGACCCGTTCGTAGACCGCTCGTCGGGTCGACCTACGGGTGCAGCGACTCATCGGCCGGCGTCACGCGCCAGCCGGTGAACCGGATCGTCAGCCCCGCCCTGGTGGGGGCGCAGATCATCGGCCCTGCGGCGAGCGCAACGTCCGCTGGAACGGGGATCACCCTGACCAGGCCCAGCTGACCGCCGACGCCAGCCCTGATCGTGACGGCGTCCCCGCTGCGGGAAGCACGAACGGTCACGGTGCGGCCGAGCCAGTCGGGCGTGGGCGCGACGGACCAGTCGCTGTTCGGCCAGGTGACGACGGCGCCCACCTGTGGTGTTCCGTCGACGAACTCGACCCCGGCCTTGATCCAGTGCTCATCGTCGGCCTGCAGGAACAGGCCGGCCTGGTCGAACTGCCCGGAGAACTCGGCGACGAAGTCAACCTCGACGGCGCGGTCAGCGGGCAGGGGCGCGATCAGCGCATGCTCGGAGTCATGGACGAAGCCGTAGCTCGTGGTGCGCCAGGCATCGCTGCCCTCTGCGGCCGTGACGAGCAGATCAGGACCGTCCGGTCGCGCTGCAACTGGCTCGTGCGTCCATCGTCCGGCGTCCCAATTGACGCTCATGCTGCTCTGTGTCACAGGTTCACCGTACAAGTGGACCCTCCACGGGCGCCGGACGTGGGCGGTTGGCCCCGTCGCCTTCTGGCAGAGTGACGGGGTCCGGGTGGGTGGAGCGACGAGCGGGAGCGGTGTGCGATGACAGGAAGCGGAGCAAGGCGGGTGGTGGCGGCACAGCGTCCGGGCCGCCCAGCGGCGGTGGGCCGACCGTGACCATCACGATTCACACCCGCGCGATCCTGCTGGACATGGACGGGACCCTGGTCGACTCGCTGGCCGTCGTCGAGAGGGTGTGGCGAGACTGGGCTGTGGCGCACGCCCTCGACCCCGCTGCGGTTCTGGCCGTCATTCACGGGAGGCAGTGCTACGACAGCATGCGCGACCTGCTGCCCCACAGGACCCACGAAGAGACCCTTGCCGACAGCCGGTCGCTGGCCGAGGAGGAGACTGCCGATGTCGAGGGCGTCAGGGCCATCGAGGGTGCGCGTCCGCTACTCGACGCCCTGATCGGCCTGCCCCACGCGATGGTCACCTCTGCAACCGCCCCGTTGGCTCGCGCCCGCATGGCGGCGGCAGGGCTGGCGATGCCCGGGGTGGCGGTGACCGCGGAGGCGGTCTCGGCCAGCAAGCCCGACCCGGAGGGCTTCCTCGCGGCCGCCGCAGCGCTCCAGGTGCCCGCCGAGGACTGCGTCGTGTTCGAGGACTCCGGCGCGGGAATCGCGGCAGCTCGAGCGGCCGGCATGCGCGTGCTCGGGGTGGGAGCCTCGGCCGCCCACCATCGACCCCATTGGAACGTCCCCGACCTGCGAGCGGTTCGCGTCCACGAGGGTGTCGAGGGATTGACGATGACGCTTCCGCAGTCCGCACTCTGCGACTGGCGGGACTGACTCACACCGCGGCGCCCGGGTGACCGAGCTGACGCCACGCCTCGTAGACAGCGATGGCTGCGGCGCTCGCAAGGTTGAGGGAACGCATACCGGGCAGCATCGGGATCCTCACGCGAGCGGTGACGCGAGGGTCGGCCAGCACGGCGGGGTCGAGCCCCGTGGGCTCGGGGCCGAACAGAAGGACGTCCCCCGGCTGATACGCGATGTCGGTGTAGGCGGTCTCGGCGTGAGCGGTGAAGGCGAACACTCTGGCCGGCAGGAGTGCGCCGTAGGCGGCGTCCAGGGATTCGTGGATGAAGGTGGCCGCCTTGTCGCGGTAGTCGACGCCCGCCCGGCGGAGTTTGGCGTCGTCCATGTCGAAGCCGAGCGGACGCGCCAGATGCAGCTCGGCACCCGTCACCGCAGCCAGCCGCATCGTCGCGCCCGTGTTGTTCGGGATCCTCGGCGAGTCGAACAGGATGCGGAGTGGCTGGGGGGTGAGGACGGTCATCCTCACACCCTGCCTTCCCGGGGCGCCCGAAGCGAACCGGCGGCAGGCTGCTGGTCAGTGGACGAACCGACCTCGGTCGCGATGGCCTGAGGACTGCCCGGCCTACTCGGCTTCGGGGCGGGCGCGATGGCGCTTCGTCTCTCCACGGCGGCGCTTGTTGGTCAGACGACGGTCGATCGAACCGCGGGTCGGACGCGTCGCATGACGCGGGGGCGACGGCGGGGCGAGCCCCTCACCGAGCAGGGCGGCCAGCCGTTCACGAGCGGCTGTTCGATTCTGCCGCTGCGATCGCGAGTCGGCGGCCACGACGATCAGGACCGTGCCGGCCAGTCGCGTCTTCAATCGACGAAGCAGGCGCTCACGCTGCTTCTCGTCAAAGGCCGACGAGACGCCCACGTCGAAGGACAACTGAACCCTCGAATCGGTCGTGTTCACGCCTTGCCCACCGGGGCCGGACGCATGGGAGTACCGCTCGACCAACTCGCGTTCGGGGATCGTCAACCCTGCCGGCAACTCCGGCGTCGGCGCAATCCGCAGCTCCTTCACACAGGTAACGGTAGGCCTTGGGCTCGACATTCACGCAAGAGAACGACCGACAGCCGGGTCGCGGGGCGGCCCAGTCAGGTCACATGTCGCGGTAGCGGCGTGCCTGTGCCAGTGCCTCGCGCAGGTCGTCCGCCGAGAGATGCGGGCCGTACCCGGGTGTGTCGCGCTGGATCCTCCAGCCTTCGGACAACGGTGACGCCTGGACCGTGTCGAACCCGAAGGAGTCGATGAGGTGGGCGACGGTCGCGACGGCGTCCGGGTCGTCACCGATGACCGCGAGTGCCCGGCGTCCCGGCGTCCCCGCGGGTTGAGCCTCCTCGGTGAGGTGCGCGGCCGTGATGTGGTTGAAGGCCTTGACGACCCGGGACGTGGGCAGATGACGTTGGAGGAGTTCCGAGACGGTGGTGGTTTCGTCGTCGAGTTCGACGATCTGTCCGTCGCGTGAGGGGTAGTAGTTGTTGGTGTCGATCACGACCTTGCCCGCCAACTCTTCCACCGGGACGCTGTCGATCGCTTGGAGCGGGATGGTGACGACGGCGAGGTCGCCGGCTGCTGCCGCCTCCGTCGGGGTCGCTGCGCGGGCGTGCGGGCCCAGTTCGTCGACCAGTCCGGAGAGGGTGTGTGGACCGCGGGAGTTGCTCATCACCACGTCGAAGCCCTGCGCCACCGCGAGTCGAGCCAGTTGCGAACCGATGTGTCCTGAACCGATGAAAGCGATCGTTGTCATGCCCGCTCAACGGCGATCGGTGAGCAGGCATTCCCGCCCTCACAGTGGTCAGGCGACTGCTGTGAGAGCGGACGCGATGATCCGGATCCAGACGCTGGGGCTCACACCCCGTGCCGGTCGCGGTCGTCGCGGGACTGATCCTCGCGTGGCAACTGGCCGTCCGGGACCGCGCCGCAACCCGACTGGACGCAGCCCGCGAGCGGTCCGACAGGTCGAGCTCAGGGGCCGCGAGCTGGTCTCGTGGATGTCCCGCGACTGCGGACTCCCCTCGCCGGGCTGATCGCCGTCACCTAAGCACTCCACGAAGGGGGTCGCCCCCGACCCGCCGCGTTACCTGGCGCGGCGGCGCGAGGACGCCCTGCGACTGGACGCCATGGTCGGTGACCTTGTCGCCCTGTCGAGGCTGCAGAGCCCAAGCGTCCAGGTTCGCAGGGAGGACGCATCCCTGCGCGACCTCGTCTCAGAGGTCATCGAGCAGGCCAGGCCCGTCGCCGATCGTCAGGGCGTCCGATTGACGGGCGAGGCCACGCAATCCGCGCCCGTGCGGGTGGACGCCAACGAGGTCGCCCGGGCGGTGACGAACCTCGTGGCGAACGCGATCCGTCACACGCGGCCGGCTGGGGTGGTGCGCGTCGACGTGCGCGAGGACGACGGATGGGCGGTGGTGCAGGTCACTGATGAGTGTGGCGGGATCCCCGCGGCCCATCTCCCCCACGTCTTCCAGCCGGGCTGGAGGGGCAGCGAGGGGCGAGGTCCCGGGGACGGCGCCGGTGCGGGGCTCGGCCTGGCGATCACCCAGGGCGTCGCCGAGGGCCACTCCGGATCGGTGAGCGTCCGGAACGAGGGCGACGGGTGCGTCTTCGAGCTGCGGCTGCCCAGTGCGCGACCGGGTGCGCGGGAGGACGTCCGCGAGCAGGCGAGCCAGCAAGCCACGTCGTAACGTCAGGGCTATCACTTGCTCCCCGGGTAGGAGTCGAACCTACGTCGCTAATCCTGATTCAAAGTCAGGCGGGCCTTACCGGCAGACCAACCGGGGATCGGTCTCGGGACGCGTCCCGATGCACTCCCCTACCTTACGGGCGCCGTGCACCTCTTCGCACGCCGGTGCCTCCGCGCGCCACGCGTCCACCTTCAGTGCGGACGCAGACAAACACCCCCTCCCAGACCCCCCCGAACGGGGCGTTTCCCTGACGACGCAAGGAAACCGGCCATGGCGAAGCCCGCCCACAACTCGACCGGACTGGCCCGCGGACGTCCGCGTCCGCGACACTGGGGACGTGGCCACATCACCCAGCCGGGCGCGCGTCCGCATGACCAGCGCCGAACGTCGCGAGCAGTTGATCGCGATCTCGCGCGGACTCTTCGCGTCCCGAGGCTTCGAGGGCACGTCCGTGGAGGAGATCGCCGCGAGCGCCATGGTGAGCAAACCCGTCGTCTACGAGCACTTCGGCGGCAAGGAGGGCCTCTATGCCGTGGTCGTCGACCGCGAAGTGCGGGCCCTTCACGACTCCGTCCGCGCCGCCCTCACCCAGCCCGCCAGTCCTCGCCAGCTGATCGAACTCGGCGCCCTGGCCCTGCTCGACTACATCGACACCCAGACCGACGGCTTCCGCATCCTCGCCCGCGACTCGCCCCTCGGCGGCTCGGGCGGGTTCGCGTCCATCCTCAACGACATCACGGCCCGCGTCGAAGACCTGCTCGGCAACCACTTCGCGCGCCGCGGTTACGACCCCGCCACCGCCGGCATCTACGCCCAGGCCCTCGTCGGGCTGGTTGCGCAGGCCGGCCAGCAGTGGGTCGAGGTGCGCGAACCCTCCAAGGAGACCGTCGCCGCACACGTGGTCAACCTCGCCTGGAACGGCATGGCCCACCTCGTCAGCGAGCCCGTCCTGCTGACGCGCAAGGACGACCAGTCGCTCCCCATCGCACAGGCAGGAACCACCCCGTGACGCCTCCTCACCACGACCACCATCACCACGACCACCGTCACCAGCCGGAGGTCGCCGAAGCCGACGCCGCCACCTTCTGGGACCACCGCTACGCCGAGCGCGACCAGATCTGGAGCGGACGCGTGAACTCGAGGTTGACCGAGTTCGTCGAGGCGCTCACGCCCGGCACCGCGCTCGACCTCGGGTGCGGTGAAGGCGCGGACGCCGTGTGGCTCGCCGAGCGCGGTTGGGTGGTGACCGCGGTCGACGTCTCCACCGTTGCCCTCGACCGTGCGTCCGGGCTCGCGTCCGCACGTGGTGTCGCCGACAGGATCGACTTCCAGGCCCACGACCTCACCCGCAGCTTCCCCGACGGGGAGTTCGACCTGGTCTCGGCCCAGTTCTTCCACTCACCCGTCGAACTGCCCCGCCACGTCATTCTCCGTCGCGCCGCCGACGCGGTAGCCCCGGGCGGACGCCTCCTGATCGTCGAACACGCCGACGCACCCCCTTGGTCGGAGCACCTGCACGAGGGCCTTCCCACGCTCGACGAGACCCACGCGTCCCTCGAGTTGGGGACGCACTGGCAACCCGAATACCTCGGCACCCCGACCCGGGAGGCCACAGCTCCCGACGGTCAGACCGTCAGCCTGCGCGACAACGTCCTGTTGTTGCGTCGGGACGCCTGACCTCCGACGTCACTCCTGGGCCAGCAACAAGGCCCGCAACCCGTTCGCCAGCGCGTCCCGTTCGCCTTGGCCGAGGTCGCCCAGCAGTGCGTCCTCGGCTGCGAGCAGGCTGGTGATCGCGGCGTCCACGAGTTCGCGTCCGGCCGGATTGAGTTCGACGAGCACCACGCGTCCGTCTTCGGGGTGGGACGCCCTCGCCACCAGACCCCGGGACACGAGCCGATCGACGCGGTTGGTCATCGTCCCGCTGGTCACATGGGTCTCGCGCAGCAGTTGCCCCGGCGTCAACCGGTAGGGCGATCCCGACCGACGCAGGGCGGCGAGCACGTCGAACTCCCACGGCTCGATCGAGTGCTCGGCGTAGGCGGCACGGCGGGCGGCGTCCAGGTGCAGGCCCAGCCGCAGCACCCGCGACCAGATCTCCATCGGGGCGAGACCGAGATCGGGACGCTCGCGCCGCCACGCCTCCACCAGGTCGTCGACCTCGTCGCGCGCGTCCCCGTTCACCAACCCGCTGCCCACGAGAACCTGCTCACCCGACGAGACGCGCGCCGGGCACGGGGCCCGACGCCCGACGGATCGCCCGGACGTGGGGCAGTGCCTCGAGTTTGGACGCCAACTCCAGCGAGTGCGACAGCGACGACGCCAGGAAGGCGCAGGTCGGGCCCGAGCCGGACACGATCCCACCCAGAGCCCCAGCGGCCAGCCCGGCATCCAGGGTCTCCTGCAATTCCGGACGCAGCGACACCGCGGCCGCCTGCAGGTCGTTCGTCAACGACTTCCCCAACGCCACCGGGTCGCCCGCCGCCAGCGCGTTCATGACCGCGTCCGGGATGTCGGTCTCACTGAACGTGCCCAGTTCGTCGAAGCGGCGGAAGACCGCCGGCGTCGACAACCCGCCGTCAGCCAATGCCAGTACCCAGTCGTAGCAGCCACGGCTCAACAGCGGTACGAGTTCCTCCCCGCGTCCCGACCCGATCGCGGTACCCCCGTGGAGCGAGAAGGGGACGTCCGACCCGAGTTTCGCGGCCAGCACGTACAGGTCGTCGGGGGTGGTGTCGAGGTCCCAGAGGACGCTGCACGCCAGCAGCGCACCCGCGCAGTCGGCCGACCCGCCGGCCATGCCGCCTGCGACCGGGATGGTCTTGCGAATCCCGAGGTGGACGCCCAGGTCGGGCGTCCCGTGCGCCTCGCGCAGGGCGACGGCCGCGCGCACGGCGAGGTTGGTGCCGTCCGACGGGACGTCCGCGATGCCCTCGCCCGACATCTCCAGCGTGATGACGCCGGCCGGAGCGGGCGCAGCGCTGACCTCGTCGAAGAGGTTGACGGCGTGGAAGATCGTCCCCAGGGAGTGGTAGCCGTCGGCGCGTGGCGGACCGACGCGCAGCGACAGATTGATCTTGGCGGGCACCCGGACACGCACGGAAGCCTCCGTGCCCGCGCGCGGGGAATCGTCCCGCGCGCCGCGCGTCATGCTCGTCGTGCCGTCCGTCACGTGGCTGACGCTAGCCCACGTCACCCGGCAGCGTCTCGGCGATCCGCGAGAACGCTGCAATGTCGAGGACTTCCCCGCGTGCCTGGGGGTCGACGCCGGCAGCGATCAGGGCCTCCGAGGCGGACGCCGATGACCCCGCGATGGAGGCCAGCGCCGAGCGCAACATCTTGCGCCGCTGCGAGAATGCGGCGTCCACCACGGCGAACACGCGCTTCCGGGACGCGGTCGTCGGCGGCGCAGGACGCCGCACCAGTCGGACGAGACCGGAGTCGACATTGGGCACCGGCCAGAAGACGCTGGGGGGCACGGTTCCGACGCGGGTGGCCGAGGCGTACCAGGCGATCTTGGCGCTGGGGACTCCGTACGTCCGCGAGCCGGGGGGCGCGACGATCCGGTCGGCGACCTCGAGTTGCACCATCACCAGTGCGGACGTCCAGTGGTCGAAACGCTCCAGCAGGTGCAGCAGCACCGGGACGGACACGTTGTAGGGCAGGTTGGCCACCACGGCCGTGGGCGGGGGGCCGGGAAGGTCGGTGATCTGGAGCGCGTCCGCCTCCACGACGCGCAGGGCGTCCGCGTGGGCGGGCAACCGGTGGGCGACGGTCTCGGGCAGCCGCCGCGCGAGGCTGGACTCGATCTCGATCGCCGTCACCTGGGCGCCGGTCTCGAGCAGGCCGAGCGTGAGCGACCCGAGACCCGGCCCGACCTCGAGCACCACATCATCCGGGCCGACCCCCGAGAGGGCGACGATCCGACGGACGGTGTTGGGGTCATGGACGAAGTTCTGCCCGCGTTGTTTGGTCGGACGCAGGCCGAGGTCGGCGGCGAGCGTCCGGATGGACGCCGGGTCGAGCAGGCCGGTGTCAGGCATGGGAAGCCCCCCACGGGCCGTTGTAGGCGTCCTCGGTGTTGCGGCGGAGTTGGTCACACAGTTCGGCGAGGTCGACCTCCAGTCGGGACGCCACGAAGCGCACCGTGTGAGGCAGTAGATAGGGGGCGTTGGGGCGTCCGCGCGCCGGCGCGGGGGTGAGATAGGGCGCGTCCGTCTCGACGAGCAGCCGGTCGAGCGGCGTGGCGAGCAGCGCGTCCCGCAGCGATCCCGCGCTGCCGAACGTCACGACGCCCGGAAAGCTCAGCCAGAACCCCCGGGACGCGCACTCGCGCGCGAAGTCGGCGTCCCCACTGAAGCAGTGCATGATGACCCGTTCGGGCGCGCCGACGGCGTCGAGGACGCCGAGGATCGCCGCGTGGGCGTCCCGGTCGTGGATCACGAGGGTCAGGTCGTGCCGCTTGGCGATGTCGATGTGGGCCTCGAAGGATGTCCGCTGGACGACCTGGCCGGCCTCGTCGCGCGTCCGGAAGAAGTCGAGCCCGGTCTCGCCCACCGCGCGGACGTGATCCCCGGACCCGGCCAGTGCGTCGATCCCGGCGATCATCTCGTCGAGGTCACCCAGCCCCTTGCGAACCATGCGGGCCGCGTCGTTGGGGTGCAACGCCACCGCAGCGACGATCCGGTCGTGCCCGGACGCCAGCGCGACCGCGTCCCGGGAGGACGGCACGTCGCACCCGATCTCGACGAAGCCGGTCACGTTGACGAGCGCAGCGGCGGCGATGGAGTCTGCGACCGTGAGCCCCGAATGCTCCAGGGTGAACTCCGCGTGGGTGTGCGAGTCGATCGTGGGCACGGGGAGGGGGTCCGGGAGGGGAGGCAGCCGGAGCGCCTCGAGCACGGCGGCCACGCGGTCGCCATCGGCATCGCTCATCGCGTCCTCACTTCCCTGCCCTGGCACCCAGGGCGGCCTGGTACAGCTCCTTGCGGTTCGCACCGGTCATCGCGGCCACCTCGGTGACGGCCGCCGACAGCTTCTCACCTTCCGCGATCCGGGCCTGCACGAGTGCCAGGGCATCCTCACCGGACGCCTGCAGCTCGGCCCCGGCGATCACCACGGTGATCTCTCCCCGGGCCCCCTCGACGGCCCAGTCGGCCAGCTCGCCGAGCCCGCCCCGGACGACCTCCTCGTACGTCTTCGTCAGTTCGCGGCACACTGCGGCCTCGCGCTGCGGTCCGAGGGCGGACGCGCAGTCCCGCAGGAAGTCGGCCAGTCGGTGCGGTGCCTCGAAGAAGACCATGGTGCGGGGCTCGTTGGCGAGTTCGGCGAGGCGCCGACGCCGGGGGCCGCCCGATCGGGGCAGGAATCCCTCGAAACAGAAGCGCTCCACGGGCAGCCCCGACACGGCCAGGGCCGTCAGCACGGCTGAAGGGCCCGGGACCGCTGTCACCACCACGCCCGCATCGATCGCCGCGCGAACCAGGCGATACCCGGGGTCGCTGACGCTGGGCATCCCGGCGTCGGTCACGAGTACAACCTCCTCGCCGGCGAGCAGGTCGGCAACCAGGCCCGGCGTCCGGTCCGACTCGTTGCCGTCGAAGTAGCTGACGACCCGTGCGTCCGTGGTGATGCCCAGACGGGCCAGCAGCGTCCGGAAGCGGCGCGTGTCCTCGGCGGCCACGACGGACGCCCGTTGGAGCGCCGTCACCAGGGCCGGGGAGGCGTCACTGGAGTCCCCGATGGGCGTCCCGGCGAGGACGAGGCGTCCGCGGGGTGGTTCTGGGGTGGTCACCCGCCCATTCTCGCCTGTCCTCGCGTCCACAGTTGCCTGCAGCGGTGCGCGCGGAGCCACAACCTAGGATGGGGGCCGTGACGAGCGACTGGCCCCCGGGGGTGCCCCTCATCGACCGGGACCCGCCGAGTGGCCTCGATGTCGACGACCTGCCCGAAAGCGATGCCGCGTCGCCCTGGATGCGCCCGGTCGGCGACGTGGCCGTGCTGGAACAGCACGAGGCTCCCCCCACGCACGACGATGCGGTCGTCCCGCCCCTGCCCACTGCGCTCGACCTCCTCGACGACGGACGCATGTCTGACGGCGTGATCAGTTGGCTCGTCACCGCCGTGATCGCCGCCCTCGCCTTCGTGCTGCGGCTGGTCGACCTCAGGCGTCCGGCGAATCTTGTCTTCGACGAGACCTACTACCCCAAGGACGCCTGGAGCCTGCTCCACTTCGGCTACGAGCGCGACTTCATCGACAAGGCCAACGACCTCATCGCGTCCGGCACGTTCGACAACTCGATCTTCAAGGATTCGGCCGCCTACGTCGTCCACCCTCCATTCGGCAAATGGTTGATCGCCGGCGGAGAGTGGCTCTTCGGCATGAACTCGTTCGGGTGGCGGTTCGCGTCCCTCGTGTTCGGGACGCTCCTCGTCGTAGCGACCATCCGCCTGGCCCGACGACTGTCACGCAGCACGATGATCGGCGCGCTGGCGGGCATCCTGCTCACCTTCGACGGCCTGGCGTTCGTGATGAGCCGCACCGGGCTGCTCGACATCTTCCAGGCCACCTTCATCGTCGCGGCGGTGGCCTGCGTCGTCGCCGACCGTGACTGGTTCCGGCACAAGCTGGCTGACCACCTGCGCGCGACCGGCGTCCCCGATCTGGCGGGGACCTACGGCCCGGCGGTGTGGTTCCGTCCGTGGCGACTGATGGCCGGCCTCATGTTCGGTGGCGCGATCGCCGTCAAGTGGAACTCGCTGTTCGTCCTCGCCGCGTTCGGGATCGTCAGCGTGGTCTGGGACCTCACGGCCCGGCGTGTCGCAGGCGCCCGGGCACGCGCGCGCTGGTCGATCCTCACCGACGGCGTTCCGGCCTTCGTGCACCTGGTGCCGGTCGCCGTCGCGGTCTACATCGCCACGTGGATCCCGTGGATGGCGACCTACCGCAACCAGCACCGGACGTGGGGCATCACGCCCGGCCCCACCGTCACGCGATGGCTCGGCGAGCCCTTCGCGGCCCTGCTCGACTACCACCGGCAGATGTACGAGTTCCACACCGGCCAGTACATGAAGGACGCCACGCACGTCTACGAGGCCAACCCGGCCGGTTGGCTGATCATGAAGCGTCCGATCGGTATCGATGCCGTGAACGACATCAAGACGGGCGTCGAGGGGTGCCAGGCCGTCAACGACACGTGCCTGCGCGTCATCTCGGGCATGGGGACGCCGATCCTGTGGTGGCTGGCGCTCGGCGCGCTCGTCGCCGGCATCATCTGGTGGGTCTCGGACGCGGACTGGCGTTTCTCGGTGCCCGTCATCGCGGCGATGTCCACCTATCTTCCCTGGTTCCGGTATGACGACCGTCCGCTCTTCTTCTTCTACGCGATCACGATCATCCCCTTCACGGTGACTCTTCTCGCCATGGCCCTCGGACGCATCATGGGCCCTGAGAGACATGGACGCCGTCGCTTCTGGGGTTCCGTGCTCACGGGTGCAGTGGTGTTGGCGGTGGTCGCGAACTTCGCGTTCATCCATCCGGTGCTCACAGACACCCTTCTGACACGCAAGCAGTGGCTCCTGCGCATGTGGTTCGCGTCCTGGATCTGAGCTGGACCGCGTCAACCTCGCCCGCGACCCGCCCCTAGGATGTGCCGCGGAAGGGAGAGCACATGCTCTGGAAACTGCACGGGAATGGTCATCTGGAACCGGGCGCGGTCGTCGCCCCCGACGAGCGGCTGAGTTGGGGCAAGACGGTGGGCCTCGGTGCCCAGCACGTGGTGGCCATGTTCGGTGCCACCTTCGTCTTCCCGCTGTTGATGGGCCTGAACCCACAGCTCGCGGTCATGATGTCGGGTGTCGCGACCCTCATCTTCCTGGTCCTGACCAAGAACAAGGTGCCCAGCTACCTCGGGTCGTCCGCGTCCTTCGTGGGGGTTGCGGCTGCGATCTACGCCGCCGGCGGCACTCCCGCGCATGTGACGGGCTCGATGTTCGTCGTTGGCCTGGTGCTCGCACTCACGGGCCTGGTGATCCACTTCCTGGGGTCGGGCGTCATCCACAAGCTGCTGCCCCCTGTGGTCACCGGCGCCGTCGTGATGCTGATCGGCTTCAACCTGGCGCCCGTCGTCGCCAACATCTACTGGCCGCAGGACCAGTGGACGGCCTTCATCGTGATGCTCGTCGTCATCGGCCTCTCGGTGGGCCTGCGCGGCTTCCTCGGACGTATCGCCATCTTCCTGTCCCTCATCATCGGCTACGCGCTGAGCGCCGTGCTCGACCGCGTGGCCGGCCCGATCACCAAGGTCGCCGACGGCGTCACCACCAGCACCTATCGCGTGAACTGGGCCAATGTGCGCACGGCCGACTGGATCGGGCTGCCCCCGGTCACCGACTTCAGCACCTGGAAGCTCGGAGCCGCCACGAACGTCGTGGGCTGGCACTGGCCGGTGTTCTCGATCTCGTTCATCCTGCTCGCCCTCCCGGTCGTGATCGCCCTGATCGCCGAGAACACCGGCCACGTCAAGGCTGTCGCCGAGATGACCGGCCACAACCTCGACCCCGTCATGGGACGCGCGATCGCCGCCGACGGCCTCACCTCGATGCTCACCACGGGCGTCGGCGCCGGCCCGACGACGACGTACGCCGAGAACATCGGCGTGATGGCTGCGACCCGCGTGTACTCCACTGCTGCCTACGTGGTCGCCGCCATCGTGGCGATCGCCTTCGGCTTCTCCCCCAAGTTCGGCGCGATCATCTCGGCCACCCCGGGTGGGGTCCTGGGCGGTATCACGGTCGTGCTCTACGGCATGATCGGCCTGCTGGGCGCGAAGATCTGGAAGG
>CALKHV010000066.1 GCA_937988865.1 uncultured Propionibacteriaceae bacterium | reverse complement strand
GCTTGAGGATGTTGTTGGTCGACAGCATCAGGATGCGGGCCTCGGCCTGCGCCTCCGCGGACAGCGGGAGGTGGACGGCCATCTGGTCACCATCGAAGTCGGCGTTGAAGGCCGTGCAGACGAGCGGGTGGATCTGGATGGCCTTGCCCTCGATCAACTGGGGCTCGAAGGCCTGGATGCCCAGACGGTGCAGGGTGGGTGCACGGTTGAGCAGCACCGGGTGCTCGCGGATGACCTCTTCGAGGACGTCCCACACCTGGGGCTTCTGGCGCTCGACCATGCGCTTGGCCGACTTGATGTTCTGTGCGTAGTTGAGGTCGTCGAGCCGCTTCATCACGAAGGGCTTGAAGAGCTCCAGCGCCATGGCCTTGGGCAGGCCGCACTGGTGGAGCTTCAGCTGCGGACCGACCACGATGACCGAACGTCCGGAATAGTCGACGCGCTTGCCGAGCAGGTTCTGGCGGAACCGGCCCTGCTTGCCCTTGAGCATGTCCGAGATCGACTTCAGGGGCCGGTTGCCCGGGCCCGTCACAGGCCGCCCACGGCGTCCGTTGTCGAACAGTGAGTCCACGGCCTCCTGCAGCATGCGCTTCTCGTTGTTCACGATGATCTCGGGCGCGCCGAGGTCAAGCAGTCGCTTCAGACGGTTGTTCCGGTTGATCACACGGCGGTAGAGGTCGTTCAGGTCGGAGGTCGCGAAACGGCCACCGTCGAGCTGCACCATCGGACGCAGGTCGGGCGGGATCACGGGGACCGCGTCCAGCACCATGCCCATGGGCGAATTGGTGGTGTTCAGGAAGGCGCTCACGACGCGCAGGCGCTTGAGCGCCCGCGTCTTGCGCTGGCCCTTGCCTGTCTGGATGGTGTTGCGGAGCGAGTCGGACTCGGCTGCAAGGTCGAACGTGGCGACGCGGCGCTTGATCGCGTCCGCACCCATCGAGCCTTCGAAGTATTTGCCGAAGCGGTTCTTCATCTCGCGGTACAGCACCTCGTCGCCCTCGAGGTCTTGCACCTTGAGGCCCTTGAAGCGCGTCCACACCGCGTCCAACCGGTCGAGCTCGCGCTGGGAGCGATCCCGGACGAGCTTCAGTTCCTTCTCGGCGCCATCACGCACACGCTTCTTGATGTCGGCCTTGGCGCCTTCCTCCTCGAGCTTGGCCATGTCCTCCTCGAGCTTGGCCATGCGGTTCGCGAGGTCGGACTCCCGACGCCTCGCAATCTGCCCACGCTCGTTCTCGACCTTCGCCTCGAGGGACGGCAGGTCGCGGTGACGCGCCTCGTCGTCCACGGCGGTGATCATGTACGCAGCGAAGTAGATGACCTTCTCGAGGTCCTTCGGGGCGATGTCGAGCAGGTAACCCAGCCGTGACGGAACACCCTTGAAGTACCAGATGTGGGTCACCGGTGCAGCCAGCTCGATGTGGCCCATGCGCTCACGTCGCACGTTCGACCGGGTGACCTCGACGCCACAGCGCTCGCAGATGATGCCCTTGAAGCGCACGCGCTTGTACTTGCCGCAGTAGCACTCCCAGTCACGGGTCGGGCCGAAGATCTTCTCGCAGAAGAGGCCGTCGCGCTCGGGCTTGAGCGTGCGGTAGTTGATCGTCTCGGGCTTCTTGACCTCACCGTGCGACCACTCGCGGATCTGGTCCGCCGTGGCGAGACCGATGCGCAGTTCGTCGTAGAAGTTCACGTCCAGCACGTTTGTTCTCTTTCCACCACGCCGCGCGTGGTTGGTCTTCCATCCCAGTCACCTGGCCGCCGAGCCAGGTGTTTGTGCAGTTGCGACCCGTGGGGCCCTGTCGTGCGTCGAGTTGGCGAACCCGTTGGCTCAGACGTCGTCCACGAGTGCGAACGAATCGGCACCCGGACGCCGCGAGAGGTCGATGCCGAACTCCTCGGACGCACGGTAGTCGTCCTCGGAATCACGCAGTTCGACGACGGTGCCGTCGCTGGACAGCACCTCGACGTTCAGGCACAAGGACTTCATCTCCTTGACCAACACCTTGAACGACTCGGGGATGCCCGGCTCGGGGATGTTCTCGCCCTTGACGATGGCCTCGTACACCTTGACGCGCCCGGGGACGTCGTCGGACTTGATGGTGAGGAGCTCCTGGAGCGCCCAGGCCGCGCCGTAGGCCTCGAGGGCCCACACCTCCATCTCGCCGAAACGCTGGCCACCGAACTGCGCCTTGCCACCCAGCGGCTGCTGCGTGATCATCGAGTACGGGCCGGTCGAACGGGCGTGGATCTTGTCGTCGACCAGGTGGTGCAGCTTGAGCAGGTACATGTAGCCCACGCCGACGCGCTGGGGGTAGGGCTCACCGGAGCGACCGTCGAACAGCCGCGCCTTGCCGTCTTCGTCAACCAGCCGGACGCCGTCGCGGTTCGGGTGGCCGTTCGCGAGGAGGCCGGCGATCTCGGCCTCGTTCGCTCCGTCGAACACCGGGGTCGCCACACGGGTGTCGCCGGGAACCTCGCCCAGGCCCACGTCACGGAGACGCTCGGCCCAGTCGCCGTCGACGCCCTCGATGCTCCAGCCGGTCTTGGCGATCCAGCCGAGGTGGTTCTCGAGCACCTGTCCGACGTTCATGCGCGAAGGCACGCCCATCGGGTTGAGGATGATGTCGACCGGAGTGCCGTCCTCAAGGAAGGGCATGTCCTCGACGGGGAGGATCTTCGAGATGACGCCCTTGTTGCCGTGGCGTCCGGCGAGCTTGTCGCCGTCGGAGATCTTGCGCTTCTGTGCCACGTGCACGCGGACGAGCTTGTTCACGCCCGGGGGCAACTCGTCGCCCTCGTCGCGATCGAACTCGCGGACGCCGATGACCGTGCCGGTCTCGCCGTGCGGGACCTTCATGGACGTGTCGCGGACCTCACGGGCCTTCTCGCCGAAGATGGCGCGCAGGAGTCGCTCCTCCGGGGTGAGCTCGGTCTCGCCCTTGGGCGTGACCTTGCCGACCAGGATGTCGCCCGTGCCGACCTCGGCGCCGATGCGGATGATGCCGCGCTCGTCGAGGTTGGCCAGCATGTCCTCGGAGATGTTCGGGATGTCCCGCGTGATCTCCTCCGGGCCGAGCTTCGTGTCGCGCGCGTCGACCTCGTGCTCCTCGATGTGGATCGAGGTGAGGACGTCGTCCTGCACGAGGCGCTGGCTCAGGATGATGGCGTCCTCGTAGTTGTGGCCTTCCCACGGCATGAACGCCACGAGGAGGTTGCGTCCGAGGGCCATCTCGCCACCGTCGGTGCAGGGACCGTCGGCGAGGGGAGCTCCGGCCTCCACGTGCTGACCGGCCTCGACCAGCGGACGCTGGTTGATGCAGGTGCCCGCGTTGGAGCGCTTGAACTTCGACAGCTTGAACGTCTGGTAGGTGCCGTCGTCACACGCCATGTCGATCAGGTCGCCGGAGACGCTCATGATCGTGCCGGCCTTGGGTGCGACCGTCACGTCACCTACGTCGATGGCGGAGCGGTACTCCATGCCGGTGCCGACGAGGGGGGCCTCGTTGCGGATCAGCGGCACCGCCTGGCGCTGCATGTTGGCGCCCATGAGGGCACGGGACGCATCGTCGTGCTCGAGGAACGGGATCAGGGCGGTGGCCACCGACACCATCTGGCGCGGTGAGACGTCCATGTAGTCGACCTCGCTCGGGGGCACCGAGTCGACGTCACCGTGGCGGACGCGCACGAGGACGCGATCCTCGGCGAAGTGGCTCGTCGCGTCCAGCTTGGCGTTGGCCTGGGCGATGATGTAGCGATCCTCCTCGTCAGCGGTGAGGTAGTCGATCTGGTCGGTCACCTTGCCCTTGACGACCTTGCGGTACGGGGTCTCGATGAACCCGAAGGCGCTCACCCGGGCGAAGGATGCCAGCGAGCCGATCAGGCCGATGTTCGGGCCTTCCGGGGTCTCGATCGGGCACATGCGTCCGTAGTGCGAGGGGTGGACGTCGCGAACCTCCATACCGGCGCGGTCACGCGACAGGCCACCCGGGCCGAGGGCCGAGAGGCGACGCTTGTGCGTGAGGCCGGCGAGCGGGTTGTTCTGGTCCATGAACTGGCTGAGCTGGGACGTTCCGAAGAACTCCTTCAACGCGGCCGTGACGGGCCGGATGTTGATCAGCGTCTGGGGCGTGATCGCCTCGATGTCCTGGGTCGTCATGCGGTCGCGCACGACGCGCTCCATGCGTCCGAGGCCGGTGCGGAGCTGGTTCTGAATCAACTCGCCCACGGTACGAAGGCGACGGTTCCCGAAGTGGTCGATGTCGTCGGGCTCGACGACGAGACCGTCCTGCTCCTCGCGTCCCTCATGGAGGGCGCAGACGAACTTGATGGCGGCGACGATGTCGTCGATGGTCAGGACCTGCTTGTCGAACGGCAGGCTCAGCCCGAGCTTCTTGTTGATCTTGTAGCGACCAACCTTGGCCAGGTCGTAGCGCTTCGGGTTGAAGTAGTAGTTCTCCAGGAGGGCCTGGGCCGCCTCGCGGGCCGGCGGCTCGCCCGGACGCAGCTTGCGGTAGATGTCGAGGAGTGCCTCGTCCTGGGTCGTGACGTGGTCCTTCTCGAGGGTGAGACGCATCGACTCGAACTCGGAGAACTCTTCGAGGATGCGCTCGTTGCTCCAGCCCAGCGCCTTGAGGAGCACCGTGACGTTCTGCTTGCGCTTCCGGTCGAGTCGGACGCCCACCATGTCGCGCTTGTCGATCTCGAACTCGAGCCACGCGCCGCGGCTCGGGATCATCTTGCAGGTGAAGATGTCCTTGTCGGACGTCTTGTCGGCGGTCTGCTCGAAGTAGACGCCGGGAGACCGCACCAACTGGCTGACCACGACACGCTCGGTGCCGTTGATGACGAACGTGCCCTTGTCGGTCATCAGGGGGAAATCACCGATGAAGACCGTCTGGCTCTTGATCTCGCCAGTGTCGTTGTTCATGAACTCAGCGGTCACGAACAAGGGGGCGGCGTAGGTGACGTCGCGGTCCTTGCACTCCTCCACGCTGTGCTTCGGGTCCTCGAAACGGTGGTCGCGGAACGACAGGGACATCGTCGAGGAGAAGTCCTCGATCGGTGAGATCTCCTCGAAGATCTCCTCGAGACCCGATTTGGTGTTCACGTCGGTGCGTCCGGCCGCGAGCGCGGTGTCGACGCGTGCGCGCCACACACCGTTGCCCACGAGCCAGTTGAAGGAGTCGATCTGGAGGTCCAGCAGGTTGGGGACCTCCATTGGTTCGTGGATCTTTGCGAACGAGATTCGTCCGCTTGCCGAGACGACGTTGGTGTTCTTCGACGCGGTGCGCGAGGCGGCCAAGATGTGGTCCTTCCAAGAACTCAGGGCCCGGTTCTGTGCATGCGGAACGGCCCGTGTCAAATCACGGGTCGTCAGAAGGCGATGGGCAAAAGCCCACTCTACGCGAAACCGCTCCTCAGCGCAAAGGCGTCACGACGGCGCCAGGACGCTGGTGACCAGCCCCTCGGCGAACAGGACCCGGCTCAACACGGGTGCCATGGACTTGGCGTAGGTATCGGTGATGTGGGAGCCCTGACGATACACGAGCACTCCCCCGATGACGGCGGGGCACGACTTGCCGTCGGGGCAGAACCACTCCTCCAGGGACACGAAGACCGTCCCCGGGGCTTTGGACGCGGCCTGCTTGAGGGCGGCTGTTCCATTCCCTGCGTTGGCGGGGAAGTCGCAGCCCGAGTAGTCGTCGACGAGGCTCACGCACTCGTAGACCGAGGTCCCAGCCTCGAGGGCGGAACGCGAAGGGCTGGGGTTGTCGGCCAGGACGATGACGGTGGCACCGAAATCCTGCAGCGTCCTCATGGACGCCTCCAGGCCGGGTGTGAGGGACCCGTCCGGGTCGACGTCACCGCCCGACATGAACACCAGGTCGGGCGTCCTGTCAGCCTTCGCCATGCGTGTGAGCGAGTTGCGGACGAAGTCCTGGCACGCGGGATAAGGAGCATCATCGAGCACCTGTGGCACGTCCGCGAACGCGCACGACGACTTCAGGTACAAGTCGATGCGCCAGTCCTGCTTGTCACCGATCGCCTGGATCGCCGACAGCCACTGGCCCATCTTGGAGTCTCCCACGAGCGCCACCACCGTGCCGTCGGAAGGGCCGTAGCTGCAGCGGTCGATCGGCGCGGTCCCGTCCTCGGGCACCTGGCAATCGTCGGCATACAGGGCAGGCACGTCCTGGGGGGCGACGGCCGGGTCCGGGAAGACCGTCCCGGAGAGCGTCACGCCGTTCTTGATGTCGGTGCGAACGGCGAACGGAGTGTCCACGGTCTGATCCGCGACCAGGGACATGGCTCCGACCGCGTCCGCGGATTGCACTGACTCCTTCGGGACCGACAGCAGAGGGACCAGCCCAGCTGCCACGGAGAGCGCCATCCCGATCGCGCCCATGACCAGCGCGTGCTTCGTGCGAGTGGACAGGACCGGATGGAAGCGGATCGGGTCCTCGACCAGATGTCGTGACAGCCACGCAACCACGACCGACAGCGCTCCGACGCCCAGCAGACCGAGCGTCCCCACCTGGGGAAAGCGGGTCTCGACGAACACCAGCAGTGGCCAGTGCCACAGATAAAGGGCGTAGGACAGGCCGCCGATCCACACCATCGGACGCAGGCCGAGCACAGTGGACGCCAGCGTGGGCTTCGCGTTGCAGCCTGCAAGGATCACCGAGGCCGAGCCCAGCGTGGGCAGCAGCGCCTGGTAGCCGGGCCACGGGGTCGACATCGTGACGAGGACTCCGCAGAGCCCGATCATGACGAGGCCGGCCACCGCCAGCACCTGCGAGGCGCCACGCGACATCTTCGTCGCCCACGGTACGGCGAAGGCGACGAGCGCCCCGAGGCCCATTTCCCAGATGCGGGTGGTCGAGATGAAGTAGGCGGTCGCCGGAGAGGACGCCGTGTGGACGATCGAGTAGCCGAAGGAACTGGCGGTGACGATCGTGAGGACGGCGATCAGGACGGGCCGCATCGCGAGCCTGAGCTTCCGCGCAGCCAGCGTGCCAACGATGATGAGCAGGGGCCAGATGACGTAGAACTGCTCCTCGACCGAGAGCGACCAGTAATGCTGCACCGGCGATCCGAGCGAGTCCTCGGCGAGGTAGTCGACCGATCTGAAGGCCAGCGCCCAGTTCACCACGTAGAGGGCCGCCGCAATGACGTCCAGACCAGTGTCATGCCATCGCACGGACGGCAGGAGCAACCACGACCCGATCGCCGTGAAAACCAGCACGACGGTAGCCGCCGGCAGTAGTCGCCGCGCCCGCCTGGCATAGAACTTCGTGAGCGACACGGTCCCGGTGCGGGTTGCCTCGCGGATCAACTGCGAGGTGATGAGGAAGCCGGAGATGACGAAGAAGACGTCGACGCCTGCGAAGCCACCGCCCAGCCGAGAGGGGAAGATGTGGAAGAGGAGCACGTAACCGACGGCGATCGCACGGAGGCCCTCGATGTCACCGCGCATGGACGCCCGGTGGGCGCGCTCGACGCCGGCCACTGCCATCCGCGATCCCCTTCCGTCCCCGTCCGCACGGGGAAACTCGATCCCCGGCCGTCACCTGCAGGGGAACTCTACCCAGAACGAGCTGCGACGCTCCGGCGCCGCATCAGCTGCAGGGTGAGAAACGACATCGTGTGGGCGTCCCGAATGGGACACCCACACGATGTCAGACGTGAACCCCGGACGCGCCGGGGCACCGACTCACTTGACGGAGACGGTGGCGCCAGCAGCTTCGAGCTGCTCCTTGGCCTTCGCAGCGACGTCCTTGGCAACCTTCTCCAGGACAGCCTTGGGAGCGGCCTCCACGAGATCCTTGGCCTCCTTGAGACCGAGGTTGGTGAGGGCGCGCACCTCCTTGATGACCTGGATCTTCTTCTCGCCTGCAGACTCCAGGACGACGTCGACCTCGTTCGACTCCTCTTCCTCCGCAGCTGCGTCCGCAGCGGCGGCGGCCGGCGCGGCCGCGGCGGCGACGGGAGCGGCGGCGGTCACGCCGAAGGTGTCCTCGAACAGCTTGACGAACTCGGAGAGCTCGATCAGGGTCATCTCCTTGAACGCGTCAAGGAGCTCTTCAGTGCTCAGCTTTGCCATGATGGGCAACCTTCCCTACTTCTCTGATGCAGCGTCAGCCGCGTCGGTGGTGTCCGCGACGGGTTCGTCCGCCTCGGTGGTGTCAAGGTCGGCAGCTGCTGCCGCCTCTTCGGCAGCCTCAACTGCCACGTCCGCAGCGTCTGCTGCATCGGTTTCCGCCTCATCGGCGGTCGCGACGACGTCGTCGTCGCTCTCCTGGGCCTCAACGACGGGGGCCTGGCCGGCTCCCGCGATGAGCGAAGGGTTCTCCTGTGCAGCAGCCTCGAGGGCCCCCAGGGCGCGAGCGGCCTGGGAGAGCGGGGCTGCGAACAGGTAGACGGCCTTCTGCAGGGTGCCCTGCATTGCGCCGGCCAGCTTCGCGAGGAGAACCTCGCGAGACTCGAGGTCAGCCAACTTCTTGACCTCGTCGGCGTTCAGGACTCGACCGTCCATCACGCCACCCTTGATGACCAGGAGTGGATGCGCCTTCGCAAAGTCACGCAGACCCTTCGCCACGGTGGCAATGTCACCGTTGATGAAGGCGATCGCCGTGGGACCCGTGAGCTGTGCTTCCAGGCCTTCAATGCCCGCTTCGCGGGCGGCAATCGTGGTCAGAGTGTTCTTCGCGACGGCGTAGGTGGCGTCCTCACCAAGCGACCTGCGGAGTTCCAGCAGGTTCTTGACGGTGAGTCCGCGGTACTCGGTGAGCACTGCGGCGTTGGCGCTGGAGAATTGCTCCTTCAGCTGCGCGACCGCGGCTGCCTTGTCAGGCCTCGCCATCGGGTCTCCTTCCCACTTCCTGTGAAAAACCCGGACGCAACGCGCCCGGTGTGTTCGACTGAGGACCTTCGCAGGGCATCACGGACGGATGCGTCCGGAGAACAAAAACGCCCCGGCGCTCAGATGGGCGCGGGGCTCGAGGCACGATGACGTGCTGTGAACTGCGTACACCTGCGCGGGCGTCCTTGCGGACCTTGTGTGATGCTCTGCCAGCGGTCTTCGGCGTCGCTCACACTACGCCCCTCACGCACCCTCGGCCAAATCACCCTGGCGTGCCCGATCAGTCAATGTGACAAATCTCACACCATGGGCCAAATGTCGACGTCAATGAGGATTGGGGCGCCCAGCACGGCCGCACAGCGTAGTCTGAGGGAATCCTGAGAATTGACCAAGAGCCCTCAGCAACTTACCGTATTTCTCAGGGACATCCGAGGCAACCGTGCCCCAGCATCAACGCAGTGAGCAGAACGAGAGCCAGCCACCACGACCGATCCCCGGCTCCAGCAGGCCGGGACGAACCATCAAGGATGAGCATGATCAACGTACGCAAGGCATTCGCCGCCTTTCTCGTCGTCGTGGGGCTCGGCACAGGCCTGGCAGTCCGGACGCCCGCGACCGCTGAGGCCGTGAGCACCTGCTCAACTGCCACCACGCGCTCCCTCGCCTGCTCGGCCTACTTCGCCAAGCAGGTGACGAGGTCAGCGTCCGTCTTCGGGTCGTACAACGCCTCGAACCTGGCGCTCGGCAGGAGCCTGTGGCACGCAGGTGCGGGACTCACCCCCTCGAAGTACTTCGGTTACGACGTCGCCACGCGCCTCAAGAACTACCAGTCGAGCCGTGGTGCCACCCCCAGCGGGGCGCTGACCGACTTCACGCTGTCGCTCCTCGTGAACGCCAGGCCGGCCACTGCGGCGTCCGGCGGCCTGACGACGTCGAGTCAACTGCTGAAGGCCGACAAAGCCGTCCGTTACGCCTATGCCCAACTCGGTGACCCCTACCGCTACGGCGCGGCAGGGCCTGACTCGTTCGACTGCTCGGGGCTCACCAGCGCGTCCTGGAAGTCGGCCGGCACCACCATCCCCCGCACCGCCAGCGGACAGATGACGAACCTCAAGCGCATCACCAAGAGCTCCCTGCGTCCCGGTGACCTCGTCATCTTCTACAGCGGTGGCCACACCTCCGTCTACATCGGAGCCGGCAAGATCATCCATTCCCCCCACACCGGCACTGTCGTCCAGGTGTCCGCGATGTCGTCGATGCCGTTCGCCGCAGCCGTCCGCGTCACCAGCTGACACCCCTCCGACCGCGCCCCCGACCTCCCCCCATGGTCGGGGGCGCCTATTCTTTGGACGCACGGCGCCGACCCGCGGCGACCTGCCTGAGGGGGCTGTTGTGGTCGACACACGCACTGCGTGCACGCGCATCATCGAGCAGGTCGAGACGGTGATCGTCGGCAAGCGCGAGGTCATCCGGCACACGCTCGTAGCCCTGCTGTGCGACGGCCACGTGCTCCTCGAGGACGTGCCGGGTCTCGGCAAGACCGTTCTCGCCAAAGCTCTGGCAAGCGCCGTGGGTGGCGCCTTCTCACGCGTCCAGTTCACGCCGGACGTCCTCCCCACCGACATCACGGGATCGATGGTGTTCGACCCCCGTACGGCCGAATTCACCTACCGCCCCGGCCCCATCCTCACCAACGTCCTGCTCGCGGACGAGATCAATCGCTGCGGCCCGCGGACGCAGTCGGCCCTCCTCGAGGCCATGGCCGAACGACAGGTCAGCGTGGAACGCGAGGTCGTCCGGTTACCGCGTCCCTTCCTGGTCATCGCCACGCAGAATCCCATCGAACTCGAGGGGACATTCCCTCTTCCCGAGGCGCAACTCGATCGATTCCTCATGCGATTGTCACTGGGCTACCCCGAGGCTGCCGATGAGTTGGCCCTGATTCGCCGCTTCCGCCTCGACGAGCCCCTGGACCGGGTCGAGTGCGTCGTCACGACCGAGGAGATCCTGGCGATGCAGCAAAGCGTGCGCAGCGTGACCATCAACGACGTGGTCGAGGGATACCTGCTCGAGGTCGTGAGGGCGACGCGAGGGCATGAGGAGCTCCAGGTCGGCGCGAGCCCTCGCGCCAGCCTCGCCCTCGCCCGTGCGGCCCAGGCCATCGCGGCGATCGACGGCCGCGACTTCGTGCGCCCGGACGACGTCCGCGAGATCGCGCCGGCCGTTCTGGCCCATCGTCTGGTCACCACCGCCCAGGCGGACCTGCTGGACCATGCGGCCCACGACATCCTCGTGGAACTGCTGGCCACCATTCCGGTGCCCGTCGAGTCACTCGCCTGACGATGGCCCGCCGCAGGAGACCTTTGAGCTGGCTCAGCGACCCGGAATCACAGGTGCCCCTGCCCGGATGGTTTGTGGCCGCGGGCGTGGTGACCATCTTCGCGGTGGCCACGCGCGAGGTCGTCCTGCTCCTCCTTGCGCTCGGACTCACGCTCGCACCCCTCCTCCTGCGAGTGTGGGAGGACCACGCGCTGGACGCCCTGACCTACACGAGGACGTTCTCGACGAGGCGTGCCCTGATCGGAGACACGATCCACCTCGACGTGATCGCCGAGAATGCCAAACCTCTGCCCATCGGTCGGCTGCGCGTCCGTGACCGCGTGGACGTCGACCTCGTGCTGCGTGGGGCGCAGATCACGCACGAGGAGTGGAACCGGGGGTACCCGGTGCTCGAGTCGACCTTCGCCCTCGGCGTGTACGAGCGGTCACGCCATCGGTACGTGGTCATCTGCCACCGCCGGGGTTGGCTGCGCGCCGGGCCAGCCGAACTCGTGGCCGAGGACCCGTTCGGTCTCCTCGTCCGAACCTTCCGGGTCGACACCCGAGACGCGTGCCTGGTCTATCCCCGCATGGTCCCCCTGACCGGTTTCCCCGTACCCACGCGTGAACCGATCGGTGACGTTGCCGCACACCTCACCGAGGACGCGACCCGCATTTCGGGCGTGCGCGAGTACATTCCCGGAGACTCACCCCGTCGAGTCCACTGGAGGGCGACCGCGCGTCTCGGCACGCTGCAGAGTCGCGTCCTCGAGAAGACGGCGACCGCCAACACCGCAGTCTTCCTCGACAACAACCTGTACTCCCCCCACGCCGCCGGCGAGGAGCACCGTCTCCGCGAGTTGTCGATCGTCGTGGCAGCGTCGCTGTGTCGCACACTCCTCGGGGCCGGCCAGCCGGTCGGGCTCTACGTCAACGCACCCGTGGACACGGCCCGAAACCCCATCAGCGTCCCCCCGGGGCGCGGCCGCGCCCAGATCACCCGCATTCTCGAAGCCCTTGCCATGGTCTCGTCCATGCACGGTGAGCGCCTCGAGCGCCTGTTGGCCCGACAGATGCCACGGCTGCCCTGGGGAACGACTGCGGCGATCATCACGGCCCATCCCACGGCCGAGTTCCAGCGGACGCTCAACCGGCTCGCCCGCACGACCGGACGCCGATTCGTGCTCGTCGTCGTGGGGGACGCGCACCTGTTGCCGGGGCTGACCCGGCGCGTCACGGTCGTCGGCCTGGACGGGGAGGAGGCCTGGGATGAGATCGCTGCGATCACCCTCCGCCCCCGCTGACGGACACGTGGCGCGCTGGCACGGCTTGCTGCTCCTGTCTGCCCTGATCGGCGCCCTCATGACTGTGGGCACCTCGATCGTGCTCAGGATGCTCCTCTCCCCCACCACCGCACTGTCGGGCCATCAGCCGGGGCCGACGCTCGTGGGCTACTTCCTGGTGGTCGTGGCGGGCATCTGGGCGGGGCGAGTCGCCCTGAAGGTGCGCGACCGTCGGCACGCCGCACTGCTTGTCGTCGGCCTGGGCGTGACCACCAGTTCCCTCTGGCTGGTGGTCGAGCCGCATTACTCCATGCGCGACGTGTTCGCGACCATGGGGGCGCGTCCCGGCATCCCGGCGGGCTCGTTCGTGCTGTGGCTGTGGGGCGTGGGCTCGTTCGTGTGGGGAGCGCGCCGTGGACTCGACCTCTCTCGCCTCCGGCCGAACTCGGCACGCGACACTGCGGGTGGCATCCTCGTCATCGCGGGGGTCTCGACACTCCAGGCCTCCTTCGCGAGCGCGCAGTCCGGGCTCTCGACGGCATCCTGGGCGCTCCCCACGTCAGTGCTGCTGGCCGGCGCCACGCTCGCCGCTGCTGAATTCGAGCGGACGCGCGAGCTGACCCGTTCGCAGGGCTTCGCACCCCCGTCGTGGGGCAGGTGGGCACGTCTCGTGGCCGGCTTGGGTGTGGGTGCGGCTGCCGTGGCCGGGATCAGCTTCGCCCTGCTCGGACGTGGGGCCCTGCAACAGCTGGGACGCGGGCTGCTGGCTGCCTGGAACGCCCTCGCGACTGCGTTCGTGTGGGCCCTCACCGGGATCTTCTGGCTGCTGGACAAGCTGGTCACGGAGGTGGCGAAGCTCTTTCCTCACGGGACCCCCGACATCCCGCCCGAGACGCCCCGGCCCGGGCCTCCGAGCGGGTCGTCCACGCCGATCCCCGTGCCCGAACCCCTCATCTTCGAGATCCGCCCCTGGATGATCTGGTTGGGCGTCGCGGCGCTTCTCATGCTGTTGGTGCTGGTCGTCGCGTCCATGGCCCGACGCGACGAACCGTTGGGCAGCGACGGCACCGAACATGAGCGCAGCAGCCTGTTGTCGAGTTCGCTCGTTGCCGCCCAACTCCGCGCACTCTGGCGGCGTCGCCAGCACCGCTCCCACCACCGGGTCGACCTCACGACGCCACCGGCCGACGCCAGGGACGCGATGGTGCACCTTCAGGAACTGGCCCTGCGCCACGATCTCGCACGCGTCGAGACGGAGTCGGCGGAGGACTTCACCCACCGCCTCGCGACATCCTGGGCCGCTGCGGCACCTGACCTCGAGCAGTTGCTGGCGTCCTACGAACAGGCCCGCTACGGCGAGGACGACCCGCAGGTCGACGCCGATGCCATCGAGGCCTGGGGACGCGTCCATGCCGTCGTGCGCGAGCGCGATGCCGCAGACGCCACCGATCACGCCTCGCACTGAGCGTCCCGATTTTCGACCCGGAACTGACACAGGGTTCGTCGCACGTGCGACGAACCCTGTGGATGCTGCTTGGCGTGCCTGTCAGGCAGTCGCCTCGGCGTGCTTCACCCTGGTGGGATCAATGAGGACGCCGGGGCCCATCGTGGAGCTGAGGGTGATCTTCTTCAGGTAGCGACCCTTGGACGCGCTCGGCTTGAGGCGCAGGATCTCGTCGATCGCGGAGAAGTAGTTGTCGGCGAGTTGCTCCGGACCGAACGACGCCTTGCCGATCAGGAAGTGGAGATTCGCGTGACGATCGACGCGGAACTCGATGCGTCCACCCTTGATGTCGGTGATGGCCTTCGTGACGTCCATGGTCACGGTGCCCGTCTTGGGGTTGGGCATCAGGCCACGCGGGCCGAGGATACGGCCGAGGCGGCCAACCTTGCCCATGAGGTCAGGGGTGGCCACGACGGAGTCGAAGTCGAGGTAGCCGGCGGCCACCTTGGCGATCAACTCGTCCGAGCCGACCTCGTCGGCGCCCGCCGCACGTGCTTCCTCCGCCTTGTCGCCCTGGGCGAAGACGAGGACCCGTGCCGTCTTGCCAGTGCCATGAGGGAGGTTCACGGTGCCACGGACCATCTGGTCCGCCTTGCGGGGATCGACGCCGAGTCGCACGGCGACGTCGACGGTCTCGTCGAACTTGGCCGAGACACCCCCCTTCATGAGGGTGATCGCCTCCTCCGGCGAGTGGAGCTGATCGGCGTCGAACTTCTCCGCCGCTGCCTTCCATGCCTTGCTGCGCTTCATGTCTGGTTCCTTTCCGTCAGCCTCGTGGGCTGATCCACCAGGTGCTGGTGCGGGCCGCGCAGGCCCTGCCAGTCGATGTCTGTGATGAGGTTGCTCGTCGTTGGGACGGGCAGGTTCAGTCTGTCTCGACGCCCATCGAACGGGCGGTGCCGGCGACGATCTTCATCGCGGCCTCGATGTCGTTGGCGTTGAGGTCGGGAAGCTTGACCTCGGCGATCTCGCGCACCTGCTCCTTGGTGAGCCGGGCGACCTTGGTCTTGTGGGGCACGGCCGAACCGCTCTTGATGCCGGCAGCCTTCTTGATCAGCTCCGCGGCGGGCGGGGTCTTCGTGATGAACGTGAACGAACGGTCCTCGTAGATGGTGATCTCGACGGGGATGACGTTGCCGCGCTGGGATTCGGTGGCCGCGTTGTAGGCCTTGACGAATTCCATGATGTTGACGCCGTGCGGACCGAGGGCGGTACCGACCGGCGGGGCGGGAGTGGCGGCACCCGCGTTCAAGGCAACCTTGACGAGCGCCGCTACCTTCTTCTTGGGAGGCATGGATTGGGGTCCTTTTCCGTTGGCTGCCGGGCGGGTGCACCGGCAGGTGCTGCATGGACGCACGGGGCGTCCGGCGTGAACTAGACCTTCTGGATCTGCGGGAAGGTCAGGTCGACCGGGGTCTCGCGACCCAGGATCTCGACCAGCGCCTTGAGGCGCTGGGTGTTCACGTTGATCTCGGTGATGGTGGCATGGACGCCGGCGAACGGCCCATCGACCACCTGGACCGAGTCGCCGATCGCGAAATCGACCACCTCGGCCTTCTTGCGCGTCCGGGGCGTCGATCCCGTGGTGGCAGCTGCCACCTTCGCGACGATCGCGGGCGTCAGCATCTTCTCGACCTCGTCGAGGCTCAGCGGGACAGGCTGGTTCGCGTGGCCGACGAAGCCCGTCACCGAGGGCGTGTGGCGGACTGCCGCCCACGACTCCTCCGTGAGGTCCATGCGCACCAGCACGTAGCCGGGCAACACGGTACGGGTCACGGTCTTGCGCGCCCCGTTGCGGATCTCGACAACCTCCTCGGTCGGCACGATCGACTCGAAGATGTAGTCCTCCATGTTCAGCGTCTGGACGCGTGCGTCCAGGTTCTGCTTCACGCGGTTCTCCATGCCGGAGTAGGTGTGCACGACGTACCAGTCGCCGATGTTGGTGCGCAACTCCTCGCGCAGCACCTCGAGCGCCGCCTCGAGTGTCGGGTCGGACTCGTCCTCATCGTCGGCCTCGGACGCGGCCGGCTCGGGCTCCTCACCGAAGTTCAGGTCGACCTCGGGCGCCGTGGGCTCGTCGTCGTCAGGACCGAAGTCGAGGTTGATCTCGACATCGTCGCCGGGCGTGGGCTCGTCATCGGCACCGAGGTCGATTTCGAAGTCGTCCTCGATCACGGTGGAATCGTTGTCAGGGCTCTGGGTCATCTTCTTCTCCGATGCTCTGGATCACATGCCGAGGAGCTTGAGGAGCCCCCAGCCGAACAGCAGGTCGAGCAACCCCACGAACGCCATGATGAACAGCACGAAGATCAGGACGACGATGAAGTACTGGCGGAGCTGGTCGGCCGTCGGCCAGATCACCTTGCGGAGCTCGCCCACGGACTGCCCGACGAACTCACCGGGCGTGGTGCGCTTCCGCGCATGCGTGACGACCAGGGTGGCTTCGGCGCGGCTACGCGTCCGGATCCCCTCGGCCGACTTGTCGACGGGCACGCGCTTCACCGGTGCGTTCCGTCGGGCCGGGGCATCGCGCTTGACCGGACGCGACGAGACTGCCGCGGCCGCCACCTGCTCAGCCTCGGCCAGTTGGGTCTCGTCATCGATCACGACATCGCCCGGGTCGGCGGCGTCGGGGGTCTCGTCGACGATGTCCGGTCCGGCCAATTCCTCGGCCTCGTCATCGACGACGTCGAACTCAGCGGGCGCCTCGATGTCGCTGACTTCCAGCAGCTCACCGGCTGGGCCGACGGTGTCGCCGGGGACGTCCTGGCCACCCTCGCCGACGATCGGATCGGACGCCGGAGCATCCTCCTCGTCCCGTCGTGTGGGCGTCTGATCGTCGGTCACGGTGTTCCTTCGGTTGCGCCTCTCGGCTTGCGGATCGGCGTGCCCCCGCCGGGACCCGCCTGGTGCATGATTCTGCGTCGCAGGATGTGATCCTGCCTCGCAGGGCAAGAGGGACTCGAACCCCCAACCTGCGGTTTTGGAGACCGCTGCTCTGCCAATTGAGCCATTGCCCTTCGGTGTTCTCCCCGCCGCACTCACGCCTGTCAGTTGCCTTCAGGGCGCGCTCCGCGACGGTGCTTCCCACCAAGAAGAAGAGTGTACGCCGATTCACCAGCGGGAGTCGAACCGAGCGGCGCCGCCCCCACTACTTGTGGGACGCGTAGTACTCCTCCATGCCGTCGGTCTGCATGGCCTTGGCCATCTCCTTCAACCCCGTCACGTCGACGATGTCGATGGACGCTCCCCCCGACGATGTGCCGGTCCCCTGCACGGGTGCCTGAAGGGAACGGATCGCCGAGCCGTCGGTGAATCTCACACTGGTGCCGAGCGACAGAATCCGCTTGCTCGTGAGGTCTTCGTCGACGGTCAAGCTGCTGGCGATCTGGTCGAGCAGTGAGGTGAACTTGCCCGGGTTCGCCACCACCCCCGCCGTGAGCATCTTGTCGAGGATGGCCGTCAGCACGGTGCGCTGGCGGTCGGCCCGGTCGAAGTCACCATTCGGGAGACTGTGCCGCACACGGACGTAGGCCAGTGCGTCCTCACCCTTGAGCGTGACCTTCCCCACCGGGAAGTAGTGACCACCCTCGTTGGACTCGTACTTGTTCTGCACGGTGACACCGTCGAGAACGTCGGTGAGTTTGATGAAGCCGTTGAAGTCGATGACGGCGGCGTGGTCCATCCGGACCCCCAGCATCGACTCCAGGGTCTGGATGGCAAGCGAGGGGCCGCCGAAGGCGTACGCGGCGTTGATCTTGTTCTGCCCGTGGCCGGGGATGGTGACCCACATGTCACGCGGGAAGGAGACCAGGTAGGCGTGCTTCCGGTCGCCTGACAGGTAGGCGACCATGAGCACGTCGCTGCGTCCCTGATCGGTGCCCCGTGAATCCGACCCCATCAGGACGAAGGTGACCGGAGCGGCCCCCACCCCCTTGGGAGTTGCCGCCGGGACGGGGTCGCCCGAGGCGTCAACGTGGGTCGAGGGCATCATCTCGGGGGCGCGGACGATGTTGTTCAATGCGCTGTTGACCCTGTGGAGGTACCAGGCGCCCGCACTTCCCGCAATCAGCACCAGTGTCAGGGCGATGGCGAGCGCGAGGAGGTCTCGTCTCGGCCCACGCCGCTGGGGTCGACCCTGGTCGGGTGTGGTGTGCTGCGTCTGGTCACTCATCGGTGGTCCCCTTCAATCGTTCGCCCACCAGTGAAGCACAGCGGCCCTACACACCCTGGCCCGCTGGGTTCGCCGCGAGACGCTACAGAGCCAGACCCACGAGGACCGGCTCAGCGACCAGCGTGATGCCGAAGCGGTCCCGGACACCGTCGCGCACCTCGCGCGCCAGGGCCATCACCTCGGACGCCGTGGCGCCCCCGCGGTTCGTGAGCGCCAGGGTGTGACGGGTGGACAAGGTGGCGCGTCCGGAGCCGTGACCCCGGCTGAATCCGGCGTGGTCGATCAGCCAGGCCGCCGACGTCTTGACCGTCCCGTCGGGCTGGGGGAAGCGAGGCGCACCCTCGGGCAGCGCAGACGCGGAGTCTGCGTCCAGGACCGGATTCATGAAGAACGACCCTGAACTCCACGTGTCGTGGTCGGCCTCGTCGACCACCATGCCCTTGGCCCGGCGAATCGCGATGACCGCCTCACGCACGCGCTCCGCGTCCACCCGGTCACCGAGCTCGCAGCCGAGTTCCCTGGCCAGTTCGGCGTAGCGGACGGGCGCCGAGAGCGAGCCAAGATCGAGCTGGAAGGCCACCTGGAGCACGAGATAGCGTCCGGGCTGGGCCTTGAAGATCGACTGCCGGTAGCCGAAACCGCACTCGGACGCCGTGAACGTCCGATGGGCGCCGGCCTGACGATCCCAGGTGCGGACGCGGGCGATCGTCTGGCTCACGTCGGCGCCGTAGGCACCAACGTTCTGGATCGCCGTCGAGCCCACGAGACCCGGGATCCCGGACAGCGCCTCGATCCCCATCCAGCCCTGCCCGATGGCGTGGGCGACCAGGTCGTCCCAGACCTCACCCGCCTCGACGGTGACGTAGGCCCCCGCGCAGTCGGACACATCGGCCGAGACCCCGCGGGTGGCGACCTTGACGACCAGGCCGTCGAAGCCGTCGTCGCTGACCAGGACGTTCGACCCACCCGAAAGGATGAGGACCGGCTCACCGGCGGCGTCCGCGTTGCGTACGGCGTCGACCAGCTGGGCCTCGGTCGTGGCGACGACCAGGCGCCTGGCCGGCCCGCCGATGTGGAAGGTCGTGTGGTCGGCCAACCGGTCTGACGCCTCGACGGCGGAGGGCGGGCTGACGGATGTCTCGACGTGCTCGACGTCGCACGCGGCAGCCTCGGGGGCCCCGACGTCGATCGAGACGGCCGGAGCGGAGCGGGGGTCAGTCAACACGCACCTCGACCTTGGCGGCCGCAAGAACCTTGTCGTCCCCGCAGGTGGCCTCGAGTGCGACAGTCGCGACGCCCTCGACGACCTGGGTGACCTTCCCCGAGAACCGGACGACGACGCCGTCCGCGGTGTCGGGCACCTTCACCGGACGCGAGAAGCGCACGAAGTAGTCGACGACGCGTCCGGGGTCGCCGACCCAGTCGGTGACGACGCGCAACGCGGTGCCCATCGTCCACATGCCGTGCACGATGACCCCGTCCAGGCCGATGGCCCGGGCGGCCGTGTCGGACCAGTGGATGGGGTTGAAGTCGGTGGACGCACCGGCGTAGCGGACGGCACCCCCGCGGGTGATGGCCACCTCAAGGACGGGCAACTGGTCGCCGACGGCAGCGGCGATGGCAGGCGTGGCGGTCATGCGACGGCCCCCTCGGTCGGGTGGGAGTGCAGGAGTGTCGAGGTCGCCGAGCAGACGTGCTCACCGGCGAGGGTCGAGAGGTCGACGCGCACGGTCACCATGTCGGCCGTCCCGCGATTGCGCACCTTCTCGATCGTGAGGACGGCGGTGACGTCGTCCCCCTCGCGCAGGGGACGCGTCCAGGTGAAACGCTGGTCGCCGTGCACGGTCCGGTGCAGGGCGAGGCCGAGTTCGGGGTCGTCGAAGAGCGATCCCCAGGCCTGGGAGCTGATCACGACCGCGAAGGTCGGTGGCGCGACGGGGGTCTCGCCGGAGTAGGCCGGGTTGGCGTCGCCCAGTGCGGACGCGAACTCCGCGATCTTCGCGCGCGAGATGCGGTACGGCGGCGTGGGGGGGTAGCTGCGTCCGACGTGTGTCTCACTGATCGTCATGATCACAAGGGTAGGGGGACATGACGAAAGCCGCCCGCACCGGTGATCCGGGCGGGCGGCTCGTCGTCGTGGGTCAGCGGGTCTCGCGGTGCGAGGTGTGGCTGTGGCACTTCGGGCAGAACTTCTTCAGCTCGAGGCGATCGGGGTCGTTGCGACGGTTCTTCTTGGTGATGTAGTTGCGCTCCTTGCACTCGGTGCAGGCAAGCGTGATCTTCGGGCGAACGTCCGCCGTCTTCTTGGCCATCTCGTTACTCCTGTGCTGGTTGCGCCCTGTCGGTCGACAGGTGGTGCCGTGGTAGCGGGAACGGGACTTGAACCCGTGACACAGCGATTATGAGCCGCTTGCTCTACCGTCTGAGCTATCCCGCC
>CALKHV010000065.1 GCA_937988865.1 uncultured Propionibacteriaceae bacterium | reverse complement strand
CGAACTCGCCGGTCATGACCTTGTAGCGGCCCATGAGGACGTTGAACACGGCCTGGGTGCCGACGATCTGCGACGACGGGGTGACCAGGGGCGGGTAGCCGGCGTCCTTCTTGACGACGGGCACCTCTTCCATGACCTCACGGATGCGGTCGCCGGCGCCCTGGGCGCGCAGCTGGCTCTCCATGTTCGACAGCATGCCGCCGGGGATCTGCGAGCTGAAGATGTCGGTGTCGACGAGCGTTGCGGATTCGAATTCCTTGTACTTCGGACGCACGGTCGCGAAGTGGTCACGGATCCTGCGGAGGCGCTCCATGTCGAGGCCGGTGTCGTAGCCGGTGCCCTCGAGCATCTCGACGAGGCTCTCCGTGGGGTTGTGACCCGGCCCGAGGCTCATCGAGCTGATGGACGCGTCGACGACGTCGGCGCCGGCCTCGATGGCCTTCATCAGGCTGACCAGGGTGACACCGGTGGTGGCGTGGCAGTGCACGTTGATCTGCACGTCGCCGTAGGTTTCCTTGATGCCACGGATGATGTCGTAGGCGGGCTGGGGCTTCAGCAGGGCTGCCATGTCTTTGAGCGCGATCGACTCGGCGCCCATGTCGAGCAGCTGACCGGCGAGGTGCACGTAGCCCTCGACCGTGTGCAGCGGGCTGATGGTGTAGCAGATCGTGCCCTGGGCGTGCTTGCCGGTCTTCTTGACCGATCGCATCGCACGCTCCATGTTGCGCGGGTCGTTCAGAGCATCGAAGACGCGGAACACGTCCATGCCATTCTCGGCCGACTTCTGCACGAAGCGGTCGACGACCTCGTCCTCGTAGTGGCGGTAGCCGAGCAGGTTCTGGCCGCGGAGCAGCATCTGCAACCGGCTGTTGGGCATCAGTTCGCGGAAGGTTCGAAGCCGCTTCCACGGATCTTCGTTCAGGAATCGGATGCATGCGTCGAAGGTGGCCCCACCCCAGCACTCAACGCTCCAGTAGCCGGCCTTGTCGATGTCATCGCACGCAGCGACCATGTCTTCCATGGCCATGCGCGTCGCCATCAGGCTCTGGTGCGCGTCTCGGAGGGCGACCTCGGTAACTCCAATGGTTCGCTGACTCATGTGTGCAATCCTCCCACGCGGGTTGCGGCGACGGAGCGGCGGGGTCGCATTAGTGCACGGCTTCACAAGGCGGTCACGCCGGTCTGACCCGACGTTCACAAGGTGATACCCCCGGGGGTAGTTGCGCGCGGCACCCGTGGTGGAATCGCCCCATGGCCTTCACCACGCGTCCGACCCTGATCGGCTCCTTCGGCATGGTCTCGTCGACCCACTACCTGGCGACCGCGACGGCGATGAGCGTCCTCGAGAGGGGCGGCACCGCGGTGGACGCATCCGTCGCGGGGGCGTTCGTCCTGCACGTCGTCGAACCCCACCTCAACGGCCCGGGCGGGGACGCGCCGATCATCGTGTCGGTGCGCGGGGGCACCCCTCGCGTCCTGTGTGGGCAGGGACCCGCGCCGCGAAGGGCGTCCGCGTCCGCCTGTCGGGGGCTCGGACTCGACATCGTGCCCGGTTCGGGCCCACTCGCGGCGGCCGTCCCCGGCGCGGTGGACGCCTGGCTCACGCTGCTGCGCGACGAAGGCACCTGGGAACTCGCCGACGTCCTCGACCACGCCATCGGGCTGGCCGAACGCGGGCATCACCCCATCCCCCAGGTCGGACGCACGGTCGCGTCCGTCGAGGGCCTGTTCCGTGACCACTGGCCCACCTCGGCGGCGCAGTGGCTCACCGACGGACCTCCCGATCCGGGGCGACTGCTGCGCAATCCTGCGCTGGCGTCCACCTGGAAGCGCCTCGTCACCGAGGCCACCGGTCCGACGCGCGAGGCGCGGATCGACGCAGCCCGGAAGATCTGGGGGCAGGGGTGGATCGCCGAAGCGATGGTCCGGTCGGCGCACACGTCGGTCATGGACGCCTCGGGCACGCCACACGCCGGCGTCCTGGACGGTGACGACCTGGCCGGATTCGTTGCTGGGTGGGAGCCCACGGTGAGTGCCGACTGGGGGCCGTGGACGGTCCACAAGTGCGACCAGTGGACGCAGGGTCCGTCGATGCTGCAGCAACTCACTCTGCTCGCCGACGTCGAACCTGGCACCCTCGCCCCCGACGGCTTCACCGCCGACGTGCTGCACCGCCTCATCGAGTCGACCAAGCTCGTCATGGCCGACCGGGACGCCTGGTACGGGGACGCCGACCCCGGCCCGTTGGCGGCCCTGCTCGACCCCGACTACGCCGCTTCGCGCAGGTCGTTGATCGGCGTGGACGCGTCACTCGACTGGCGCCCGGGGTCGCCGGCCGGTCTCCCACCGCGCTGGGCGTCACACATCGACCGGGTCATCCAGGGACAGGAAACCCAGCTGCGAACAGGCGGGCTCGGTGAACCGACCGTCGCGTCCGACGAACCCGGGGTTGACAAGCTCGGACGCACCCGCGGCGACACCTGCCACATCGACGTCGTCGACCGCTGGGGCACGATGGTCGCCGCCACCCCGTCGGGTGGCTGGCTGCAGTCGAACCCGACCATCCCGGAGCTGGGGTTCTGCCTTGGCACCCGGCTGCAGATGTGCTGGCTCGACGAGGGCCTGCCCGCCACGCTCACACCGGGCCGGCGTCCCCGGACGACCCTGTCACCCTCCCTGGCCAGTTACGAAGGAGTCCCGACGATCGCCTTCGGCACCCCCGGAGGCGACCAGCAGGACCAGTGGAGCGCCCACCTGTTCCTCAACCTGGCCGACGAGTTCGCACGGTCGGGCGTGCTCGACCTGCAGGGTGCGATCGACGCGCCCAACTGGCACACCGACCACCTCGTCTCCTCGTTCTGGCCCCGCGGGTTCGAGCCGGGGTCGGTCACCCTGGAGGCCAACCACTCCCCCGGGGTCGCGGGCGGGCTGCGCGCCCGTGGGCACCGCGTCAGCATCGGCCCGGAGTGGAGCGAGGGACGCCTGTGCGCCGTCGCGCGCCACCCTGGGACGGGCGCGCTCCTGGCGGGCGCGAACCCGCGCGGGATGCAGGGGTACGCCGCGGGCCGATGACCCGCCCGTGTCACTGCCGCGTGCCAGAATCTGGACCATGACACGAGACCTGGCCACCCATGAGTGCAAGGGCACCTGCGACTGGCTGCCGACCGACGAGATCAGCGACGGGGTGCGCATCTTCGCGTGCAAGGGGTGCGCGTCCGAGTGGGCGGTGACCCAGTCGTGGACGCCCCGCAACGCCGACGGCCAGATCGCACCCATCGTGCAGGCCGAGCGGGACGCGGAACAGGCGGCGCGCCAGTCCGCATCCACCCTGGCGACCGAGGTGAGGCCCGAGGGCCCGGGCGGCGGAGGGGGCGGCGGGGGCTGGTGACGCAGAACGGCCGGCCCCCGGAGGGACCGGCCGAACGAGTGCTGCCAGTGAATCGAGCGATCAGGCCTTGAAGGTCGTCCCGGCCGAACGCAGGGCGTTGCAGGCCTCGACGACGCGCTTGGCCATGCCGCCCTCGGCTGCCTTGCCCCAGGCGCGGGGGTCGTACTGCTTCTTGTTGCCGACCTCACCGTCGATCTTCAGGACACCGTCGTAGTTGCGGAACATGTGCTCGACAACGGGACGCGTGAACGCGTACTGGGTGTCGGTGTCGACGTTCATCTTGATGACGCCGAAGTCGACTGCGTCCGAGATCTCCTGGGCGGTCGAGCCCGAGCCGCCGTGGAACACCAGGTCGAAGGGGCTTTCCTTGCCGTACTTGGCGCCGACGGCGTCCTGGATCTCCTTGAGCACCGCGGGACGCAGCTTGACAGCACCCGGCTTGTACACACCGTGGACGTTGCCGAAGGTGAGGGCCGTCAGGTAGCGACCCTTCTCGCCCAGGCCGAGCATCTCGATGGTGCGCAGGCCGTCTTCAACGGTCGTGTAGAGCTTGTCGTTGATCTCGGCGGCGACGCCGTCCTCTTCGCCACCGACAACGCCGACCTCGATCTCGAGGATCTGGTGGTTCCTGGCGGTGAGTTCGAGCAGTTCTGCTGCGATGGCCAGGTTCTCTTCCATGGGAACCGCGGAGCCGTCCCACATGTGCGACTGGAAGAGGGGGTTCTTGCCGGCCGCGACGCGCTCGGCCGAGATGGCCAGCAACGGACGAACGAAGCCCTCGAGCTTCGGCTTGGGGCAGTGGTCGGTGTGGAGGGCGATGTTGATCGGGTAGTTCTTGGCGACCTCGTAGGCGTACTCGGCGAGCGCGACCGAACCGGCGACCATGTTCTTGATCGTGGGACCGGACAGGTACTCGGCGCCACCGGTGGACACCTGCACGATGCCGTCGGAGCCGGCGTCCGCGAAGCCCTGGAGGGCGGCGTTGAGCGTCTGCGACGAGCTGACGTTGATGGCCGGGTAGGCGAACTTGCCTGCCTTCGCCCGGTCGAGCATTTCGGCATAGACCTCAGGTGTTGCGATGGGCATGGGTGCCTCTTTCTTGGTGTGTGGCCCACACCGAGTCGGGATGACGATGGGATTGCCCCCCAAGTGTCTCAAATCGCACTGCGGGCTGCAGGAGGTGGGGGCAACCCGGACTCGGACGCCCAGTCAGAAGGCGGAGTCGAGGCGCGAGAGGTCGAGGCCGATGCGTCCGGCCGAGAAGGCGCGGGCTGCGGAGTCGATCGTCCCCGGGAGGGCGTCCAGGAAGTCGAGCGGAACGGTCCAGGTGGTCGAGTCACGCATCGTCACCACCAGGCGCGCGCCGTGGCCGGCCCTCGCCTGCGCGCTCAGCCCGGTGATCTCCGACCAACCGACGCGACGCCCGTCCTCCGGTGAACCGAGTTCCATGCCCTGGGCGGTGATCCGGAACGCCTGCCCGTGACCGACGCGTCCGAGCGCACGACGCGCCCGCCAGAGGAGGAAGTACATCACCGCCAGAACGACGACCACGAGCACCCAGAGGCCGCTCATCGCGCCGAGGGTGAATCCCTGGATGCTGTCGCGCTGCCAGTAGTAGAGCCCGATCGTCAGGATCAGGGAGAAGATCGAGCTCCGCAGCGTCCGACGGTAGAGGGAACGACGCTTCGCGACCTTGGTCGCCATGGGCACCGGACTGAAGGATGCCACGAAATCGCTGCCGCTCACCCGGTCATCCTAAGAGCTTGCCCGCAAGGCGCGTCGCGACGGCATGGGTTGAGTGCCCATCTGCTCAGTACCAGTTGACGGTGTCGACGACGTTGCGCATCGCATCGCCCGCGATGAGGCGACGGGCATTGTCGGCGAACAGTTCGGCGATCAGTCGGGGCTCCTCGTCGTCGAGGGCGGCGCAGTGGGGCGCGATGAGCACGTTGGACAGATCCCACAGCGGACTGTCGCTGGGCAGGGGCTCGACGGCGGTGACGTCGAGCGCGGCGAAGGCCAGGTGTCCGGACGCCAGCAACTCGACGAGGGCAGGCTCGTCGACGGTGAGTCCGCGTCCGACGTTGGTGACGATGCAGCCCGGACGCGTCGCCTCGAGCACCTCACGACTGACCAGACCCGGCGTCCCGAGGGCGTCGGGGAGGGTGAGGACGAGGGCGTCCGCCTCGGCGGCGACCTCGAGGAGGCGATCGGTCGTGACGACTCGCTCGGCCCCGGGGACGTCGCGAATGCTGCGGTTGACACCGATGACGCGCGCCCCGAGGGCGGCGAAACTCGCGACGCACTGGCGTCCGATGTGGCCCAGGCCCACGACGACCACGGTCAACTGCGAGACGTGACGCATCGTCCAGCGAGGGCCCCACTCATGGGCCGCCTGCTGTCCCTGCAGGCGCGGCAGACCTTTCGCCCCGGCGAGCACGCCGAACACCGAGAACTCGGCCAACGGCACGGCGTGCACGCCCGCGGACGTCGTGAAGGTGACGCGCGCGAGGTCGGCGTCCGCGAGGTTCGCGGCCTTGACCTGTGAGCCGCCGCCGGCGGCCATGGTCTGCACCCAGCGCAGGCGGGGGTTGGACGCCACGACCTCGGCCAGCTTGGCCGGCGAGTTGTCCGGGAGACCGTACAGGATCTCGGCGGACGCGCAGTGCGCGTCGTAGCGGGCCTGCTGCTCGGGCGTCCGGGTGTAGGCGGGATCGCCCACGTGATCTGCAGCCCACAGGGGGTCGGGGATCAGGTCGGGTTCGAACACGAGGTCGAGGTCGGGGGCGAGCGCCCGGATGAGGTCGGCGTGGGCGGGGGTGAGGGGGGAGGCGACGAAGGCTCGCACGGTCATGCAGTCACGCTATCGGGCGTCATCGACGTCCGTGCTGGAGGCTCCAGTGGTACATGGCGATGGCGGCCGCGGCGCCGGCGTTGAGGGAGCGCGTGGATCCGTACTGGGTGATCGCCACGAGGCGAGAACACGCGGCGACCATGTCGTCGGTGAGCCCGGGACCCTCCGAGCCGAAGACCAGGCAGCAGTCGCGCGGGAGTTCGGCGTCCTCGAGGGGGACGCTGCCGGGCAGGTTGTCGACACCGACGAGTTCGATGCCGCGCTCGGCGCACCAGGCGGCGAACGAGTCGACGTCTGGGTGGTGGTGCACGTGCAGGTAGCGATCGGTGACCATGGCACCCCGCCGATTCCAGCGGCGGCGTCCGAGGATGTGGACACCGGCCACATTGAACGCGTTGGCCGTGCGGACGATGGAGCCGATGTTGAAGTCGTGCTCCCAGTTCTGGATCGCGACGTGGAGGGGTGCGCGGCGGGCGTCCAAGGCCTCGACGATGGCTTCGAGGCGCCAGTAGCGGAACTCGTCCCCCACGTTGCGACGATCCCCGGACGCCAGGAGGTCGGGGTCAAGGCGGGGATCGTCGGGCCACGGTTCGGCGTGGGGGCCGACGCCGACGTCGGGCAGGGTGGGGTCGTCAGGAGGCGTTGCGGCGTCGTCGGTCACAGCCACCCCACAGTCAGCTCACAAGGGTCCACAAGCGTCCAAGGTACGCTCTACAGGTGACATCACTCCTGACGAACCTCGCGCTCGTTCCCCTGCTGATGCCGTCCTGGCTCGATCCGCAGAACATCATCGAAGCCGCCGGGCCCTGGGCGCTGTGGGTCGTGGCGGTCATCGTGTTTGCCGAATGCGGGCTGTTCTCGATCCTGCCGGGCGACTCCCTGCTGTTCACTGTCGGCATGCTGATCGCCGGCGGACTGGAGGGTGGCGCACCGGCGATCCACTACGGCACCAAGCTGCAGACGATGCTCTTCGCCTGCGCTGTCCTGACGACTGCGGCCATCCTCGGCAACATCTCGGGCTACTACCTCGGACGCCTCGTCGGCCCACCACTCTTCAAACCTCGAACGGGCTTCATGGGGAAGGTGTTCGACCCCCGCTACGTCGACCTCACGTACGAGTTCTTCGACAAGTACGGGCCCAAGGCGCTGGTCCTGGCCCGTTTCGTGCCCTTCGTTCGGACGTTCGTGACGCTCGTGGCCGGCGTCGCCCGCATGGACTTCCGGCGTTTCATCGCCTGGACAGCCGTCGGTGGCGTCCTGTGGGTGTGCGGCGTGACGACGCTGGGGTTCTTCCTCGGTCAGATCTCGTTCGTGAAGAACAACCTCGAGGTCATGATCCTCCTCATCGTCTTCATCTCGGTGGTCCCGATGATCGTCGAGTACGTGCTGTCGAAGCGGCGCGCGAAGGTGGACGCCGCAGCCTGATCGACCAGACTCCGAACACAGCACGAAGGGCCCCCGCTCCAGCGGGGGCCCTTCGTATTGGAAGTTCAATTCAGTTCGTGGGACCCGACGGCGGCTGCTGCTGGTAGGGGGGCTGGTAGCCGCCCTGCTGGGGATTGGGCAGCTGCTGGGGTGCGGCAGGCGGCTGGTAGGGATTCTGCTGCTGGTACGACTGAGGATCAGGGAGTGCCTGCCTGGACGCCTGACCGCCCACCTGCGGGTCGCCGGCGCGGTACGAGATCTCGCCGAAGTTGACGTCCGGGGCCTGACGCACGGCCGGGTCGTTGACCTCGAAATAAGTCGCCTTCTCGAACTTGAACATGTTCGCCACGATGTTCGAGGGCACCTGTTCGACCTTGGTGTTGTAGGCGCGGACGTTGGCGTTGTAGAACCGGCGTCCGGCTGCAATGCGGTCTTCGGTGTCGGTGAGTTCGCGCTGCAACTCGAGGAAGTTCTGGTTGCTCTTCAATTCCGGATAGGCCTCGACGCTGACGAGCAACTGACGGACGCCGGCCGACAGGGCAGCCTCGGCCTCGGCGCGCTGCTCACTGGCAGGGCCGTGGCCCTGGGCGAGGGCTACAGCATTGTTCCGCAGCCGGGTGACCTCTTCGAGGGTGTTGCGCTCGTGGGCCGCGTAGGCCCGAACGGTCTCGACCAGGTTGGGGATCAACTCGTAACGCCGGTTGAGCTCGACGTCGACCTGGCGCCACGACTCCTGGATGACGTTGCGCAGCCGGACGAAACTGTTGTATGGCCCGATCACCAGGAAACCTGCGATGACGATCAGAGCGATGAGAATGCCGATGATCCACTCCATGGAGTGCTCCTTGTCGTGCTGGACGATGTCGTGCCGGACGCCGGGGCAGTGACGTGCGGCTGCGCGTCGGCGCGGTGGTCTACCGCGTCCCACCCTAGCCGCTCAGCCCTCGCACGAGCCCGCGACGAACGCTCAGGCGAGGCCCAGGTCGTTCAGCCCGAAGGCGAATCGGTAGTCGAGACCGGCCTGACGGACGACCTCGGCTGCACCCGTGTTGCGGTCGACGACCACGGCGACGCCCACCACGATGCCCCCGGCTTCGATGACGGCCTCCACTGCGGCGAGGGCCGAGCCGCCGGTCGTCGAAGTGTCCTCCACGACGAGCACCCTGCGTCCGGTGACGTCGGTGCCCTCGATACGTCGCTGCATGCCGTGAGCCTTGGCCTCCTTGCGGACGACGAAGGCGTCGAGGCGTCCACCGGACGCGGCGGCGGCGTGGAGCATGGCCGTGGCGACGGGGTCGGCGCCGAGTGTCAGACCCCCGACGGCATCGAAGTCCCAGTCGGCGACGAGTTCGCGCATCACGCGTCCGACAAGGGGGGACGCCTCGCCGTCGAGGGTGACGCGGCGCATGTCGATGTAGTAGTCGGCCTCGCGTCCGGAGGCGAGGGTCACGCGTCCGTGCACGACGGCGAGGTCACGGATGAGGGCGGCGAGGGCGGCGTGGTCAGACATGGCGGTCAATCTATCGGTTGCCCGCTCAACCCCGGCGGGGCGCCTACTGGAAGGACGCCGGGCCGAACGGTGGTGACGGCGAGGGTTCGCCGGGGTCGAAGAAGGGTTGGGCCCCGCCGATCAGCCGGCGGAGGGCCTCGCCGTGGACGAGTCGGTAGGGGAAGGCTGCGCTGGCGGCGCGGCGGGTCAGGACGTCCGTGGGGAACTCGGCCCGGGACGCTGCGAGGACGAGGTTGCCGAAACGGCGTCCCTTGAGGGTGCCCGATTCTGCACTGACGACGACGTGGGGAAAGTAGCGTCCGAGGCCGGCGATGGTGCGGCGCGTCCAGTCGAGGGAGGTGCCGTCGGTGACGTTCATGAGCAGTGCGCCGGACGCGTGGAGCACCCGGCGGACGTCCGCGAAGCAACTCACCGTCGCCAGTTCGCCGGGGACTCGCGCCCCGTCGAACGCGTCGATGACCACGAGGTCGGCGTAATCGTCGGGCATGGCCGCGAGGCCGGTGCGTCCGTCCTGGGGGCGCACCTTGATGCCCGAGTTTCGCGGCAGGGGAAGGGCTGCGCGGACCTCGTCGGTGAGGGCCTCGTCGGGTTCAAGGACGATCTGGGCCGAGGTCGGACGCGTGTGCGCGACGTAGCGCGGGAGGGTGAGGCCGCCGCCCCCGACGTGGACGATGCGGAGCCGCTGCCCCGCCGGTGAGAAGGCGTCGATGTGGGCGGCGATGCGCTGGACATAGTCGAATTCGAGCCGGGTCGGGTCGTCGGGGTCGACCCAGGACTGGTCGGTCCAGCCGATGCGGACGTACCAGGCCCCGGGGTTCTCGGGATCGGGGACGACGCGGGCGTTCACCTGCCCATTCTGACGGCTCGCATTTCATTCCTGCGAAAGTGTCTGATGTCGAACACTTCCGCAGGAGTGAGTGGGCGCTCACTCGTAGACTCACTGTTACCAGACTGGAGGGCGAAGATGACAGCAGCGTCGCCCCGCGGGGGGTCGGGGCCGTGAAGCCCCGCCTCGTGACCCGAGTGCTGGTGGCTGTCGCGGTGCTGGCGATGGTCGCGGTCGCCGCCGTCACGATCTACTCGCGGGCGAATCCCGTGTGGGGCGAATGGGAGGGGGTTGAGCTGTCCCCGTGGAGCGGCTCCCCGACGGTCGTCGAGGGAGTATCCATGGACTTCGGAGCACGGGGCATCCTCCACGGATTCAACTCGTGTGCCCCGTTCAACGCGCTCTACTCGGTCAAGGCTGACACTCTCCTCATAGCTGACAGGGGAACGGGCCTGAAAGGTTGCCTCAATGAGAACGGAGCAATGGGTGACGCGGTCCATGACATCTTGCTCAGCGACCCCTGGATCACCCGCGACGGCGACATCCTGATCCTGGAGTCACCCGCCGGAAGACTGACCCTCGTCCGCACGTAGCCCTGAGTTTCACTCCTGCGAAAGTGTCTGATGTCGAACACGTCCGCAGGAATGAGTGCGCGCTCACTCGTCAGTAGCGGTGGACACGGCGGCACCGCGTGCACCGCTTCAACGGCCCTCGCCATCCCAGGACGGACAGTGCTCGCGCCAGCTGGTGGGCCACCTCGCACGGTCGACCGGCAATCTGGCGGAAGCCGTAGCGCAGGGTCCGCCGCCCGGACGTGATGAGCAGTTCGTTGTCACGCCACTGATCGGCATCGCGTCGATCCCCGTGCCAGGTGAACCCGTCGAGCTCAACCAGCA
>CALKHV010000064.1 GCA_937988865.1 uncultured Propionibacteriaceae bacterium | reverse complement strand
CTAGCCCTCGACGACCATCGACGCCGGCGGCGGGGTGAAGGTCTGGGCCCGGCCCCAGTCGCTGAACACGAGGTCGGCCGGGGCGGTCGACGGCCCGACCGCGCGCACGAGGGTGGCGCTGCCGTCGGCCAGCACCCAGAGTCGGGCCCCGTCTGCCTTGCCGAGGATGTACACCGCCTTGCCGTCGACCTCGCTCTCCTCCACCGGGGAGGTGTCGGTCTCGAGAGCCGCGATCTCCGGCAGCCCGAAGGTCTCGGTGAGCATGGTGCGCAGGGTGAAGGAGCCGAGCTCGGTGGCGTCGGACTCGCTGATGGCGACGTACTTGCCGACCATCCCGGAGCCAGCGGCCGGATCACCGGTCTGCTCGACCCAGAACTCCTCGTCGCCCCCGAGCCAGTGGTCGGCTCCGACGGTGATCACCTCGGCCTGGCCACCCGAGGGGGTGGTGATGAAGACCGTCTGGTTCGAGCCGTTGGCGTTGCCCTCGACGTCAACGGTGACCGGGGCCCCATCGCGGGTCTGCGTGCCGACCACGTGCCCCGACGGGGCAGCCAGGGCAGCGGTGCGAGCCTGCCGGTAGACCTCACCGACCGTCGGCAGCGACGACGACGGGCTCGGGGTGGGAGTCGGGCTCGTCGAGGTGCTGGCCGTCGCGGACCCCGTGGGGGATGCCGTCTCGGTCCCCTCGGCGTCGCGGTTGCAGCCCCCGACGGACAGGGCCACCAGCACGGTTGCGGTCGCTGCCATGGTCCGCAGGCCGGATCCGGTCTCCACTGTGCTCTCCTCACGTCGGAACCGCCATGGTAGGCGGCCACCTCCGGGTCGACGTGCCGCCCCACCGCGCGAGGGTCACGTGTCGTGCCTCCTGGCCGGTCGGTCTTGGTCCTGGGCTACACCTCCTGCAGCTCGACGTCGGCAGCGGGGTAGGACGGCCAGCAGTAGACGTAGCCGTCGTCCCGGATCGACATCCCGGCACGTGAGGAGTACGACGACGTGAGGCGCTTGGTGACCCGGTCGTACCTCCAGTCCGGGTGCCCGCAGTTGTTCCACCAGTAGAAGGAGACGTACCCGGCCCGGGTTCCCGTGGTGCCGACGGACAGCCACCAGTCGTCGTCGGTCCCGTAGTAGTTCTGGCCGTCGACCATCCGCAGTCGCAACCTCGTGGCGTCGTCGCGGCCCACGAGCCGTCCCCAGCCATCGGCATCTCGCCCCAGGTAGCCCTGCTTCCCCTGGAAGGAGAGCTGGACGACGACATGACTCAGGTCCTGCGAGACGTGGCCCATCCGCGGCTGGAGCGAGCCGAGGACGATGTCGTGAACGCTCTCGAAGGCGGTGAAGGCACGGCCCTTCAGCGAGGCGTTCCACTCCCGCAGCGGGAGCAGGTCACCCGACGCGGCTCTCGCGACGGTCGGGAACCGGCTCTGGATCAGCTCGCGGGTGACCGTCGTCGTGCCCGTGTCCAGGACGTCCCGGATGGACTGTTGCGACAGGTGGGCGGTGTCGCTGGCGATCACCAGACCGGCACCGCCGTTCAGCATCGTGTTGTCACCGAAGACCTGGTACGCGGTGGGCTGGTCCCTCGAGGCGACGAGCAGCCCGCTCTTGTTGAGGTCGTCGTGCAGCGCGAGCGGCGCGGACTGGGCCACGGTGCTGGTGAGGAACATGAGGTAGTTCTGGTAGGCGGTGTCACGGGGGATGCCGTTGGCGGCATCCGCGCCGACGCCGGACATCGTGAGCCGAGCGTCGCGCGAACCCTGCTCCTGAGCGGTCTGCGGGTCGCGCACCACTCCGGGGTCCGACGGGTCGTAGAGACCCGGTCCCGAGATCAGCGGCTGTCGAGCCGTCGTCATGGTCTGCAGCTCGACCCAGTCCGGCACCTTCTCGAACCAGGTCGGCGCCGCCCACTCGACGAACCACTGCATGACCAGGGTCTTGTTGATCAGGTGGCCCGCGGCGAATGAGTCCTGGAGGAAGTGGTCGGCGTACCCGTGGAGGATCCAGGCGGCGCGAGCAGCCTCTGGATCGCCGGTTCGGTGGGCGTCCTGCGCCTTGTGCAGTGCCAGGTCGTAGGACTGCGCCCACCGGTACCAGGAATGCGGTGCGAAGTGGCAGGCGTTGCGCGCGAGCAGGGCCGAGTAGGCGTCCGTGTGGCTCAGCGAGGAGTCCGGCGGCTGGCCCTGGGGCAGGTTCGCCGTGAGGTCGTTGAGCCACATCGACTCCCAGATGTCGTTCAGCGTCCCGTTGGCCAGGTGCATGGCGACCGCGCCGTCGAAGATGGGGAACGGGTCCTCGTTGCCCAGGAGCCTCCGGGCGTTGGCATACCCCTCCTGCCGCACCGCCTGCAGGATGGGCAGGAGGATGTCACGGGGCAGGCTGTCCATCGCCGTGGGGTCGGAGAGGTAGTCCGGCAAGGTGTTCAGCTCGCCGTAGGTGACGAGCAGGCCGCTGGCGCGCAAGGTCAGGGTGCGCACCCCGGGGCAGCGCCCGGCGATCTCCTCCGGGGTGACGTGGTCCGGGTCGTGGTGCCAGATCTCGAGGAAGTCGCGAAGGGCCTGCAGTGCTGCCGGCCGGTCGGTGGAGCCGTGCGCCAGGCGGCCCAGGTCAGCCGCCGAGGCGTCCCCCAGCAACCGGTGCTCCCACGAGGCATGACACTGGATGGTCACGGGTCCGGCGGCACGGTGCGGCGGGATCGCCTCGAGCCACCCCATCGCTGCCCGCCGCCCGGAGGTGACCCTGTCCGCGGCCAGGTCGGCCTGCCGCTCGAGCCGGCGGCGAGGGATGGACGGCCCCACCCACCCGTGCGCCTGCTGGATGACGTGGGCGACCTCGTGGGCGAGCAACCACAGCCCGTGCTCGCTCGCCGGGTCGTAGGCTCCCTCCCGGAAGTGGAGCCGGGGTCCGACCGCGAACGCATCGGCGTGCATCGACCTGGCAACGGCATCTGCCCGAGTGCCGGTGTGGACCCGCACCGAGGCCAGGTCGATGTCGAAGGCGTCCTCGAGAAGACGTCGAACGCCGGCGTCCAGACGGAGTCCGCCGTGGGTTGCCTGTTTCCTGGTTGATTCCACGACGGAACTCCTCACGCCGGCATCGGCGATGTGTGGGACTGGGCGGTCAGTGGAACTGGACGGTCACCGGCGTGTAGCCGCTGTTCGCGTACAGATAGCCGTTGCCGGTCGAGTAGATCGACAACGGGGCATTGGTGTACAGCGACGTGAGCACGCCGCCGTTCAGCGTCCATCCGCGCGCGCCGACCCAGTTGTAGAAGCCGACGTAGTGGTACCCGTCGCTGACCGACAGGTAGCGGGAGTCGTCGCCGGCGTTGCAGTAGTACAGGACGCCGTCGGTGTGGACGTAGGCCTTCAGGGGCACTGCGGCGTCCTGACTGGTGACCACGGCCCACTGCCCGCTGTCCTCACCGAGCCATCCGATGGACCCGCCCTGGACGAACAGCTCCACCTTGTTCGACTGGCCGCCCGACAGGCCCCCGGAGGGGGATTGGGCGAGGTGCTCCGCGAACGAGCCCGCGGGGGCCTGTGGTTCTTGCTCGGACATGACTGTCTCCATCTGAGGCGGGATGCCAAAACCTGTTCACAGGCAATTCAGAGACCTTGAGAAGGTCTGAATTGTTTGGCTTCGACTATTGTTGGCGAGCCCAGCGGGAGCGGCAATAGTCCGTTCTGGCTATTGACTGGCGCCAACAATTGGGCGTTCCGAATTGCGGCACAATTCCTACCATTCTATTGGTAAAGAGTGGGCATGGAATTGATCTGGAATCTGCATCGCACAAGCAAAGAATTGGTCAATTGCAGGGACAATCTCTGCCGAGGTCCCGACGTGGCACCGACCGGTGCGCGGCATACGCTGTCCTCCATGCGCCGCCAGCACCTCACCGAGACCTGGCTCGTGCTGGGTGTGTCCCTGGGAGCCTCGGCGATCTGGTCACTGCTGCGCATCGTCGACAAGCTGACCCGGTCGGCACCGCTCGGGTCGCAGACCACCTCGATGAACTCGTCGGTGACCCCGGACCGGCCGTGGCTCGACCTCGCCTACCAGCTCACCGGGGTCGCGCTGGCCGTGGTGCCGGTGCTCCTCGCCCTGCACCTGCTGCGCCGCGACGACCCGGACGAACCCCACACGATGGGCTTCGACCTGCGCCGGCCGGGTCAGGACCTCGTGCGCGGGGCGGTGCTGGCCGCCGTCATCGGCCTCCCCGGGCTCGCGATGTACGCCGCCGCGAAGGCCCTCGACCTCAACACGACGATCGCCGCTGCCAACCTCGCGAGCGCCTGGTGGACCGTCCCCGTCCTGGTCCTCGCCGCCGCCCAGAACGCGGTGCTCGAAGAGGCGGTCATGGTGGGCTACCTGTTCAAACGGTGGGGCCAGGCCGGGTGGGGGCGCTGGCAGATCATCCTCACCAGCGCCGTGATCCGAGGCACCTACCACCTCTACCAGGGGTTCGGCGGCTTCGTCGGCAACATCGTCATGGGGGTGGTCTTCGGCTGGTGGTACACCCGCTCCAAGCGGGTGATGCCGCTCGTGGTGGCCCACACGATCCTCGACGTCGTCGCCTTCGTCGGCTACGCGCTGCTGCGCGACCGCCTCAGCTGGCTCTGACCCGTCCCGGAACCGACCAACAGGTCGGTCCGGGTACGCCCTGACCCTCCAAAGCGCGTACCCCCAGCGACCTGTTGGTCGCTGGGGGTACGCGTTTGGGGTTGGGGATGCCGGTCAGTGACCTGCGCGCATCGCCGCCAGGAGGTCGTGGTTGAGCGTGGAGATGACGTCCTGCGGGATGCCCTTCGGGCAGGCCTGAGAGCAGGCACCGACGTTGGTGCAGCCACCAAAGCCCTCGTGGTCGTGCTGGTCGACCATGGAGACGACCCGAGCCATCCGCTCGGGCTGCCCCTGGGGCAGCTCGGAGAGGTGGGTGACCTTGGCGCCCATGAAGAGCATGGCGCTCGCGTTCGGGCAGGCCGCGACGCAGGCGCCGCACCCGATGCACTCGGCCGCCGTGAACGCCCGGTCGGCAGCCGGCTTGGGGACCGGCGCGGCGTGGGCGTCGGGGGCGGACCCGGTGTTGACCGAGATGTAGCCGCCCGCCTGGATGATGCGGTCGAAGGCACCGCGGTCGACGACGAGGTCCTTGATGACCGGGAACGCGTTGGCGCGCCACGGCTCGATCGTGATGACCTCACCGTCGCGGAAGCTGCGCATGTGCAGCTGACAGGTCGTCGTCTTCTCGGGCCCGTGAGCCTCGCCGGAGATCATCAGGCCACACATGCCGCAGATGCCCTCGCGGCAGTCGCTGTCGAAGGCGATGGGCTCCTGCCCGGCCGCGTTGAGCTGTTCGTTGAGCACGTCGAGCATCTCGAGGAAGCTCATGTCGGGGCTGATGTCGGAGACCTTGTAGACGACGAGCTCGCCGGTGTGGCGGGGGCCGGCCTGGCGCCAGATCTTCAGGGTGAGATTCATGATCGGGGTCCTCGCGAAGTATCGAAGTGACGAAGGAACGTAGAACTTCGTGGGGTGGTCACTTGTAGCTCCGCTGCTTCAGTTCGATCGCTTCGTACACCAGGTCCTCCTTGTGGAGCACCGGGGCACCCATCTCGCCGTCACCGTCGCCACCGGCGAACTCCCAGGCCGCGACGTACAGGAACTCGTCGTCGTGACGCAGCGCCTCGCCGTCCTCCGTCTGCGACTCGGCCCGGAAGTGACCACCGCAGGACTCGCGGCGGTGCAGGGCGTCGATGCACATGAGCTCACCGAGTTCGAGGAAGTCGGCGACGCGGCCGGCCTTCTCGAGGCTCTGGTTGAGGGTGTCGGCCGACCCGAGGACACGCACGTTGCGCCAGAACTCCTCGCGCAGACCGCGGATGAGGTCGATGGCCTTGAGCAGCCCCTCCTCGGAACGCTCCATGCCGCAGTACTCCCACATGATGTGGCCGAGTTCCTTGTGGAAGGAGTCGACACTGCGCTCGCCCTGGATCTGGAGCAGGCGGGCCGTGCGCTCCTCGACCGAGGTGCGTGCCTCGACGACGGCGGGGGCGTCCGTCGACAGCGGCTCGAAGGGCCCCTTGGCGAGGTAGTCGCGGATGGTGTTCGGCAGGACGAAGTACCCGTCGGCCAGGCCCTGCATGAGCGCCGAGGCACCCAGGCGGTTGGCGCCGTGGTCGGAGAAGTTGGCCTCTCCGGTGACGAACAGCCCGGGGATCGAGGACTGGAGGTCGTAGTCGACCCACAGACCACCCATCGTGTAGTGGACCGCCGGGTAGATGCGCATCGGGGTCTCGTACGGGTTCTCCCCGGTGATCCGGGCGTACATGTCGAACAGGTTGCCGTACTTGGCCTCGACGGCTGCCTTGCCCAGTCGGGAGATGGCGTCGGCGAAGTCGAGGTACACCCCGCGGCGGAAGTCCCCGACCATAGGGCCAACACCGCGGCCCTCGTCGCAGACGTTCTTGGCCTGGCGCGAGGCGATGTCACGCGGCACGAGGTTGCCGAAGCTCGGGTAGATCCGCTCCAGGTAGTAGTCGCGGTCCTCCTCGGCGATGGTGCGCGGGTCCTTGTCACAGTCCTCGCGACGCTTGGGCACCCAGATGCGGCCGTCGTTGCGCAGCGACTCGGACATCAGGGTCAGCTTGCTCTGGTGGTCACCGGAGACCGGGATGCAGGTCGGGTGGATCTGCGTGTAGCAGGGGTTGGCCATGTAGGCGCCCTTGCGGTGCGCCCGCCACGACGCCGTGACGTTGGAGCCCATCGCGTTGGTCGACAGGAAGAACACGTTGCCGTACCCACCGGAGGCGAGGACGACGGCATCCGCGAGGTGCGTCTCGATCTCGCCGGTGACGAGGTCGCGGGCGATGATGCCGCGCGCGCGACCCTCGGAGACGATGACCTCGAGCATCTCGTGGCGGGTGAACTGCTCCACCGTGCCGGCCGCGACCTGACGCTCGAGGGCCTGGTAGGCACCGATGAGCAGCTGCTGGCCGGTCTGGCCACGGGCGTAGAAGGTGCGCGACACCTGGACGCCACCGAAGGAACGGTTGTCGAGCAGACCGCCGTACTCGCGGGCGAACGGCACACCCTGGGCGACGCACTGGTCGATGATCGCGGCGCTGACCTCGGCCAGGCGGTAGACGTTGGTCTCGCGGGCCCGGTAGTCACCACCCTTGACCGTGTCGTAGAACAGGCGGTAGACGGAGTCGCCGTCCTCCTTGTAGTTCTTGGCGGCGTTGATGCCACCCTGGGCGGCGATCGAGTGGGCCCGGCGCGGGCTGTCCTGGAAGCAGAACGACTTCACGTGGTAGCCGGCCTCGCCCAAGGTTGCGGCGGCGGCGCCGCCGGCGAGCCCGGTGCCCACGATGATGACCGACAGCTTGCGACGGTTGGCCGGGTTGACCAGGGCTGCCTCGAACTTGCGGGTGGTCCACTTCTCGGCGATGGGGCCGGCGGGCGCCTTGGTGTCGGCGATCTTCTCGCCCTCGGTGTAGAGGCGGTGGGCGATCCCCGCGTTCACGGTGTTTCCGGTCATGGTGTCAGTGCCTCACTTGATCAGGCCGAAGAGGATGGCGAGCGGCGGGATGGCGAACCCGACGACGACGAGCGCTGCGACGGCGTGGCCGATGGCCTTGGCACGCCGGTACTTCGCCGGGGTGCCCGTGAGGCCGAGGGTCTGCTGCGCACTGAAGACCCCGTGCGCGAGGTGCAGGCCGAGCGCGGCGAGAGCGAGCAGGTAGATCAGGGTCATCCACGGAACCTGGAAGCTCGCGACGACGAGCTGGTAGGGGTTGTTCTCGATGTCCGGGCCCTGGGCGTCGGGGTTGACCGAGATCTTCATGATCGTGAAGTGCAGCAGGTGCCAGACGATGAAGAGGATGAGGAAGACCCCGCCCCACCGCATCCACGCGGTGCGCATCGCCGTCTTGGCGGCGGCGTACTTCGTGCGCCGTGCGGTGCCGGCCCGGCTCCACAGCGCGAACGCCGCGTAGACGTGGCCGATGACCGCCACGATCAACACGACGCGCACGATCCACAGCAGCCCCTCGTAGGGCAGGATCGGCTCGCCGAAGGTGCGCAGGTGATGGGCGTAGGTGTTGAACGCCTCCTCCCCCGCCAAGGTCTTGAGGTTGCCGTACATGTGCAAAAGGACGTACCCGACGAACACCAGCCCGGACCCCGCCATGAGGGTCTTGAGGGCGATGGTGGTGCGGCGGGCCGACGCCGGACGTGAGGGAGCTGTCGTAGTGGCCACGGCAGCAACCTAGCGCGGCGCGCCGCCCGGCGGCAGGTCAGGTGAACCTTGGCGGGTGTGAGGTTCGCCAATTACCCGCCGGTAGACATGACGACGCCCGGCATCCGAGGTGGGATGCCGGGCGTCGTGCGGTCAGGTCACTCGGTGTGGGTGGGCGCGTGGTCGTGGTCGTGCAGGCCACCACCACCCGTGAGGTTGGCGCCCGCCGCGGGCGACTTGGCCCCGGACAGCACCGGGAAGTTGCCCTTGCCGGGGAGCCCGTTGATGTCCGAGGTGTTCATCGCATACTGGAGCACGCTGAACCCGATGGCGTCGGAGTTGACGTCGAGGGCGTGGTCGTTGTTGTTCGCGTAGGTGTCGCACGCCAGGTGGTAGCACGGGTCGTACTGCTGGCCCGCGGTCCCTCCCCACAGGGCGGCCTCGTCAGCGGTCTTGACACCCTCGGCGCCGGTGAACAGGCCACCGGACGGGATGCCGTTGGCGATGAACGCGCCGTAGTCGGAGCGCCCTGAGAAGTCGGTGCCCTTGAAGGGCTCACCGACCCGGGTGTAGAAGGCCTCGAAGGTCTTCTCGATCTGTGCGGAACCCTCCGGCCCGGCGCCGGCGCCGGTCTTGTCGGAGTCGTCACCGTCGTAGACGAAGAACACGTGGTTGGGCGAACCCACCATGTCGAAGTTCAGGTACAGCGCGATCTTGTCCTTCTCCGCCTCCGAGAGCCCGGCGACGTACTCGTTCGACCCGACGAGGCCGGACTCCTCGGCACCCCACCAGGCGAACCGCACGGCGTTGGTCGGCTTGACCTTGGCCATCTGCTCGGCCACCTCGAGGATCGCTGCCGACCCGGAGCCGTTGTCGTTGATGCCGGGGCCGGCCTGGACCGAGTCGAGGTGCGCCCCCGCCATGACGACATTGCTCGGGTTGCCCCACTTGCTCTGGGCGATGACGTT
>CALKHV010000063.1 GCA_937988865.1 uncultured Propionibacteriaceae bacterium | reverse complement strand
GCGGGCCTCAGACCTCACCCACGACCCAGACGGTCGTCCCCTCGGGCAGCAGTCCGTCGACCAGGTCACCACTGGACGCGACGACGCGTCCATTCGGCACCTCGACCGGTGTCTCCCCGAAGTTCGAGACGCAGTGCCAACCGCCCGGACGCACGAAGTGAAGCACCTCGGGCGCCGAGTCCACCCAGGTGAACGCGAGGTCAGGCCCGACCAGGGCGCGCCGCGCGGCCAGCGCGGTACGGAAGCGCGCCAATACCGAAGCAGGGTCGTCGTCCTGGACCGAGACTGCATGGCGTCCGAACCACGTCGGTTGCGGTGGCGTGGACTGCACGGGGCCGAAGCCGAACGACGGTGCGTCCGTGGTCCAGGGCAGGGGGACGCGGCAGCCGTCGCGTCCCTTCTCAGTGCCTGGTGAGCGCGCGAACATGGGGTCGGCCAGCCACTCGACGGGCAGGTCGGGCACCTCGGGGAGCCCGAGTTCGTCGCCCTGGTAGAGGTAGGCCGAGCCAGGGAGGGCGAGTTCGATGAACGCGGCGGCCACGGCGTGGCGCGTCCCCGCGGCGAGGTCGCAGGGCAGGCGTCCGTCGCTGAGCAACCAGCGTCGGGCGGCCTGATGGGGGTTCTCGCCCGTCTCGCGGGGCACGCCGAAGCGCGACGCGACGCGGCAGGAGTCGTGACACCCGAGGAGCCACGTGGACGACCCGGTCATCGTGATGTCACGCAGGCCGGAGTCGATGACCGCCCGCATCTCGGACGCGTCCCAGCCGACGTCGTGCATCTCGAAGTTGAAGGCCTGGCCCAGCCCGTCGACGGCGGCGTAAGCGGCTCGCCTCGACGCCACCACCGCTGCCTCGGCGACCGCGAAACGTGGCGGGTCGTACTCGTTGAAGACGCGCCGCCAGGCCCGGTAGATCTCATGGACGCCGTCCCGGTCGCGATAGGGGTGCGACCCGTCCGGGCGTTGCGCGGGGGCCAGTTCGACCCACGGGGTCTCGGGTGTGGTCCAGTCCTTGACGAGGCCGTGGGCGACGTCGACGCGGAAGCCGTCCACTCCTCGGTCGGACCAGAAGCGGAGGGTGGTCTCGAAGTCGGCGCGAACCTCGGGGTTGTCCCAGTTGAGGTCGGGCTGTTCGACGGCGAACGTGTGGAAGTACCACTGGCCGTCCGGAACGCGTTCCCACGCGGACCCCCCGAATTCGGACTGCCAGTCGTTGGGCGCAGCGTCCCCGATGCCGTCGCGGAAGATGTAGCGGGCGCGGGCGGCCGACCCCGGTGCGGACGCGAGGGCCTCGACGAACCAGGCGTGCAGGTTCGAGGTGTGGTTGGGGACGATGTCGACGATCACCTTGATCCCGGCCGCATGCAGGGCGGCGACCATCGCGTCGAAGTCGTCGAGCGTCCCCAGCCGGGGGTCGACGTCGCGGTAGTCGTCGACGTCGTAGCCGCCGTCGGCCAGGGCCGAGGGGTAGAACGGCGACAGCCACACGGCGTCGATCCCGAGGCTCGCGAGGTAGTCCACGCGGGACGTCACGCCCGGCAGGTCGCCCAGTCCGTCGCCGTTGCCGTCAGCGAAGCTGCGCGGGTAGATCTGGTAGATGGCGGCGGTGCGCCACCAGTCGGGGTTCACGGGGGCGAGTTCGATCGTCACGTGTTCCATTCTGGCGGCGCAGGCCTCACTCCGCGGCCACGGCGACCTGCTTGCGGTACTGCTTCGGCGACAACTGGCGCTTCCGGGCGACCGCCAGGAACGAGGCACTCGATCCGAGCAGCACCCAGACCAGCAGCATGGCCACCGCGCCGCCGCCACCTGACCCGCCGGCGACGATCGCGCGAATGCCCCGCAGGGCCGGTGCGATCGGCGACACGGCGTTGATCCAGTCGAAGACCGTCGGGACGGCCGAGATCAACCCGGTGGCTGCGGCGACGGTGGCGAGCACGACCGAGATCGTGCGTCCGAGGCCGTGGAGCCACGCAGCCAGGGCGTGATTGACCAGCACGAACGCGACCCCTGCGAGCAGCAGCAGGGCCAACAATCGGGCCCAGTCACCCGCCGGGAGGTGAAGTGCGAGTGCAGCGACGCCCGCCAGGGCGAAGGCTTGGACGCCCGCGATGGCCAGCGGCGGCGTCAGCGCGGCGCCCACCAGTTGCCAACTCGGACGCGAACTCGTCAGCACCCTGGACGGGATCGGACGCACGACGAGGAAGGTGATCAGCGACCCCAACCAGAGGGCGAGGACGGTCAACAGCGCGGTGCTGGCGACGAGCGGGGACGCGGCGACCTGGGCGTCCCCGTCGACCGGGCGCGCCACCACGGACGCCAGGTTCTCGCGCGTCCGGGTCGAGAAGCTCGGCACCTCGGACGCACCGTCGGCCAGCTTCGACGCGAAGGTGGACGCCCCGTCGGCCAGCGTGGACGCACCGTCGTCCAGCTTGGACATGCCGCTGACGAGGGACGATGTTCCGGTGGAAGCCTCGTGGACGCCGGTCGTGTACGCATCCGAACCCTGGGCGAAGGTCGTCACCCCGTCGGCGTACTTCCCGATCCCGTCGGAGAGCGCGCTCGCGCCGGCAGAGAGCTGGGTGAGGGCGTCGGTCAGGGTGGCGGTCTGGGCGGCCGTCTGCTTCGGCAACTGGGTGGCCAACTGGTCGACACCGGACGCGAGTTGGGCCGCGCCGTCAGCCAGGGCGGCCGACCCCGACACGACACTCTCACCGGTCGAGGGGTCCGTGGTCGTGAGCGCCCGGACGCCGACCGTGGCGCCCGCCTGGACGCCTCCGGCGAAGCCGCCACCGAGCCCGGCCTGGAAACCCTGCCCGAACCCGGCCTCGAACGATCCGCTCACGGCCGGAGCCGTGCCTGCGCACGTCTGGCTCGCCATCGGGCCGGCCAACTCGGACGCCAACCCGGCCGCCATCGCGCCGGCGGCGTCCCCCAGGGTCGGGGTCAGCGCCTGGGTGAGGCCCTGCGTCAGCCCGGCGGTGAACTGGGCGGTCAACCCGGGTGTGCACTGGGCGACGAACGCCTGCTGCACCTGGGTGAGGGCGTCCGCGGGCACGGATGGTGTGGTCACGGAGGGGGTGCCGATCGTCGACGTCCCGGCGGCGTAGGCCTTCAGGACGGCCTGCACCTGGTCGAGTCCGGCGCTCAGTCCCGCGGCGCCGTCCCCGACCCCGGACGCACCTGCGCCCAGCTTCGACAGGGAGCTCCAGTCCGGGGGGGAGGACGTGAGGCCGGACGTCAGCTGGTCCAGTCCGTCCGAGAGCTTCGCTGCCCCCGACGTCAGCTCCCCCGACGCCTCGACGAGCTGTGTGCCGCCCGCGTCGAGCTGGCGTCCGGCGGTGTCGAGCCTGCCCAACCCGACACCGAGCTTCGCCGTTCCGTCGGACGCCTGGGTCACGCCGTCCGAGAGGGAGGTCGCGCCGTCGGCCAACTGCTGCGCGCCATTGGTGATCGTCGTGAACTGTTCGCCCACGGTGTTGAACCCGACGTAGATGTTGTCGAGGTAGGCCTGCGTGAGCGTCGCGTTGATGGTGTCGGTCGCGAGGGCCGCGATCTCGGCCGCGATGTCGGCGTCCGCGATGCCGGCGTTCTCACCCGTGCGCACGTCGATCGTCGCCTGCACCGCACCGGCGTCGTTGCCCGCGTACGACGTGGCGGACGCGGAGAAGTTCTCGGGGATCGTCACGATCGCGGCGTACTTGCCCGACTCCAGGCCGGCGACCGAGTCGGTCGCGTCCGACAGCACCCACGTGATGTTGGCGTCGTCGCGTTCGATCATCGCCGCGGCGAGCTGGCGTCCGAGGGGGACGGTCTTGCCCTCGAGGGTGACCGCCTGGTCGAGGTTGACCACTGCGGCCTTGATGTCGCCCAGGCGTGCGTCCCGACCCCAGGTGGTGCCCAGGAACCCGAGCGCCACCAGGACCGGCACGAGCACCAGCCCGATCAGCGACCACCAGTTGACGGCGTGGTGTGAGTTGGCGCGTTCGATCCGCATCATGCCCGGATCCCTTCTGCTGCGGCCGCGAGGGCGGGTGTGGAGTCGACATCGTCGTGTCGGACGGGTGCTGGGGCGGGGCTGGTCGGGCTCGTCGGACCGGCGCGGCGGATCGGCACGACCTGGTCGAAGCCCAGCCCGGCGAGGGGCCGGGTGTCGGTGACGCCGAGGACGACGGCGAACCCGCGTCCGCCTCGGGCCTCGTCGAGCAGGAGGATGAGGGCGGCGCGATCCGTCGCCTCGGTGAGGGTGTCTGCGGCGTCGACGAACACGACGCGCGGACGCCGACCGAGCACGTGGCTGATCTCGGAACTGGCATCGCCGGACGCCGGCACCTCGACGAATCCCGTCTGGCGCCTGACCCTCGCGGCCTGCTCGGGCAGGAGTTCGCCCGCGATGCGGGCCTGGCCCGCGTCGAGTCGCAGACGTCCGGCCAGGGCCAGCATCGCGGCCGACCGGGACGCCGATTCCCCGACCAGCGCGACCACCTCACCCGGTTCCAGGTGCAGGTCGAGCGGCTCGAACACGCCGTCGACGGCGACACCCTCGGCATGGAGGACCTCGGTGTGGTCGGGGGTCGGCCAGTCGGCGAGCCCCAGTTGGTGGGCGAGCGAGTCGCCCTCCACGTCGAAGCTCGGGAGACGCTTGTCGAGCCAGGACGGCAACCACCAGGCGTGCTCACCGAGCAGGTGCTGGACGGCGGGCACCAGGATCATGCGGACGACGAAGGCATCCACCGCCACGCCCACGGCGAGCGCGAAGGCGATCGGCTTGATGGGTCCGTGCCCGTTGGGGACGAAGAAGGCGAAGACGGCGAACATGATGAGGCCGGCGGCGAACACGACCTTGCCGGAGTGCACGAAACCTTCCCTGACCGCCCGCTGCGCCACCAGACGGGGGGACGCGTCCGAGGTCTTCAGGCTGTGCACGAAGTCTTCGCGCATGCGCGACACCAGGAAGACCTCGTAGTCCATGGCGAGGCCGAAGAGGATGCCCATGACGATGATGGGCATGAAGCTGATGATCGCCTGGGGTTCCTCGAGGTTGATGAGGCCCGCACCCCAGCCGCGGTTGAAGACCAGTTGGGTCGCGCCGAACGCCGACCCCACGCTGAGCAGGAAGCCGAGGGTGGCCTTGATCGGCACCCAGATCGAGCGGAAGACCATCATCAACAGCACCAGCGACAGTCCCACGACGAACACGCCGAAGGGCAGGAGTGCGCCGGTCAAGCGGTCGGTGATGTCGATCTGGATCGAGGTGATGCCTGTGACCGCGGTCTCGACGCCGTACTTCTCCAGCCACGTGTCGTGCTGGTCGCGCAGGGCATGCACGAGCGCTGGAGTCGCCGGATCGTCAGGACCGGTGGTGGGCACCACCTGCACGAAGCCGGTGTCGGCGTTCTGGTTGGGGGTGGCGAGCGCCACGAGTTTGACGCCGGGAAGGGCCTCGATGTCGGCCCTCAATCCGTCCATCACGCCGAGCGGATCGGTGCTGCCGATGATGTCGGCGGTCACGATGACAGCACCGTTGGCGCCGGGGCCGAAGTGCTCCTCGATGAGGTCGTAGGTGACCCGGTCGGCCTGGCCGGCGGAGTGCTGGCCGGAGTTGGGAAGGCTCATCCAGAGGTCCTTGGCCGGAAAACTGAGTGCGCCGAGTACGACCAGCACGACGGCGATCGTCAGCAGGGGCACCTTGGTGACCGCGCGGACCCACAGGTCGAAGACGCCGCCCTGGGGGGCGGACGCTGCGTCCGCCTTCTTGCGTGAGGCCCTGGGACGCAGCCTCTCCCCCAGGAAGCCCATGAGGGCCGGGAGCAGCGTCAGGGCGATGACCACGGCCAGCGCCACACCGACCGCGGCGAAGACGCCCATGACCGTCAGGAAGGGGATGTTGGCGACCGACAGGCCCACGAGGGCGATGACGACGGTGAGGCCGGCGAACACGACGGCCGAACCGGCGGTGGCATTCGAGCGCGCCGCCGACTCCTCCAGGTCCATGCCGTCGCGCAACTGGTCGCGGTGTCGCGACAGGATGAAGAGTGCGTAGTCGATCCCGACCGCCAGACCGAGCATGACTGCCAACATGGGCGTCGTCGAGTTGACGTTCGTGAGGCCCGCGGCGAAGGTCATGATGCCCAGGGTGAGACCCACCCCGAGGACGCTCGTCAGCAGCGGGACGCCGGCTGCGAGCATCGACCCGAGCGTGAGGACGAGCACGACGAGCGCGACGACCAGTCCGAGGGCCTCGGTGGCCGACAGGCTGGGTACCTCGATGGCGAACGCCTGCCCGCCCATGTTCACCGTCGTGCCGGCGGGCAGGGTGTCCTGGATCTTTGCGGCCTCGGCCACCAGGGCAGCGCGGTCGTCGTCAGTGATGTCGGTGAAGTCCTTGCCGTGCAATTGCAGCTGGATCAGGGCCGCGCGTCCGTCGTCGCTGACGAGACCGGAGATGTAGTCGTTCCACGGGGACGTCACGACGTCGACCACGGGAACGGTCTCGAAAGCGGTGACCCCGGCCTCGATGCTCGCCTTGATCCGTGCATCGTCGACCCGCTGGCCCTCCGGTGCGATGACGATCGCCGTGGCCTGTTGGGCAGCGGCGGCCGGGAACGTCATCTGCAGCTTCTGCAGGGCGATCTGGCTGGGTGCGCCGGGGATCTCGAACGCGTCCTTGTACGTGCCCCCGAAGGAGGCCGCGAGCGCCCCGACAACGGCGAGCACGCCCAACCAGATCAACAGGACGCGGCGATGGTGCCGGAAACTGTCGCGTCCGAGCTCGTACAGGAAGGTCGACATGTGAGCCTCTCGTCGATGCGTGGCGTCCGACCGATCGTCGATACACACGCGTATTCGATACACCAGTGTATGCGATACATTGGTGTATCGGTAACGCCGGGTTCGGGAGTACCCGGTCCAGGCTGGTGGGCGAGAGGACACACGTGAGCAACCAGACGGTGGGCAATCAGACGATGAGCAACCGGCGCGCAGCGACTCGCGACCGTCTCATTGCTGCGGCCACGTCCGTGTTCGCGCGACGGGGCGTCCTCGGGGCGACCGTCGAAGAGATCTGTGAGGCGGCGGGCTTCAGCCGTGGCGCCTTCTATTCCAACTTCGAAACCAAGGACGACCTCTGCGTCGCCCTGCTCGAGGCCCACACGGCCGACTACCTGGCGGCCGCCCAGACGGCCGTGGGGAGCATGAACACGGACGCCGGACGCTCGTCGGCAGAAGCCATCGAGGCGGCCATCGGCGTCTTCACCGAGACCCTCGGCGAGGATCCCGAGGCGGTCCTGGCCATGATGGAGCTGCGCCTCTACGCCGCGCGCGAGCCAGCGCTCCGTGAGGCCATGGCCGAACTGGACGCCCATCTCACGCCTGTGTTCTCCCAGGTGATCGGGCAGGCCCTCGGCGCCCACGGGCTCAAGCTCTCCATGCCGGGCGAGGACGCCATCGGCCTCCTGCACGCGGTGTGGGAGCACGCGACGCTCGCCCAGCTCATCCACCCCGGCGGACGCGCCCCGAACGCCGAGGCCCGGCTGGCCACAGTGTTGCGTGCGATGGTGGTCCCGGCCTGAGCGCAGGCCCTGCGGAGTTGTGTGGGCGCGCTCTCGTCTGCCGTGACGTCACGGCGCATGATGGTAGGTACGAGGTCGTCCACCAAGGAGGGGTCATGCCCGGTAAGGCTCGCGAGCAGGCCTTCGACGCCTTCGTCGCCGCCCACCTGGCCGGGCTGCGGCGGACCGCCTATCTGATGGTCGGCGACTGGACGCGGGCCGACCAGGTCATCGAGCGGAGCCTCGCCGACCTGTACCGCGATCACGTCGACCTGACGGACGCGCAGGCGTCCCTCACCCGGGCGCGGACGCTCCTCATCGGGCAGGTCAGCCACGCCCACCGCCTCACGCTCGACGGGGCCGATCTCGTCGACTCGGGTGGCCCCGGCGCCAACCCCGAGGAGCGCCTCATGGCCGCTCTCGACCAGGTCCCCGTCCAGGAGCGTGCCGCCGTCGTCCTCGCGCGCTTCAACCACCTCGATGACGCCGAGATCTCGACGATCCTCGATGCGGACGCCCGCGAACTCGTCCTCGAGGCCCTGGCCCACCTCAGGCGCGTGCTCGCCCGAACGGGCGACACCCTGGTGCTGGAGGAGGAGGTCGCCGCCGACAACGAGGCCTTCAAGAGGCCAGGTGCCTGATGCGCATCGATCTCGACCACGAACTGGGCGTGGCAGCCGACGACACCCACCACCCCTCGCGGCAGGGAGCCCGAGCCCTCCGTCAGGACGCGGAAGCGCATCGTCACCGCCGGTGGCGGCGGTTCGTGGTCGTCGTCGCCTGCGCGACGCTGCTCGCGTCCGGGGGTTGGTGGGTCAGCCGGTACGTGACGTTGACGAGCGGGCCGGCCCCCACCCCTTCGACCACCGGGAGCACGCGCAACGACCTGAATCCGGCCGTGCTTCCCCTGCACCCCGACGGTCGCTACATCGACCCGGGACCCTTCGACTCGGCTGTGGTCAGCGCCCGCTGCGCGATCGATCCCCTTGCCCTGGACGGGGAGATCCCGGCCGGCACCTCGATCGGGGACGGAACCCGCACGTGCTCGATCGGCTACGACATGGCCCCGATGCAGGTCATGCCCACCTGGCCGATGGACGATGCCGACGTCACCGAGATCTGCACGGCAGCGGCGGGGTACGACCTGTCGGCCTTCACGCTTCTCGGACGCGAGACGAGCGAGGTCCCCGACACCTCCGAGGTCGCCGCCTTCGAGAGCACCAACGGCTTCGTCGCGATGTGCAGCCTCGTGAGTGCCCAGGTCGAGAACATCGTCGAGATCCACGAACGCGCGGTGTTCGCGTCCGCCGGGTGGCCGCAACTCCAGGTCGTGCTGGTCGGCGAGGACTCGATGCACCTCGCCGCCGCGGGCGTGGCCGGGGTTGTCGACGAGACGGGCGAACTCGACCTGGGCGCGCGGCGCGCCACGTTGCGACTCGTCAACGGGTCGACGCCACTCGCCGTCGACATCCACGGCGGGTGGATCGTCGCGAACCGGGCCGTCGCGCTCGACGAGGCCCTGACCTTCGACGACCTGGTCGGCTGCACGTGGACGGTGACTGGTCCGTCGATCAGCCCACGCACGTATCCCTGCCTCTTCTGAGCGCC
>CALKHV010000062.1 GCA_937988865.1 uncultured Propionibacteriaceae bacterium | reverse complement strand
TAACCACCCGGCCGACGAGGCCCGGAGAGGGGTGTTTCCTTACGCGGGCAGGGAAACCCCCCCCGCCCCACGGTCACTCGAACAGGACGTACTCCGGACGCGGGGTCAGGGCCAGGACCTCCCTGGCCGTCATCAGACGTCCGCCACGCTCGACGTCCTCGAGGTAGAACAGCTTGAAACCCAGGTGGACGCCGGCAGGCGTCGCGGCGACGATCCGCGTCCACGTGGCCACCTTCGCGCCCGGGGAACCGATGCCGTCGATCGACTTCACCAGCACCACGCCGTCATGCTGCTTGAGGGACGACTCGTTGCGGACGATGTCGAGGTGCAGCTGGTGATAGACCATGACCTTCTCGGGCAGGTTGTGCTCTGCCACGAGGTCAGCCAGATAGGCGGCGCACTCGTTGAGTTCGGCGCCGGTGGTGCGTCCGAAGACGCGTCCGGGAATCTGGCCCGGCTCGACCGCCCATTCCGGGTCGAGGGCGACTCCGACATCGGGTTCGCTCAGCCACTTCTCCAAGTACCTGACCTCGTCGATGAAGTCGGCGCGTCCGGGCTGGATGTTCAGCAGCAGGATGGCCTTGTGCTCGCGAGCCATGGCCAACCACTCCTCGATGACCGAGTCGCGGACTCGGGTGCGGTACATCCCGTCGGCCCCGGGCACGCCGTGGACGGTGACCGCGATGAGTTCCATCACCGGGAGGAGTTCGCGTCCGCCGGTGAAAGGCTTGCCGCGTGACTCCATCTCGACCATACGGTCGTCCAGGTCGCCGATGCCGAGGCGTCCCTGGCCCGGTGCGCCGGGTGAGCCCGAGTAACCGAAGAGGCGGTAGCGGGGGAAGATCTCGCGTCCGCCCCGGGGGAGTTCCGCCGGGGGTTCGGGAGTGGGGCTCGGGGTTGTCAGCGTGGACCCGTCAGTCCCCGGCGACGCCGACGAGGCGGCCGTTGTCGCAGGGGTGTGCGTTTCTGTGGCGACGTCCGGGGACGCGCAGCCCGCCAGCAGGGCGAGTGCGGTCACGACAGCCAACGAAGGACGCATGCCGCCCACCGTAGGCCACGCGCGCCCTTCTCCCGAGCGCCCGGCCCGGGCGTCAAGGACGCGTCAAGATCCGCGTCCCAGCCGTCAAGGCGGCGCCAAGCCCGCGTTCACCGGCCCCGGGAGCATTCACGCTGGAATCGTGATGCTGACCACCACCTCGAAACGCCTGCTCGTGGGCACCCGCATGCGCTCCGACCAGCTCGGTGAGACCGAGCTCCCCAAACGCCTCGCCCTACCCGTCTTCTGCAGCGATCCGATCTCGTCCAACGCGTATGCGACCCAGGAGATCCTGCTGGTCCTCGCCCTGGGCGGCGCCGCGGCGATCACCGCCACCCCCTGGATCGCCCTCGTCGTCGTGTGCCTGCTGGCCCTGATCACCCTGTCCTACCGGCAGACCTGCTACGCCTACCCCAACGGCGGCGGCGCGTATTCGGTCAGCAAGGAGAACCTCGGCACCGGGGCGTCGCTCGTGGCCGCGGCGGCGCTGATGGTCGACTACGTGATGACCGTCGCCGTGTCGATCGCGGCCGGCGTCGAGAACTTCACCTCGGCGTTTCCGGGGTTGCGTCCGTACTCGGTCGCCCTGTGTCTCGCGATGATCGCTGTTGTCACCATGATGAACCTCCGCGGTGTGCGCGAGTCGGGGACGGTCTTCGCCATCCCGACCTACGGCTTCATGATCTCGGTGTTCGTCATGCTCGGCATGGGTGCCTTCCAGGCCCTGGGCGGACGCGCACCCGTCGCGGAGTCGGCCGGATTCGGGTACCAGGCCACGAGCCTGTCGGGTGCTGCGCTGCTGATCCTGTTGCTCCGGGCGTTCGCGTCCGGGTGCACGTCACTCACCGGGCTCGAGGCCATCAGCAACGGGGTGCCCGCCTTCCGTCGACCCAAATCCCGCAATGCCGCGATCACCCTGACCTTCATGGCGGGTCTGGCGATCTCGATGATGATGGGCATCTCGGTCCTCAGCACCACGGCGGGAATCCACATCGTCGAGCATCCCGAGCTGCTCACGGGGACCCCGGAAGGTTACGTCCAGCGGACGGTCCTCGCCCAGCTGTCCTCTGCCGTCTTCGGCAACAACTCGATCGGCTTCTTCGCCGTGCAGATCTCGACCACCCTCATCCTGATCCTCGCCGCGAACACGGCCTTCAACGGCTTCCCGATCCTCGCGTCCCAACTGGGCCAGGACCGCTTCCTGCCCAAGCAGATGCGACGCCGCGGGGATCGACTGGTGTTCTCCAACGGCATCATCATCCTGGCCGGCGTGGCCGCGACCCTCATCTACGTGTTCGACGGGTCGGTCTCACGCCTGATCCAGCTCTACATCCTCGGCGTGTTCGTGTCGTTCACGCTGAGCCAGTCGGGGATGGTCGTGCACTGGTGGCGTGAAGCGAGGCGCAGTGGATGGCGTCCGAGGTTGGTCGGGTCGACCGCCATCAACGTCGTGGGTGCGGCGGCGACCGCGCTGGTCCTGGTGATCGTCCTGCTGACGAAGTTCACCCACGGTGCGTGGATGGTCGTCCTCGCCGTCCCCATGCTCGTCTTCGTGATGACGCGCATTCGACGCCACTACGCGAGGGTGTCGAAGGAGTTGCGTCCGAAGGCCACGGGCATCGTCCTCCCCAGCCGGATCCACGCGATCGTGCTGGTCAGCCAGCTCAACGAGCCCACCCTCAAGGCGCTCGCGCTCGCGCGGGCGATCCACCCGAACACGATCACCGCGCTGCGCGTCGACACCGACCACGAGCGCACCGCCAAGTTGAGCCGCGACTGGGATGACCGCGAGATCCCGGTGCCCCTCGCCATGGTGGCGTCGCCCTTCCGGGACATCATCCAACCCGTCGTCGAGTACCTGCTGGCCCTGCGGGTCGGGCCTCGTGACGTGGTCGAGGTGTTCGTCCCCGAGTATGTGGTCGGCCACTGGTGGGAGCACCTCCTCCACAACCAGAGCGCGCTGCGGCTCAAGTCCAGGCTGCTGTACATGCCGGGCGTGATCGTGACGAGCGTCCCGTTCCACCTCAGGTCGGCCGAGCAGTACTCGCTGCCCCAGGTGGGTGCGGAGGCCGAGCAGCCCCCCCCCCACCCCCCCCCCCCCACCCGGAGGCCCACGGCCCCCTCCCCGGGACCCCCTCCGCCCGCGACCCCCCCCTCGGCGCTCCCCACGCCCCCCCCTCC
>CALKHV010000061.1 GCA_937988865.1 uncultured Propionibacteriaceae bacterium | reverse complement strand
GTGGCCGGCCTCGACGGGTCGGGACGCTGCACCCTGATCGTCGCCTCGATCTGCTTCTCGCCCAGCACCCTGAACCCATGGACCTGGGCCGACACGTCCGGATTGGCCCCGTGGACCCCGGCCCAGACGAGCCAGGACCCGAGCAGGATGCTGAGCACGACAGCCAGGGTGATCCATTCGGTCCGGCGTCCACGATGGGTGGGGTAGCGCGCGGCGATCCTGGCGGCGTCGTCGGTCTGCGAGGGCGTGGTCACGCGTCCATTCTGGCGGTTTGCTCGCAACTTCCCACACAATGGTTCCCATGTCCGAGAACGGCCTTCGCCTGCTGCACGTCCACGCCCACCCCGACGACGAGTCGAGCAAGGGCGCGGCCACCACCGCCAAGTACGTCGCCGAGGGCGTCCGCGTGATGGTCGCCACCTGCACCGGCGGTGAGCGGGGGAGCGTGCTGAACGCGAAGCTCGATCGTCCGGAGATCTGGGAGAACATCGCCGACGTGCGCGCGGCAGAGATGGCCGCAGCGCGAGAGGTGCTGGGCGTCGAGCAGGTCTGGCTCGGGTTCGTCGACTCGGGTCTGCCCGAGGGCGACCCGCTGCCGCCCCTCCCCGAGGGGTGCTTCGGACTTGTCGACCCCGTCGAGGCCGCCGGTCCGCTGGTCAAGGTCATTCGGGAGTTCAAGCCGCAGGTCATGACCACCTATGACGAGCACGGCGGCTATCCGCACCCCGACCACATCATGTGCCACAAGGTCTCGATGGAGGCCGTCAAGCAGGCCGCCGATCCCACCCTGTGGCCCGAGCACGGGGACGCCTGGCAGGTTGACAAGGTGTATTACCAGATGGGCTTCCACCGCCTCCGCCTCGAGGCCATGGAGCACGCGCTCCACGAGGAGGGCCTTGAGTCCCCCTACAGCGAGCGCCTGGCCAACTGGGAAGACCTCGAATTCGAGAAGCGACTCACGACTTTCGTCCCCTGCGGCGAGTACTTCGGAGTACGCGACGCCGCCCTGAAGGCCCACGCGACCCAGGTCGACCCGGACGGTCCGTGGTTCGCCGTTCCCCTGCACGTGCAGCAGAAGAGCTGGCCCACCGAGGACTTCGAACTCGTCGCGTCCACCGTGCCGGTCGACATGCCCGAGAGCGACCTGTTCGCGGGGCTTCGCTAGTCTGGACGCATGATCCCGCTGCTCTCGGCAGGTGCCTGGACGATGCTCGCGTTCGTCGCGATCGCCGTCTTCAGCGCGTTCGCCTGGATGAACCTCCGGTCGAACATCCGCAAGATCGACTACCCGGAGCCGGGCGCGACGACCGGGGACGACACCACCAAGTAGGGTCTGCTGGTGGCCAACCGACTCAACGACTCCACCAGCCCCTACCTGCAGCAGCACGCGCACCAGCCCGTCGACTGGTGGCCGTGGTCGGCCGATGCCTTCGACGAGGCGCGCAGGCGGGACGTCCCTGTGCTGCTCAGCGTCGGCTACGCCGCCTGTCACTGGTGCCACGTCATGGCCCACGAATCCTTCGAGGACGCGACGGTCGCCGCCTTCCTCAACGAACACTTCGTCTCGATCAAGGTCGACCGCGAGGAACATCCGGACGTCGATGCCGTCCACATGACCGCCACGCAGGCCCTCACCGGCCAGGGTGGCTGGCCGATGACCGTCTTCCTCACCCCCGACGGCGACCCGTTCTTCGCCGGCACCTACTTCCCGCCCGAGCACCGCGACGGGACGCCGGCGTTCCGCGACGTGCTCGAGGTGCTGGCGTCCGCCTGGGTCGACCGGCGCGACGAGGTCCTGGCGTCCGCTTCGACGATCACGGCGCAACTGGCCGGGATCACGGGCGTCGAGCAGGCGTCCGATGCGCCCCAGCCGCGGGAGACGCTCGAGTTGCTGGGTGAGTCGTACGACATGATCAACGGCGGTTTCGGACGCGCACCCAAGTTCCCGCCGGCCATGGTCCTCGACGCGCTGCTCGTCAAGGGCGACCACACGAGCCTCGACATGGCTCAGCTCACGTGCGAGGCGATGGCGCGCGGAGGCATCCACGACCAGGTGGGCGGCGGCTTCCACCGCTACTCCACGGATGCCAGCTGGGTCGTCCCCCACTTCGAGAAGATGCTCTACGACAACGCCCTGCTGCTCGGCACCTACGCGCGCTGCTGGCGCCGAACTGCCGACCACGAGCCGGTGCGGCGCGAGGTCTTCGAGCGCGTGGTGTTCGGCATCGTCGACTTCCTCGAGCGCGACCTGCGTACCGAGGGGGGAGGGTTCGCGTCCAGTCTGGACGCCGACTCCTGCGACATCCACGGGAACGTCCATGAGGGCATCTACTACGTGTGGAGCCCGGAGCTGCTCACCGATGCGCTCGCAGAACCGGACGCAGGCTGGGCCCGGCAGGTGTTCCACGTGCACGATGCGGGCACCTTCGAGCACGGCCTGTCGACGCTCCAATTGCGGGGCACGCCCGACGCCGGGCGGTTGACGCGGGTGCTGGGGAAGCTCGCCGAGGAACGGGCCAGGCGATTTGCGCCCGGGCGGGACGACAAGGTCGTCGCGGCGTGGAACGGGCTGGCCATCGATTCGCTCGTCACCGCCGGGATGATCTTCAACCAGGCGTCGTGGGTCGAGTTGGCCCGAGCCGCGGCCGAGCACGTCTGGGCGACGCACTGGGTCGACCGCGCACTCCGCCGGACGTCCCGGGACGGGGTGGCCGGCGACGCGCCGGGCGTCACCGAGGACTACGGGGCGTTGGCGCTGGGCTTCGGACGCCTGGCCGGCGCACTGGGCGAATCCGTGTGGGTCGAGCGTGCGTCCGAGGTGCTGGACGCGGCGCTTGACCGGTTTGCGGCCGACGACGGCGGCTTCTTCGACGCGGCCGACCAGCCGCTCCTGCACACGCGTCCGAGGGACCTCGCCGACAACGCGACACCGTCCGGCACAGCCACGATGGTCGCAGCCCTTCGCCTCATCGGGCTCCTGGCGTGCAATGACAACTACCTCAAGGCAGCCGATGGCGCGGCCAGGACGACCTGGGCGGTGGCCTCGGTCACCCCGCGCTTCGCGGGTTGGTCACTCGCCGATGCCCTCGTCATGGACGAGGCCCGTCGCGGACTCAAGCTCGCGCAGGTCGTGGTCGTGGCCGACGACCCCATGAACGAGTTGACGCGCGCCGTGTGGCGCATGGCCCCGGCCGGGTCGGCGATCGTCACGGCCCCCTCGGGCACGACCGGTTTCGGACATCTCTTCGAGGGACGCGACTCCGAGCGTCCGACGACGTTCGTGTGCCGCGGTGAGGTCTGCTTCGCCCCCGTCACCGACTACACCGAACTGCGGACGCCCCTCTGGTCGCGCTGCTGAAGGGGACGCAGGGCCGGACTCAGCGCCCGTAGCGACGTTCGCGCTGCGAGTACGAGCGCAGGGCACGCAGGAAGTCGACCTTGCGGAAGTCGGGCCACAGGGCCTCGCAGAAGTAGAACTCGCTGTGGGCGCTCTGCCACATCAGGAAGCCGGAGAGCCGTTGTTCCCCGGACGTCCGGATGATCAGGTCGGGGTCGGGTTGCCCCTTGGTGTAGAGGTGGTCGGCGATCTGGTCGATCTCCAGCGTCTCGGCGACGGACTCCAGCGTGGCGCCCTCGGCGGCCTCGTCGGCGAGGAGTGACCGGACGGCGTCGCGGAGTTCGTGGCGTCCCCCGTAGGACACGGCCACGTTGATATGCATGCCCGAGATGTGGTGGGTCTGCGTCTGGACCTCGCGCAGGTGGGTGGCCATGGGTTCGGGCAGCAGGTCGAGCGCGCCCACCGCCTGGACGCACCAGCGTCCGGTCGCGGCGAGATCGAGGACGAGCTTCTCGATCACCTCGAGCAGGGGGCCCAACTCGTCGGCCTCGGCCCGCTGGAGGTTGTCGGTGCTCAGCACCCACAGGGTCACGACGCCGATGCCCACCTCGTCGCACCAGCGGACGAACTCCTTGAGCTTGTCGGCCCCGGCCTGGTAACCGGCGACCAGGGGCTCACCGGGTGCGTTCATCCGGGCCCAGCGCCGGTTGCCGTCGGCCAGGACGGCGATGTGCCTCGGCAGGCTCGACTTGTCGAGTTCGGCCGCCAGCCGCGCCTCGTAGGTGGAGTAGAGGAGTCCGCGGGGGTTCAGTCGATCCATCGACTCACTCAGGCGCTCCCACCGGGTCATGCGTCCAGCCTAGTGGGCGCGGGACGCCGGTGCGGGTTGGAGGGAAGGGGCTAACCTACGGTACCGTAGGTTTCATGAGTGAAGCCCATCGCCCCACCGCGCGTCCCGTTGACGAGGAGTCGTCGGGCCTCCATCGCGCCGTCGACGGCGTCAAGGAAGGCCTCGGCCACGTTGCCGACGACCTCAAGCCCCGCCTGCGTGGCTGGCTCCACACCGGTATGGCGCCGGTCATGTTCCTCGCCGGACTCACCCTCGTTGTGCTCACCCCCACGGTCGGTGGACGCCTGGCCGCCGCGGTCTACCTGATCTGCTCGATCCTGCTCTTCGGGGTGTCGGCCACCTACCACCGCGGCAGCTGGACCGACAGTGTCAAGGCCGTCTTCCGCCGGGTCGACCACGCGAACATCTTCCTGTTCATCGCCGGCACCTACACGCCCATGTCGTACCAACTGCTGACGGGACGCTCGCGGGTCACGGTGCTGGTGCTGATCTGGGGGGTGGCCCTGCTCGGCGTCCTGTTCCGCGTCTTCTGGCTCTCGGCCCCGCGCGCGCTCTACACCGCCCTCTACGTCGCGATGGGGTGGGCTGCCGTCGGCTGGATGGTGCCCTTCTGGAAGGCCGGCGGGCCTCTGGTGGTGCTTCTCATCGTTGCCGGCGGACTCATCTACACCGCAGGAGCCGTTGTGTACGCGCGCAAGCGTCCCAACCCCTCACCGGAGTGGTTCGGCTTCCACGAGATCTTCCACGCCTGCACGGTCGCGGCCGCCCTGTGCCACCTTGCCGCGATCAGCCTCGCGACGTTCGCCTGACCCGGCAGACGTGAACTCTGTGTGACAGCTCGGCGCGCCCCGCGGTCGGGCGCGTCGATCAGGATTAGCCTCCGAGGCATGGACGGTCTGCTGGTGGGATCCGCTGGATCCGCGAGTCGACGCGTCCTGCTGCGAACCTGACCTGACCCTGAGGGGTCGGAGCGGACAGCCGGCCCCCGAGCCCGAGGAGCCTGCTGTGACGACGACGATGACCGCCGGACACTTCACCGAGACCACCGGCACCCACTCGGCCGCTGCCGACCTGGCGGTGAAGACCTACGTGATCGACACGTCGGTGCTGTTGAGCGATCCACGCGCCCTGCTGAGGTTCGCCGAGCACGAGGTCGTCCTGCCGGTCGTGGTCATCAGCGAGCTGGAGGCCAAGCGCCACCACCCTGAACTCGGCTATTTCGCCCGCACGGCGTTGCGACTGCTCGATGACCTGCGCGTCCAGCACGGACGCCTGGATGTCCCCGTGGCACTCAACGACGACGGCGGCATCCTGCGGGTCGAGCTCAACCACACCGACCCCGCCCGGCTCCCTGTGGGCTTCCGGCTCGGTGACAACGACACGCGCATCCTCGCGGTCGCGCTCAACTTCTCGGCCGAGGGACGCGATGTCGTCGTCGTGTCGAAGGACCTGCCGATGCGCGTGAAGGCGTCCGCGGTGGGGTTGGAGGCACAGGAGTACCGCGCCGAGCTCGCGGTCGACTCGGGCTTCACGGGCATGGCGACGCTCGACGTGCCCAGCTCGGTCATCGACCACCTGTACTCCGACGGAACTGTCGACCTGCCCGAGGCCGATGACCTGCCGGTCCACACCGGGCTGGTCCTGCACGGGAACGGGACGTCCGCCCTGGCCAGGAAGCTGCCCCACGGCCGGGCCCGGATCATCAAGCATGACCGCGAGGTGTTCGGCATCCACGGACGGTCGGCCGAGCAGCGCGTCGCTCTCGACCTGCTCCTCGATCCCGAGGTGGGCATCCTGTCATTGGGCGGACGCGCAGGCACCGGCAAGTCGGCCCTCGCGCTCTGCGCGGGCCTCGAACTCGTGCTCGAGCGGGGTTTGTTCACGAAGGTGATGGTGTTCCGTCCGCTGTATGCGGTGGGCGGCCAGGAACTCGGTTACCTGCCGGGCACCGAGGGAGAGAAGATGGCGCCCTGGGGGCAGGCCGTCTTCGACACGTTGTCGAGCGTGACGAACAAGTACGTCATCGAAGAGGTGCTGCAGCGCGACATGCTCGAGGTGCTGCCGCTCACCCACATCCGCGGACGCTCGCTGCACGACGCGTTCGTGATCGTCGACGAGGCCCAGTCGCTCGAACGCAACGTGTTGCTGACGGTGCTGTCGCGCATCGGACAGAACTCCCGCGTCGTACTCACCCACGACGTCGCGCAGCGTGACAACCTCCGAGTCGGACGCCACGACGGCGTCGCCGCCGTGGTTGAGCGGCTGAAGGGTAACCCGCTCTTCGCCCACGTCACGCTCACGCGCTCGGAGCGCTCGCCGATCGCTGCCCTGGTCACGGACCTGCTGGGAGACATCGTCTGATTCCGCGAGCCCGTGCGCCGAGGGGCCGGCGGTGGGGGTCAGGGGGAGGTCGTCCTCCCCCTCTGGATGGAGTGGGGGTCAGGGGGAGGTCGTCCTCCCCCTCTTGACCGAGTAGATCGCGTAGTCGATGGTGTGGTTGTCGCGTTCCACGTGCACTCTCGTGTGGCCGGCGTCCGGGTCGAGGGCCGTCAAGTCGGACGCGAGGTCGGCGTTCTCGCCCTGGCACCAGACGGCGAGCAGTCCTCCCGCCGTCAGGTGCGAGTGGGCGGCTGCGAGAAGCGTGGGGGAGTAGAGCCCGGCGTTGTGGTCGTGGATCAGGAAGTCGGGACCGTTGTCGACGTCGAGGAGGATCGCGTCCCACCGCCCGGCCTCGGGGTCGGTGAGGACGTTCGCGATGTCCGCGTGCACGAACCTCACCCGCGGGTCGCGGGCCACGCGTCCGAGTTGGGCCGTGATTCCCGCCTGCGCCCAGTCGAGCAGGGCCGATGACAGTTCCACCACGTCGAGGTGGGCGTCCGTGCGATCGAGCAGGCGCGCGGCGGTGAAGCCGAGGCCGAGACCACCCACCAGCACCGACGTGGCGCCTGCGTCCACGAGGTCGGCGAGGGCCAGCTCACTGGACGCGTCGACCGAGTCCATGGCGAACGCGCCGTTGACCACCAACTCATGGACGTCCCCGGTGGGCGTCCGACGCAGACGCAGTGCGATCTCGAACCCGTCCACGTCGCTGCGCGCGAGGGTCTCCAGGTCGTCCACGCAGCTCATCGTGCCTGCCGTTGAGCGTGCGTGCAAGGATGGCCCCCGTGCGAAACCCCCGTGCCAGCGTCCGCGACATGATCATCTCGATGCTCGTGCTGCTGGTGCCCGTCGTCGCCATCTACTGGTTCTTCAACGTCGAACCGGACGAACCCACCGTCACCGCCGTTGCTGTCGCCCCGACCCTGGCCACCGCCCGCACCGAGTCGCCGTTCCCGATCCTGGCCCCCACCAACCTTCCCGACACGTGGAAGCCGACCCGTGTGACGTGGGCCAAGCCGGGGGACGCGCTCATCGGCGGCGAGATCGCGACCTCGCACGTCTGGGTGCTCGGCGTCCTGAGCCCTGACAAGGTCTACCTCGCCCTCGAAACTCGCGACACGCCCGCCGCGACATTCGTGAAGGACGCGACGCGCGAGGGCGCCAACGACGGGACGTCGACGTTGGGCGGGCAGGTCTGGACGCGGTACCTCTCATCGGACGCACGCACCCGATCGCTGGTGCTGACCACCGATGACGTCACCACGGTGATCAGCGGTGACACGTCCTACAGCGCACTGGAGGCCTACGCCGGAACGCTGTCGGCAGGCTGACGCCGGTCGGCTACGACTCCGCGTCGACCTTCGACCGCGCGAGGTCGATCTTTTCGCGCGCGCCGTCGAGCCAGCCCTGGCAGACGTCGGCGAGGTGCTCGCCACGCTCCCACAGGGCCATCGACTCGGCCAGCGGCGCGCCGCCCGTCTCGAGGGTGTGCACGACGCGAACCAGCTCTTCGCGGGCCTGTTCGTAGCTGAGCTCGGAGGTTTCGTAGATGAGTTCGGATGTTTCGGCCATTCTCAGTCCTTGTCGAGGTCGGACGCGTCGGTGACGCTCGGGAGGTCAATGTCGCGGACGCTCAATACCAGTTTCCCATCTGCGAGGTGCGCGAGCAGGTCATCGTCAGGATCGACGTCGTGCACGGATGTGACAGATGTCCCTTCGCCGTCCACGAGGATCGCGTAACCGCGCTCCAGCGTCGCCTTGGGCGACAGACGGCGGACGCTCGCCAGCGCGTGGTCGAGGGATGCCTGTTCGCGCGCGACCATCGTGTCGATCGCGGTGGTGAGGCGTCGACGCTGGTCGGCCAGGCGCTGGAGGTCGAGGTCGAGGGTCCCTGTGGGGTTGCGGAGGACCGGGCGCTGGCGCAATTGGGCGAGCCCCTGTTGCTCGGTCGAGACGCGGGCGATGATCGCCCGTCTGAGGCGTTCGCGGGCCTCACTGATCTGGGCCCGCTGCTCGCGCACGTCCGGGACGACGCGTTTGCCGGCGTCCGTCGGTGTGGTCGCCCGGACGTCGGCGACATAGTCGAGCAGGGGCGTGTCGGGCTCGTGGCCGATCGCGCTGATGACCGGCGTCCGGGCACTGGCGACCGCACGGACCAGGCCCTCGTCGCTGAAGGGCAGGAGGTCTTCGAGGGACCCACCGCCGCGGGCGATGATGATGACGTCGACGTCGGGATTGGCGTCCAGTTCGGCCAGGCCACGCATCACGTCGGACGCGCAGTCAGCCCCCTGGACCAGTGCGTGCCGCGTCACGATGCGGGCGCCGGGCCAGCGGGTGGTGACGGTGGTGACCACGTCGCGCTCGGCCGCGGAGTTGGCGCCGGTGATGAGCCCGATGGCGCGGGGGAGGAACGGGAGCCGCTTCTTGCGGGCCGGGTCGAACAGGCCCTCGGCCTGCAGGAGCCGCTTGCGACGCTCGATCTCGGCGAGCAGGCGTCCCTCGCCGGCGGCCTCGATGTCGTTGCACTCGAAGGTCATGGACGCGTTCTTGTCATAGACCGCGGGATGGATGTGCGCGAGCACGGTCATGCCCTGCTCGATCGGGCCGCGGGAGTCGAGGACGACCAGGGAGCACGACACACGTGCGCTCTGTTCCGAGCGGGTGTCGCGGAGCGTCAGGTAGGCCCAGTTCTGACGCCGGTTGAGCTCGATGACCTGCGCCTCGACCCACACCCAACCGAGTCGCGACACCCACTCGCGGACGGCGCCGATCACGCGTCCGAGGGGTTGGGGGTTCTCCCGTGAGTTCTCCAGCGCCATGCGCCCCACCCTAGGGTGCAGGTCTGACACTTCTGGTGGGGGCACTTCCTGGAGGGACCGTTCGGACGCGCCGCCTAGACTGGACGCCGTGACCCAGACCACCACCCCCAAGCGCGTCGTCGTCGCAGCCCCCCGCGGATACTGCGCCGGTGTCGACCGTGCTGTCGTGACCGTCGAGAAGACACTGGACGTCTACGGGCCGCCCGTCTACGTGCGCAAGCAGATCGTCCACAACCGCCACGTCGTCGAGACGCTCGAGGCCCGCGGGGCGATCTTCGTCAATGAACTGGACGAGGTCCCCGAGGGGGCGACGGTGGTCTTCTCGGCTCACGGCGTGGCGCCCAGCGTCCACACCGAGGCCGCCGCACGCGGACTGCAGACCATCGACGCCACCTGCCCGCTGGTGACGAAGGTGCACCACGAGGCCCGGCGCTTCGCCAAGGACGGCCTGGAGATCCTCCTCATCGGCCACGAAGGCCACGAAGAGGTCGAGGGCACCACGGGTGAGGCGCCCGACCACATCACGCTCGTCCAGTCGCCGGACGACGTCGACGGAGTCGTCCTCAAGGACCCGACCCGCGTGTCATGGCTCTCGCAGACCACCCTGTCGGTGGACGAGACCATCGCCACGGTGAACAAGCTGCGCGAGAAGTTCCCGCTGCTGATGGACCCTCCGTCCGATGACATCTGCTACGCCACGCAGAACCGCCAGCTGGCGGTGAAGCAGATCGCCGCGCACTCCGACCTGGTGATCGTGGTGGGCTCGAGCAACTCGTCCAACTCGGTGCGGCTGGTCGAGGTGGCGCTCGAATCCGGCGCGAAGGCCTCCTACCGCGTCGACAACGCGAGTGAGATCCGGTCGGAGTGGCTCGAAGGCGTGAACTCGGTGGGCGTGACGTCCGGTGCGTCGGTTCCCGAGGTGCTGGTCGACGGCGTCCTGGAGTACCTCGAGTCCCAGGGATTCCCCAAGGCCGAGGAAGAGGTCCTGATCGAGGAGTCCCTCCAGTTCTCGCTGCCGCCCGAGCTGCGCAAGGTGCTCCCGAAGGACGCGCCGCGTCACTGAGGTCGCGTCAGGCCACATCCCCCGCAACGGCGGCAATCAGGGCAAGTCCCCGTGCGAGGTCGTCCTCGCTGACGGCGCCGAAGCCGAAGACGATGCCTGATCGCGTCCCCGATCCTGACCAGTACTGCGACAGGGGGCTCACGCGGACGCCCGCGTCCGCCAGTGCGTCGACGACGTCCCCTTCCGGACGCCCGGTCTCCACGACCGCGTGCAGGCCGCCGTCCATCGGGTAGACGCGCAGGCCGGCCACACCGGACAGGGCGTCCACGACCTGCGCACGTCGTCGGCGGTAGCGGTTGCGCATCCGCTGGGTGTGCAGACGAAGTGCCCCGGCGTCCAGGTAGTTCGCGACCGCGCGCTGGGGGACGAGACCGACCGGTTGACCCAGATCGCGCCGGGTGTCGGTGACCGGCCCCACGAGCCAGTCCGGGAGCGTGAGGAATCCCGTCGCGAGCGCGGGGGTGAGGGTCTTCGACAGCGTCCCGAGCAGGACCACGCGTCCGTCCGAGGGGTCGTCGAGCGCGGCCAGCGCGGGGAGTGGTTGGGACGTGTAGCGCAACTCGGAGTCGTAGTCGTCCTCGATGATCACGACCCGGTGACGTCTCGCCCACTCCAGGAGGGCCTGTCGCCGGTCGATCGGCATCGAGCCACCGAGCGGGTACTGATGGCTCGGGGTGACGAGCAGGAGGTCGGGGGCGTCCGACCCGGTGGGCAGGTGCGCGACCGTCAGTCCGTGGTCGTCGACGGGGAGCGCGACCACGCTGTGGCCGAATCGCGTCGGGACGCGCCGTAGGGACGGGTAGCCCGGGTCCTCCACGCCGACGCGCAGGGGTGCCTGGTCGGCGAGCGCGAGGAGGAGCAGGGCGAGGCCTTCGCGTCCGCCTGCCGTGACCGCGATCTGGCCCGGGTCGCGGACGACAGCCCGCATCCGGCGCAGGTGGTCGGCCCACGCGCTCCGCAGACCGGGATGACCGAGGGGCGGCACCACCTCGTCGACGGGGTCGGTGGAGGCCCGGCGCCACGCCGACTTCCACGCGCGTCCGACCACTTCGTCCTGCCACGGCAACCCGGGGCGCAGGTCGAGTTCAGATCGGGGTTCGGCAGCGATCGTCCGCGTGGGGCGAGCAGTGGGGGGATGGACGCGCAGCAGGTGCGGATTGACGATGGTCGCGCGTCCGGTGGTGGCGCTCAGATAGCCCTCGGCGAGCAGCTGGTCGTAGGCGGCGAGCACCGAGCCCCGCGAGACACCGAGATGGGACGCGAGGGCGCGCGACGACGGAAGGGATTCGCCCGGCGCGAGGACTGCGCTCCCGATGAGGTGACGCAGGTTCGCCGCCAGTTGGGTCGGAAGGGTCTCATTCGACCGCTCGAGCCGGATCGGGAGGGTGATCTCGGGGACGCTGCGCACGCGGTCATCGTACTGGTCCAGAGGAAGATGAGAGGTTCTGGCTCTGGATCTGTACCAGTAAGCACTCCACCATGGACGCATGACGACACTCACAGGCTCTCCCCTGGTCAAGCGCGGGCTGGCCGACATGCTCAAGGGCGGTGTGATCATGGACGTGGTCACGCCCGAACAGGCCCGCATCGCCGAGGACGCCGGCGCGGTGGCCGTGATGGCCCTCGAACGCGTCCCCGCCGACATCCGTGCACAGGGAGGCGTCGCGCGCATGAGCGACCCCGACCTGATCAGCGCGATCATCGATACGGTGTCGATCCCGGTGATGGCCAAGGCCCGGATCGGGCACTTCGTCGAGGCGCAGGTGCTTCAGTACCTGAAGGTCGACTACATCGACGAGTCCGAGGTGCTCTCCCCGGCTGACTACGTGAATCACATCGACAAGCGCGCCTTCACCGTGCCCTTCGTGTGCGGTGCGACGAATCTCGGGGAGGCGCTCAGGCGCATCGCCGAGGGTGCGGCGATGATCCGTTCCAAGGGCGAGGCAGGTACAGGCGACGTGTCGGAGGCCACCCGGCACATCCGGACGATCCGACGTGAGATCGCCGGACTGCACGCCACCTTCGAGTCGAATCCGGATGAGCTCTATGTGGCGGCGAAGGAACTCCAGGCGCCCATCGACCTGGTTCGCGAGGTTGCCGAGACGGGGAAGTTGCCCGTCGTGCTCTTCACTGCCGGCGGTGTCGCGACCCCTGCCGACGCTGCGCTGATGATGCAGTTGGGCGCGGACGGTGTTTTCGTCGGGTCGGGCATCTTCAAGTCCGGAAACCCGGCGGCTCGCGCAGCCGCGATCGTCAAGGCCACGGCCCTCTTCAACGACCCTGCAGCGATCACCGAGGCGTCCCGGGGGCTGGGTGAGGCCATGGTGGGGATCAACGTGTCGGACGTGCCCGCGCCGCACCGGCTGGCCTCCCGCGGTTGGTGACGTCGACGTGGCAATGACGACCGTCGGAATCCTCGCCCTGCAGGGTGGGGTGAGGGAACACGAGTTGGTGCTCGAGGGGCTCGGCGTCCGCGTGGTTCAGGTGCGGACGCCGAGTGACCTCGTGGGCCCGGACGGCCTGCGCGTCGATGGTCTCGTCCTTCCCGGCGGGGAGTCGTCGACCATCGACCGGCTGCTGCGGATGTTCGGCACCTTCGACCCACTCCGGGACGCGATCCTCGGCGGGCTCCCGACACTCGGCACGTGTGCCGGGTTGGTTCTCCTGGCCGACGAGGTGCTCGACCCCGCCCCGGGACAGCAGTCGCTGAGGGTGCTGGACGTCGCGGTCCGTCGCAACGCTTTCGGTCCCCAGGTCGATTCGGCCGAGGTCGACCTTCCCACGGTGGACGGGCCGGCGAAGGTGGCCTTCATCCGGGCGCCGATGGTCACCCGGCAGGGTGTTGCAGTCCAGGTTCTCGCCACCCATCTGGGCGGGGTGGTCGCCGTTCGGCAAGGTTGCGTGAGCGGCTTGGCGTTCCACCCGGAGTTGACCGGCGAAACGCTCTTCCATCGCCGTCTGCTCGACGACATCGACCAGCGCACCGCGGACGCGACCACTGCGGCGTGAACAACCCCGGCTACACGAGGAAGCGGTAGAACGGACTGTCGGGGTCGACGACCTCGACCTTGAGCGATCCGGAATTCATGCGCTCGAGCAGCCCGGCGTAGGACGCAGGGTCGCCGAGCTCGATGCCCACGAGGGCGGGGCCGGTTTCGCGGTTCGAACGCTTCACGTACTCGAACAGCGTGATGTCGTCGTCCGGGCCGAGGATCTCGTCGAGGAATCGCCGCAGGGCGCCGGGCTCCTGGGGGAAGTTCACGAGGAAGTAGTGCTTGCGTCCCTCGTGGACGAGCGACTTCTCGACCACTTCCGAGTACCGGGAGACGTCGTTGTTCCCGCCGGAGACGATGGCCACCACGGTCTGCCCGGGGTTGATCTGGGTGTAGCCGTAGAGGGCCGACCCGGCGAGGGCTCCTGCGGGTTCGGCGATGATGCCGTCGGCCTGGTAGAGCGCCAGCATTTCGGAGCACACCTGCCCGACCGGGACGGCGACGACATCGCAGTTGGCTTCGCGGATGAGGGGGTAGGTCACGTTCCCGGCGCGCCTGACCGCGGCGCCGTCGACGAAGGTGTCGACGGTGGGCAGGTCAACGGGTTCGCCCGCGATGAGCGCAGCGAGAATGCAGGCCGCACCCTGGGGTTCGACGCCGATGACGCGCGTGCCGGGGGAGTGGGTCGATATCCAGGCGAGGCAACCGGACAACATGCCGCCGCCGCCGACCGGCACCAGGAGGATGTCGGGCGCGACGCCCAACTGCTGCAGGATCTCGCGAGCGACCGTGCCCTGGCCCGCGATGGTGCGGGGGTCGTCGAAGGCGGGCACGAGGATCGCCCCCGACTCCGTGGCCGCCCGGGACGCCAGCTTCGACGACTCGTCGTAGGTGTCACCCGCCACGACGAGTTCCACCATGTCGCCGCCCAGGACGATCATGCGGTCGCGCTTCTGGCGTGGGGTCGTGGCCGGGACGAAGATGCGTCCCTTGATGCCCAGGTGGGCGCACGCCCAGGCCACTCCCTGGCCATGATTACCGGCGGACGCGCAGACGACTCCGGCGGCGCGCTCCTCGGGCTTGAGCTGGGCGATGAGGTTGTAGGCGCCGCGAAGCTTGTACGACCGGACGGGCTGCAGGTCTTCCCGCTTGAGCCAGACCTCGGCGCCGGTGCGGGCGGAGAGGCGGTCGTTGCGCTGCAGGGGCGTCAGGGACGCGACGCCCTCGAGGCGGACGGCGGCGTCCTCGATCTGTCGGGAGATCTCGGCAAGGGTGGTCACCGGCCCATTCTCGCAGTCAGCCCACCGAGTTGCCCGTGATGGGCTTCCTCGTCGTGATGTGGACGGGGGCGTCGTCGAGCAGGTCGAGCGTGTCGGGTGCCTTGCGCGTGAGGTGCTCCAACTCGGGCAGTACGTCGGGTCGGTCGAGGAGTTCGGGAGCTGTCAACTCGCGAACCGGCTCCTCGACCGCCTTCGCCCGCGGCAGTTCCGCGGACGTGACCTGCAGCTCGTTGAATTTCCGCGCCGTGACCATGACACGCGTCTCCAGGGAACCGAGGGTGGAGTTGTACGCCTTGACGGCGGCGGTGAGCCCGCGTCCGACGCCCTCGAAGTGTGCGCCCATTTTGGTGAGCCGGTCGAAGAGTTCGCGTCCGAGCTGGGAGACCTCGGCCGCCGACTCGGCCAGCGCGGCCTGCTGCCAGCCGTGGGCGACGACGCGCAGCAGCGGGATGAGGATGCTGGGCGTGGCCAGCGCGATGTTGCGTCTGGCTGCGTACTCGTGAAGATCGGGGACCTGCTCGTGTGCCGCCTGGAGGAAGGCATCGCTCGGCAGGAAGAGGATGACGAACTCCGGCGATGATGCACCGAGCTTCCAGTACTGCTTGCCCGACAGTTGGTCGATGTGGGTCTTCACGTGACGCGCGAACGTGGCCAGATGGGTGTCGCGGGCGGCGTCGTCGGTGGCCTCGTAGGCGTCCAGGAACGCCGAGAGCGGTACCTTCGAGTCGACGAAGAGGTCCTTGCCGTCGGCAAGATGCACCGTCATGTCTGGACGCAGGGTGCCGTCCACGGTCTGCGTGGACGCCTGCACGTCGAAGTCGCACCGTTCGACCATGCCTGCCAGTTCGGCGACGCGCTTCAACTGGGTCTCGCCCCACGTGCCACGCACCTGGGGCTTGCGCAGGGCGCTGACCAGCGAGTGCGTCTCGCGTCGGAGGTTCTCGCCGGTCTCCATGACCGAACGGATCTGCGCCCGCATGTCGGCCGTTGCGGACGCCCGTTCCAGCTCGACCTGGTTGATCCGGTCGTTCATGATCTTGAGGCTCTCGGCGACCGGGAGCAGGAGATCCTCAGTGGCTTTGAGCCGCGCCTGCGCGACCACATCGGCCGACTGGCCCTGCTTCTCCAGCGTCTCGGTCGACAGCACCTTGAACTGGTTGACCATGGTGTCGCGGTTCGCCGCCAGTTCGTCGGCGCGGCGCACGGCTGCGTCACGCTCGGCGACGGCGCCTGCGACCTTCGCCAGGGCGGCGGACGTCCGCGCGTTCGCCTCAGCCACCTCGGACCGGGCGTCTGCCACCTCGGCCTCCCACTGGGCGACCTCTGCGTCCCGTCGTGAGAGCTCGGCCTCGCGTCGTGCGACCTCGACGAGCGTCCGCTGGACATCGGCCTGGCTCCGGGCCACCTCGGTCTGCAGCCCCGCCACGAGCGACACCTGACGGGCGGCGTCGGCGCGCGCGTTCGCCGCGTCCTCCCGCGCGCTGGCGAGGGACGCACCGTCGCGCGCGGCGTCGGTGCTGAGGCGTGAACGGAACAGGACGAGGCCCAGGGCCCCACCCAGGGTGACGCCGACGACAAGGCCGACGACCAGGCTGACGATGCTTGCGAACTCCATGCCCAACACTGTGCAGGACGCCTGTGACAAAATCCGCGTCCCACTCCGGCCTCGGACCGATGTTGACATTCCCCACTCACGTGGCCGCTGGAATACTGGCCCCATGGCCACCGATGCAGCGCTCGAGTTCATGTCCGGCTTCTCGGAATTCATCCAGGCCTCGCCGTCCAGCTACCACGCGGCGGCCGAGATCGCGCGGCAGCTGCGCGAGGCCGAGTTCGAGGAACTGGACGAGACCCGGCCCTGGCACGTCAGGTCGGGCGGCCAGTTCTTCGTCCGCGACGGTGCCGTCATCGCCTGGCAGGTGCCGGCGTCGGTCGACCACCACACCGGCTTCCGGGTGGTGGGCTCCCACACCGACTCGCCCGGCTTCAAGCTCAAGCCGAACGCGACCTGCACCACTGTCGGCTGGCAACAGGCCGGGATGGAGGTCTACGGCGGAGGGCTGCTCAACTCGTGGCTCGACCGCGAACTGGGCCTCGCCGGACGCCTGACAACGGTTGATGGACGCGTCCACCTCGTGCGCACCGGCCCCCTGCTGCGCATCGCCCAGCTCGCCCCGCACCTCGACCGCAGCGTCAACGACAACCTGCACCTGGATCGTCAGGCCCACCTCATGCCGTTCTTCTCGGTCTCCAACCCGGACGCCCGCATCGAGGCGCTGCTCGCCCACCTCGCCGACGTGGACGAGTCCGACATCGCGTTCAGCGAGGTCTTCGCCTTCCCGACCGAGGCCCCGGCGACCTTCGGCTGGGAGGACGACTTCTTCGCGGCCTGGCGCATGGACAACCTCTCCAGCGTCTATCCCAGCCTGGTCGCGCTGCAGCAGGCAGAGCTGGGGCCCGACATCGCCGTGATGGCCTGCTTCGACCACGAGGAGGTCGGGTCGGGGACGCGGAGTGGTGCGTCCGGGCCGATCCTCGAGACCGCGCTGAAGCGGATCGCCACGTCGCTCGGTTTCACCGGCGACAAGTACCCGGCCCTGCTCGCCAGGTCGAGCTGCATCTCCGCGGACGCCGGTCACGCCGTCCATCCCAACTACGTGGGGATGCACGACCCGCAGAACCGTCCCCTGGTCAACTCGGGCCCCCTGCTCAAGATCAATGCCAACCAGCGCTACGCGACCGACGCGGCCGGTGCGGCGATCTGGCTGCGAGCCTGTCGCGCTGCGGACGTCCCCACCCAGCCTTTCGTCAGCAACAACGCCGTCCCCTGTGGTTCGACGATCGGCCCGCTGACCGCGACGCGCCTCGGCCTCACGACCGTCGACGTCGGCATCCCGCTGCTGTCGATGCATTCCGCGCGCGAACTCTGCGGTGTCGAGGATCCGCTCTACCTCGAACGCGCGCTCGAGGCGTACTGGTCCGGGGCCTGAGCCCGCATGTTCGAGCGCACCTTCTTCGCGCGGACGCCGATCCCCGAGTTGTACGAGTGGTTCGCAACCGAGACCGCGCCGACCTCGCCGATCTGGCGCGATGTGAGCCTCTGGGTGGCCGCGACACCCGAGGTCCAGGCCCTGCTCGACACGCTTCCCGGTACCAAGCGCCAGCCCAACCTCTTCCTTGCAGCCCTCAAGTACTACGAGGCCCCGATCACCGATCCGGGGGAGTTGCCGGCGTGGGTCCGCGCCAACTGGGGACGCGTGGAGGCGTTGATCCTCGCCCGCGCGACCCAGACCAATGAACCCGGACGCTGCGCCGTCCTCGCACCGGTCATCGCCTCGCTGCAGCAACCGGTCGCGCTCATCGAGGTCGGCCCGTCCGCAGGCGCGTGCCTGATGATGGACCACTACCAGTACAGGTGGACGGGCGACGTGATCGAGGTCGGGGGCGCCGATGGTGGGCCGGTGATCGAGTCGCTGCACACCGGCAGGGTGCCGGTCCTGGGCGTCCCCGAGGTGGCCTGGCGGGTCGGCATCGACCTCAATCCGTTGTCAGCGACGAATCCGGACGACGTCCGCTGGCTGCGCTCCCTGGTCTGGCCGGGGGAGGATGCGCGGGAGCAGCGGCTCGCCGACTGCCTTGAGGTCGTCCGGCAGGATCCCCCGAGGATCGTCACGGGTGATGCGATCGACCTGCTCCCGCAGGTGCTCGCCGAGGTTCCCGCGGGGTTGACGCCCGTCGTCTACCACAGCGCAGTGCTGGCCTACTTCCATCGCGACGACCGGCGCCGCTTCGTCGACCTCGTCGCAGATCTGGGCGTCCACTGGGTGTCGCTCGAGGGGGCGAAGGTCGTCCCGGGGATCGCCGACCGCCTGCCTTCCGAGGTGCCCGAACCTGCGATGGCCGTGTCGCTCGACGGCCGTCCCCTGTGCTGGACGCAGCACCACGGGGCGTGGGTGGACTGGTTCGGCCGGTAGGATTCGCGCTTGTGGCTCTCACCATCGGGATCGTCGGTCTCCCCAACGCCGGCAAGTCGACCCTGTTCAACGCACTGACGCGCAACAACGTCCTCGCGGCGAACTACCCCTTCGCGACGATCGAACCCAACGTGGGTGTCGTCGGCGTCCCCGACAAGCGGCTGGCCGTGCTCGGCGAGATGTTCAAGTCGGCGCGCCTCGTGCCCGCGACGGTGAGCTTCGTCGACATCGCGGGGATCGTGAAGGGCGCGTCCCAGGGTGAGGGCATGGGCAACGCGTTCCTCGCCAACATCCGCGAGGCGGACGCCATCTGCCAGGTGACCAGGGTCTTCACCGACGCCGACGTCACGCACGTCGATGGTGACGTCAACCCGGCGAACGACATCGAGACGGTGACGACCGAACTGATCCTCGCCGACCTGCAGACCATGGAGAAGGCGATCCCCCGCGTTGAGAAGGAGGCTCGGATCAAGAAGGAGACGCGCCCCAAACTGGACGCGATGCTTGCGGCGCAGGAGGTCCTCAATTCGGGACGCACGGTGTTCGCCGCAGGGCTCGACCTGGAGCCGCTGCGCGACCTCTTCCTGCTGACCGCCAAGCCCTTCATCTACGTGTTCAACTGCGACCAGGACGAGTTGGGCGACGAGGAGTTGAAGGCCCGCATGCAGGCCGTCGTCGCGCCGGCCGAGGCCATCTTCCTGGACGCGAAGTTCGAGAGCGAACTCGTGGAGATGACCGATGAGGAGGCGCGTGAATTCCTCGTCGACTCCGGCGTCGAGGAGCCCGGCCTGGACGTGCTGGCCCGCGTCGGCTTCGACACACTCGGTCTGCAGAGCTACCTGACCGCAGGTCCGAAGGAAACCCGGGCCTGGACGATCAAGCAGGGCGCGACGGCGCCTGAGGCGGCAGGAGTGATCCACACCGACTTCCAGAAGGGCTTCATCAAGGCCGAGATCGTGGGCTATTCCGATCTGGTCGAGCTGGGCACGGTCGTGGCCGCGCGGGCTGCGGGCAAGGCGCGTCTCGAGGGCAAGGACTACGTGATGCGCGACGGAGACGTCGTGGAGTTCCGGTTCAACGTCTAGGTATACGTCTGGGTATACTCAATTCATGGCAACGACGATCAAGGTGCCGGAGGAACTGCGCGACCGTATCAACCGCGATGCGCAGGAGCGGGGCGTCACGGCCGCTGGGCTCATCGAAGGGCTTCTCGACAGCTACGAGCGCCGCAGGCGCATGGAGGCATTCGGACGCTCGTTCCGAGGTGTTGACGTCGTCTACTGGGACGAGTTCCGCGAGTGGGACGTTGTTGTGAGCGACGTGGTCGATGGACGCTGACCTCCGGCGAGGGATGGTGGTCTGGGCTGAGCTTGATCCTGTGCTCAGGCGTGAGCAGGCCGGACGCCGTCCCGTTCTCGTCATCGCCAGCGACCTCTACCTCGAGCAGGCCGACACTCTCGCGATCATCGTCCCGGCGACGACAATCGACCGTGGATGGCCGAACCACGTCGAGCTGAAGGGGCCGAACCTGGCATTGCCCCTGCCGACGTTCGCGATGACCGAACAGCCACGCACCATCACGCGCGAGCGACTCGTGGACGTCGCCGGCAGGGTCGATGTCGAGACGATGCGCGAGGTCGACGGCTGGCTTCGTGACTTCCTGGCACTGCCGCGCTGAGCGCGTCCCGAAGCACTCAGTAGGTGGTCAGGCCGCGCGACCGGAAGATGTCGCGGACGTCCTCGACCAGTTCCGGCGACGGCGGCGGCGTGTCGGTCAGGTGGTAGTCCATCCCCAGCTCGGTCCACTTGCTGCTTCCCATCTGGTGGAAGGGCAGCACCTCGACCCGAGTGACAGAAGACAAGGAGGCCGCGTACTCCGCAATGGGTTCGATGGTGGACGGAGCGTCCGTCAGCCCCGGCACGAGGACGAACCGGATCCAGATCTCGACCCCGGCGTCGGCGAGCCGGCGTCCGAAGTCGAGGGTCGGTTGGAGGGTGCGTCCGGTCACCCTCCGGTAGGTGTCCTCGTCGCCCGCCTTGACGTCCAGCAGCACGAGGTTGACGTTGGACAGCATCTCGTCGTCGGCGTTGCGTCCGAGGAACCCGGACGTGTCGAGGGCCGTGTGGACGCCCAGCTCTCGCGCACCCGCCAGGATGCGCCGGACGAACTCCGGTTGGGCGAGCGACTCGCCACCCGAGAGGGTGATGCCACCCCCGGTCGCGGCGAAGACGCCGCGGTAGCGCTTGATCCGCTTGAGGAGCTGGTCGGCCCGCACGGGCAGTCCGTGACGCGTCGTGATGGTGTCGGGGTTGTGGCAGTAGAGGCAACGCAGGGGGCAACCGGCGAAGAAGGTCGTCATGCGCGTCCCCGGGCCGTCGACGGCGGTGACGAGCTCCCAGGAGTGGAGCATGCCGACCTCACCATTGCGTTGGCCCGCGTGCAACTCCTTGCGGCTGAGCTTCGCCGCGACCGGGATTCCTCCCAGCGACGATGCACCGAGCGGGACGCCGGCCTCGTCGGCGGGGTAGTCCACCGGCGTTCCCGGCACGACCGAGAGAGGCAGCCTGGGCTTCCTCTTCTTCACCGACTCGTCGGCGGAAGCGTCAGGGACGCCGAGCACCGCCACCCCTCCGTCGGGAGGAGGGGTGGCGTCCGCGTCACTCATGTCAGACCGATTCGTGGAACGTCCGCGAGAGGACGTCCAGCTGCTGGTCGCGCGTCAGCTTGACGAAGTTCACCGCGTACCCCGACACCCGGATCGTGAGCTGCGGGTAGTTGTCGGGATTCTCCATCGCGTCGATCAGCGTCTCGCGATTGAGCACGTTGATGTTCGCGTGGTAGAGCCCCTCGCCCATGCCTGCGTCCAGAATGCCGACGAGGTTCTTGATGCGCTCGTCCTCGGTGCGTCCGAGGGCGGGCGGGGTGATCGTGTTGGTGAGCGAAATACCGTCGAGGGCGTCGGAGTAGTCGAGCTTCCCGACGCTCATCATGGACGCGATCATCCCGTGGGTGTCGCGTCCGTTCTCGGGGTTGGCGCCCGGGGCGAACGGCGTGCCGGCCTGGTGGCCGCACGGGAACGAGCCGGTTGCCTTGCCGTAGACGACGTTCGAGGTGATCGTCAGTACCGACTGGGTCGGGACGGCGTCCCGGTAGAGGCGGATCGCACGGATCTTGTCCATCACGGTCGAGACCACGAGCTTGGCGATGGCGTCGACCCGGTCGTCGTCATTGCCGTACATCGGGAAGTCGCCCTCGGTCACGTAATCGACCACGAGGCCCGTGGCATCGCGGACGGGGGTGACCTTCGCGTACTTGATCGCCGACAGCGAGTCGGCCACGATCGACAGCCCGGCAATGCCGCAGCCCATCGTCCGCACGATCTCGTCGTCGTGCAGCGCCATCTCGATCGCCTCGTAGGCGTACTTGTCGTGGGAGTAATGGATGATGTTGAGCGCCTCGACGTAGGTGCCGACGGCCCAGTCGAGCATGGCGTCGTACCTGGCCCAGA
>CALKHV010000060.1 GCA_937988865.1 uncultured Propionibacteriaceae bacterium | reverse complement strand
GATGTCGTCGCCGCGAGCCCTCCTCGACAAGCTGTTGGTACGGGTAGGCCGCCTGCGGATGGCGGCAGAGGTACTCGGCATACGAGTGTGTCGGGGTGGCGTCGAGGTGCCACCAGAACTCCTTGGCGTCCTCACCGTGGTTCCCCTGGCTGTTCGTCAGCCCGAACAGGCGCTCCTTCAGACGGTCATCGTGACCGTTCCAGAACGCGGGGGCCAGGTTCAGGAAACCGAAACGGTCACACAGGCCGGCAATCCCGTCCTCGCCCCAGCGGTAGGCGCGGCGGTGCGCGTGGTCGAACGGGAAGAACGACCAGGCGTCCCCGTTGGCCGAGTAGTCCTCCCGGACGGTGCCCCACTGCCGCCCCGACAGGTAGGGTCCCCACAACCGCCAGGGTGCGAGGTCATCGGTGGACGCGGCCAGCCGCTCATGCTCGGCCCTCTGGCCCGGACCCGGCTTCATCTCCTTGGGTCATTACTACCCGCTGGACGCGCGGCGAATCGCCCGGCTCACCGCGTCACCAAGGGGTTCCACTCTCGGACGTACTCTTCGATGAGTAGGTGTGGGCCCGTGGTCCTGTGGCGCGGAGCAGGGAGGACGCATGATTGGACGAAGGCGGACGCGACGTGCCGCCGCGGTGATCGCCGCCTGGCTGCTGGCCGGATCGATCGGCTTGCTGGCCGGTTGTTCGACCCTCGGTGAGGGTGGGCAAGGCTCACACAGCGGAACTGCGGATCAATCCACCACCGCCGAAGCCGATGCGACGTCTCCGGTTCCCGCCGCTGAACTTCTCGCTGCCCAGTACGACTACGCGGGGGCGAAGAAGCTGCTTGCCCACGATTCGTCCGAGGCCGCGACGCAGGCCCTCGCCGACATTGAACGGGAGCAAGAGCTCCTCCAACCGTGGCCGGACACCACGCAGGTGTCGCACCTGTTCTACCACTCGCTGATCGTCGACCCGGCGCGAGCGTTCGCCGAGGGCGAGCCCCGACGTGTGGGCTACGCGCAGTACATGGTCACGATCGGTGAGTTCCGTGCCCAGATCGAGCAGATCTACCAGCGGGGGTACGTGCTTGTGCACCCGCAACGGCTGGTCACCAAGGACGCCGCGGGCACCTTGCGCCGGGCCAAGCTGCTGCTCCCGCCCGGGAAGACGCCCCTTGTGTTGTCGGTGGATGACGTCAACTACTACGAATACATGACCGACTCCGGGTTTGCCTCGAACCTCACAGTGGTCAACGGTCGTGTCACCAACACCTACCGCGACGCGATGGGCGGCGACCATCTCGGCTCGTACGACGTCCCGACGATCCTCGATGACTTCGTGCGGGAACACCCGGACTTCTCGTTCCATGGGGACAAGGGGATCCTCGCCGTGACCGGCTACAACGGCGTCCTGGGCTATCGCAGCTCCATCAGGACGTACGGCGACACACCCCACACCCGTGCCCAGGGCCAGCAGGCGAAGCTGGTCGCGGACGCGCTCAAGGCTGACGGCTGGCAGTTCGCCAGCCACACCTGGGGGCACATCGACCTGACCACCGCTTCACTTTCACGGATCCAGGCGGACGCGCAACGGTGGGACCGTGAGGTGCGCCCCATCGTGGGGGCGACCGACGAACTGGTCTACCCCTTTGGTGCAGACATCAGCGGGATGGCCGAGTACACGGCCGACAACGAGAAGTTCGCGTTCCTGAACGGCCACGAAGGGTTTGAGTACTTCTTCCCCATCGACGCCTCCACCGCCGCGTGGTCACAGCTGACGCGCAATTCATGGCGACAAGCTCGTATCAACGTGGACGGCATCACGATGCAGCGCGAGTTGGACGGCCACACGACCCCGCTGGAGAACTTCTTCACCGCCGCGGACACCATCGACCCGCAGCGTCCGATGCCGCTGCCCAAGTAGCCCGTGTCATGCATCGGCGGGGCGTCCCCTCGCTCGGTGGACTCACCATCGGCTCAGCGTGGCGTGACGAGCCTGCCGAGCGAGTAGCGGGCGATCGGCGCGTAGCCGAGCACCACTGGCCACAAGCCGTGCACCACGACCCACGCCCTGCTCAGCTGCCCCGATCCGGGCAACGCCTCGTCGACGCCGTGCTCGAACGAGAGCCGCAGTGGCCCACTGTGCACGCTCCACGACCAGGTCCGAAGCGCCTCGTCGACCGAGTCGATGCGAAAGTCCGCGACGACACCGCCCACTCCCGTGACGCGCCCGGTCGTGCCCGGCGTCACGACAGGCTCCGGGTAGTCCACCTCGCGCAAGTGCGGCGCCCACCGGGGCCACCAGACCGGCTGGGTGTAGCGCACCCACACCTCGTCGACCGGCAGTGGACCGCAGGCGGAGACGCGTAACGCGCCGATCAGAGGGGAGTTCACCCCCTCAGTCTCCCGCCGGCATCCCCAGAAGGTGGAAACCAGGTCGGGCCGCCTTTGGCAATCGGGGGCAACACATGGCAAGAGATCGCATCCTCGGCAGGAACTGCGGAAGCTTGAAGTGAACAGAATACGGCCCGGCACCCCACACGCGGCGCCGCCCGTGTTCACCGAAGCCCATGGACGGGAAGGATCCGCATGAATCACGAGGTCACCGAGAATCGACTGAGAGGAATCGAGGCGCACCCTGGAAAAGGCCACTACGCGGTCTTCGATCACGGCGCACACGCATGGGCGTGGCAACCCGACGGCCAGCGGCCGGTGCTCTGGATGAGCACCCAGTCGGCGTTCGCGAACGGCCAACCGATTCGGGGCGGAATTCCCGTGATCTTCCCCTGGTTCGGAGCCGGCTCACAGGGCACGCTTTCCCCGCTGCATGGTTTCGTCCGCCTCACCGACTGGAATCGCTATTACATCGACGACACGATCGACCTCAACGGCCGCCTTGTCGTCGAGTACCAGATCGACAGGACCCGTGTCGGAACACAGTCGGAATTCCCCTTCGCCTTCATGGCCCAGCTTCGCCTGATCTTCACCCATGAGTACCTTCAGATCGGATTGAAGATCAACAACGCCGACGTGGTCCCCTTCACATTCGAGGAGGCCTTCCACACCTATCTGGCGGTGGGGGACGCCCGCCACGTCACGCTCGACGGACTGGAGGGAACGCCGTATCTGGACCGGTCGGCCGGGGCGCCGACGCCCGACGCCGTGCAGTCCGGCCTGGTACGCATCGAAGGCGAGACCGATCGCCTCTACAGCCACCACGGGTCGGTGACTCTCGATGACCCGACCTGGAGTCGGACGCTCCTCGTCTCGAAGGAAGGGTCGGCGAACACCGTCGTCTGGAACCCCTGGGCGGCCAAAGCGGCCGCCATGCCCGACTTCGGCGACGACGAGTGGACGCAGATGATCTGCATCGAAGCCGCCAATGTGGGCGCCAACGCCATCACCCTCGCACCCGGCGAGACGCACCTCATGCGTCAGCGCATCTCGCTGGTGGGCACCGCGCCGACCCGCTGAGGATCCCCACCGGCGTCAACCCCTCGTCACCCGCTTCACCTTGCCCTGACCCAACCCTCAGAATGGAATCTCAGCCATGGAATGGCTCCACATTGTCATCATCGCGCTCGGCATCGGTTTGATGCTGGCCCTCAACATCAAATGGAAGATCAACGCGATGCTCGCGTTGCTCCTCGGTGCTTTGTTCATTGGCTTCCTCGAAATGGCTGGTACTGCAGCCAATGCTCTCCCTGCCCGCGATCCAGCCCTGACGGCCGGGAGTCTGCTGAAGACGATTCAGAGCGGCTTCGGCAGCACCCTGGGGTCGCTCGCCATCATCGTGGTGTTCGGCGCAGTCATCGGTAAGTTGATGGTTGACTCCGGGGCCGCGGCGCAGATCGCCGAAACACTGCTCGCCAAGTTCGGAATTCGTTACGTCAAGATCGCGATGGTGCTCGCGGGCACGATCTTCGGCCTCGCGATGTTCTACGAGGTGGCCTTCATCATCATGGCCCCGCTCATCGTGGCTGTCGCGATCGAAGCCAAGATCCCCTTCATGAAGATCGCCATCCCGGCGATCGCCGCCACGACCACGGCCCACTCCCTCTTCGTGCCCCAGCCCGGCCCTGTGGCCCTGGTGGATGCCTACAAGGCCGACACCGGCACGGTCTACCTCCTCGGACTGCTCGTCTTCATCCCCACCGTCATCATCACCGGTTGGGTGCTACCCAGGTTCCTCGGCAACCTCGACTACCCGACGCCCGAGGTGCTGCGTCCCGACAACGAGGTGCCCGTCGACGAGCGCCCCTCTTTCGGCATCTCGATCCTCGTTCCCCTGATCCCGGCGATCATCATGATCTCGGCCACCCTCGCCAACGTGTTCCTCGAGAAGGGCACCCTCGCCTACGAATGGGTCAACTTCTTCGGTTCCTCGGTCATCGCGATCTCGCTCGCGATGCTGGCCGCCTTCTACTTCTTCGGCATCCGCCCCAAGCGCGGCGTCGCGTGGGTCATGGACATGTTCGAGCGTGCCGTCCGCGCGATCGCCATGGTGGTCCTGATCATCGGTGCCGGTGGCGCGCTCAAGCAGATCATCATCGACACGGGCATCGGCGACTACATCGGCACCCTGATGTCAGGGTCGTCCGCCAACCCCTATCTCATGGCGTGGCTCATCACGGTGCTCATCCGTCTCGCAACCGGCCAGGGCGTGGTGTCGGCCATGACAGCTGCAGGCATCATCAGTGCGGCGGTGATGGACCCCGCGACCGGCACCATGATGGCAGGCGTCAACCCTGCCCTGCTGGTGCTCGCCACGGCAGCCGGATCCAACACCCTGACCCACATCAACGACGCGTCCTTCTGGCTCTTCAAGGGCTACTTCGACCTGTCCGTCAAGGACACACTGAAGACCTGGGGCCTGCTCGAGCTGAGCAACTCGGTCGTCGGTCTGGGTGTCGTCCTCCTCCTCGGACTCTTCATCTGAATCCCGCACCACCCCACCGCTTGGGCGTCCGGCTCATCCACAAGCCGGACGCCCATCGCGCGCCTCAACCACGAGGTCATGGCCTGGCGGGCCTATTCCCACGCGCACGCCCGGACCCTACGCTGAGACCAGCGAGCACGTCGCGCCGATCGGTTCCAGCGAAAGGTGATTGCGATGTCCGGGTTGGAGCGCTTGAAGTACCACGTGGCTGACGATGCGACGGAGCAGGGCACAGCGCGGCCGGCGGCCGCCTTTCGCGGACCGGAAGAGCCTGAGGGCCTGATTGGCCCGTTCCACTCGGACGAGGCCGCAGCCCGCTTCTTCCTTGACAACCTGCTGCAGGCTGACGGACGTCCTTCGATGCGTTCCGCCGCGACCCCGACTGAGCCCGGCACGGTGCCGGGAATGGTTCTGGCGTCCCAACAGGAGCTGCCGGCCACTGGCTCGCACCTCCTGAGGTTTGAGCAGAGAAGTGGTGAGATACCGGTCTTCGGCGCGGAGGCGCTGGTGGAGCTCGACGACGAGCGCGCTCTCGTCTCGGCCGATGTGCGCATCGGCGACGTGCCGGCCGTCGGGACGGCTCCGACCCTCGAGCCTCAGGAGGCGGTGCAGCGCGTGGCTGAGGCCGCTGACCTGTCGTTGGCCCCTGGGGACGTGCCTCCACCGACGCTGGCCTACTTCCACGACGAGGCGGCGGGGACCTGGCATCTCGCCTGGTACGTCCGCGACGTCCCGGGCTTGCCGCCGGAGGCCCGAAGCGACACGGGACACGGCTTCGGGGCGGGGTTCAGGTCGCGGCACACGTCGGCCGACTATCTCGTGGACGCCCACACCGGTGACGTCCTCTACTACTTCAGCACCTCTCCCTCCGTGGGAATGCCGGTCTACTGCTCCGGGATCGACGAGGACGACGCGGCGGTCACCTTCTTCGGGTCACGGGTGAGCCAGGCCCAGCCAGTTGTCACCTCGTTCGCGCTGACCGACCCGCTACGCCGCGTCCGCACTTTGGACCTGGCACTGGGTGACCTGGAGTCGGCCCCCATCCCGGAGGTTCCGGTCTCGTCGCTCGCCGGAGCCTTCGGTGCCGAGCATCGGGCTGCAGTGACGGCGCATCGCTATGGAGCGCTCGTTCAGGACTTCTACAAGAGTGTGTTGCAGCGCAACGGCATCGACGACATGGGAATGGAGCTGGTGTCGATCGTCAACTGCACCTGCCCGGCTGACGAGCCGGCGCCCCAGTGGATGAACGCCTGCTGGTGGCGGAAGCGGATGTGGTACGGGCAGGTGAGCCGGGGCGGACGCCTCATCAGTCTGGCTCGCTATCTCGACGTCATCGCACACGAAATCACCCATGGCGTGACCGAGACGAGTTCGAACCTCGTGTACCGCGACCAATCCGGTGCCCTCAACGAGTCCTTCTCCGACGTCATGGGGACGATCATCGTGAACTGGTGGAAGGCCCCGGTCCGCGATGACGTCGCAACGTGGGATTGGCGCATCGGGGAAGGCCTCGGCGCGGGTGGGGGACCACTGCGCGACTTCGCCGACCCTGCGTCGGTGGGTGACCCCGCCCACATGGACGACTACGTGCACACCAGGAGCGACTCCGGCGGAGTGCACACCAACAGCAACATCCACAACAAGGCCATCCACAACCTGCTGACCGCGGCCCGGGAGGACGGCTCCCGGGTGCTGTCGGTGAGCGAGGCCGCGCTGCTCACGTACCTCACCCTGGTCCAGCTCACCAAGCAGGCGACGTTCACCGACGCTCTGGAGAAGATGTGCGACATCGCCAAGGTCTTCTTCAGTGCCGACCAGGACAGGTGCGACGAGGTCGTCGCGGCAGTGACCAGGGCCTACGGGGACGTCGGTATCCACGGGAGAGTGTCGCCATGGCCATGAGAGATGTGAGTCGGCCCGTTCAGATCAGGGTGGTCCTGCTGCTGAACGATGCCAAGCCGTTCGGCGACGCCGCCTGGCAGGCGATCTCGGACGCCGCAGCCCTCTTCGACGTGGACGGCGGTCGGATCGAGGTGAGCGAGTACGGCTCGAGTGAGGTGCGGCTCGCGACCCGCGTGGATCCGACGTACCTCGGACGCGGAGAGGTGTCAGGCGCCTGGCCGGCGTTGCCGTCCGAGCGTGTGGTCGAACTCCTCCGCCTGGTGGAGGCCCGGAACCCTTCGGTGAAGGAAACGCCGCGGCGCGGGTCGCCCGGGAATGCCGTCGCCGATCCGATGGCACTCGTGGCATATGTGGGCGACGCCGTGGGGGCGTCGGGGTCGTGCGTGGTGGTCCACGACCGGCCCCTCCAGCCGCCGGCGGGCCTCCGCTACGTGATCTGGAACCCGGTACCCGGCGGCGTGGCCGTGTCGTTCGCCACGCTGGACCCCTGGTACTGGGGCGAGCGTCTCGACGACGTCGCCCGGCGTGAAACGGTCCGACGACGGCTTCGTGCGGCACTGTGCTCGGTTCTGGGGACGGCCATCGGGTTGGTCCGCTGCGCGAACCCCACCTGCTTCCTGTTCGCGAATGTCGACCGGGTCACTGCGCTGGACGCCATGGTTCGGATCGGAGAGGAACACGGGGCCCCCGCCCTCACCGGGAGGGGCTTCACATCGGCCGGGGATGACCCGGCACTGCCGGCACAGATCGTCCTGGTGGACGACCGCATGGACGGCCCCCAGCAGGCCTGAGAGAGGTGGCGCCATGCACTACCGACTCGCCTGGGATCGCGGTCCGAGCGCCGTCATCGACGTTCAGCAGCGTGACGACGCCCTCGTGCTCCGCTACGACGGCCCCTTCCGCCTCACCCTGCGTCCACTTCTGGAAGCCCCAGGAACCCCGGATGACCTGCAGGAGCCGGTCAATCGGCTGCGCGACGTTGCCGGACGAACGGGTATCACGGATGGCCGCGGGGGAGCCGCAGGCCTGTCCAGGGAGGAACTTCTCGACAACCTCGCCGAGACGGGCGACTGGTTGTGCCGGACGCTGTTGCCTCGCTTCGTCGCGGCCGAGCTCGCGAGTCAGTCGATCTTTCTCGAGGTGGGCACGGACGAGACTCTCCTGCCGGTTCCCTTCGAGCTGATGCGCGACGAGGCTGACTTTGTCTGCCTCCGTCACGCGATGGGCCGCTACGTGAGCCTGGGCACGGGGCTCGGCACGATCAGGCCGCAGGAGCGGGATGGCGACCTCTCCGTCCTGCTGATCTGCGTCCCCAAGCCGCAGCCGGTCGGCGACGTCACCTTCGTCAACCTCGCCGAGGCGGAAGCTGAGTACCAGGCGGTCTCCGCACTGCTGATGGAGCAGGGAATCGACTTCGTGCCGCTCCATGGCCCGGACGCCACGAAGCGGGAGGTCATGAATGCCCTCAAGGGGACCACCAAGTTCACCGTCGTCCACTTCACCGGCCACGGCCACACCGACGAGCAGCGTCCCGGCAGGAGTGGTCTGGTCCTGTTCGACGGCATCCTGACAATCGGCGAGATCACCAGCCACCTCGACCATGCACCCGCGCTCGCCTTCATCAACGGGTGCGAGACCGCGACCGGAGCTGCCGGCGCGATGGGGGTCGATCAGCAGCCGATCGCCCATCTGACCAGGGTCTTCGGTATCGCCCGGCCGTTCCTGGAACAAGGTTCGTACGTGCTCGGCACGCGTTGGCGCATCGGCGACTCGGCGTCAGCGGCGTTCGCGACCGCCTTCTACACAAGCGTCCTCGGGGGCGAGCCCGTCGGAGAGGCGGTCAGAAAGGCGCGCACCGCGATCTACGATCCCGAGAGCGCGGATCTCTCGTGGGCGTCCTACATCTACTACGGTGACCCCCGGCTGGTCATCCAGCTCGAGGTCTCGCAGCTCGACGTCGACGCGCCAGTCGCTCCCGTCGCCCCGGTCGGTCCAGTCGTCCACGACGTCGGACTTCCCGCCGAGCTGCTGGCCCTGGCCGCCGAGTACGAACAGATCCGCTCCGACGAGGCGGAATCCGGGGGGCGGACGCTCAAGCTGGAATCCCTCGTGCAGCCAATCCGAACCGCCGCCGCCGGCCTCGAGCCAGGGCCGGTCGTGGCGGCGCTCCTCTCACCCGACGAGGGCGACCGCTTCGTCGGCGTGGTGGCTGCACGCGAGGTGCGGCGTCCCGAACTGATGGACGCCCTGGTCTCGGTACTCAAGGAGACACGGTCGGGTTTCGAGGAGTACCACATCCTGGCAACCCTCCTTGATGCCGTCGACGGCTTCGACGAGGCACACCGCACCGAGGTGCGGGACGCACTGCTCGCCAAGCTCGAGGACGACGACTTCCTCACCAGCGACCGGGCGATGCTGGGTCGCGAGGTGCTCAGGAAGGTCGCGCCGTCGGTGTGACTCACCGGGTGCCTGCCATCCCGTCCAGCGCACGGCCTTCTGAGGGCGCCCACACGTCAACCTTGACGTCCGGCCGCGCGCAAACTCGGGGTGCGCCACGTCCTCAGGAGCTTGTCGGGCCATAGGCTGGGAGGCGTCGGGTGGGTGGTTCAGCGAGCGGCCCGACAGATGGGGTCAGGGTCATGGGCACCGGGCGTGGCGCGCCTCCCGAGCAGGGTTCAGATGGCCTGCCGCACGCTGATTCCGCCACGTGGACGTGGATGGCTCAGCAGGGTCTCATGGGTGCACGGGTGGCCGGGTTCGATTGGTCAGCGACGTCCTTGGGTCCTGTTGGGGGTTGGCCGGTGGAGTTGGTGGGGGCGGTGGGTTTGTGTCTGGCGTCGGGGTTCCCGATGTCGGTGCGGTGGGGACGCGAGTTGGTGGTGCTCTACAACGATGCGTGTCGTGAGGTGTACGGCGAGGAGCGTTTCTCGGACGCGTTGGGGCGTCCGACGGCGGACGTGTGGCCCGAGGTGTCGGGGTTGACGGAGCAGTTGTCTGCGGTGCTGGGTGGTGCTGGCCCGGTGTTGGCGGTGGATGAGTTGGTGCGGATTCATCGGAGGGTCGAGTTCGAGGAGTGCTATTTCACGTTCGGTTACACCCCGATCGTGGGCGGCACGGGTGTGCCTGGTGGGGTGTTGTCGACGTTCATGGAGACGACGGCCGAGGTGGTGGCGGTGCGTCGGTTGGGGACGTTGGCCGAGTTGGGACGCGGGTTGAACGCGTCCAGGTCGGCGTCCGAGGCGATTGCGGCGGCGGTGGACGCGTTGTCGGGGAGTCCGATGGATCATCCGGGTGGTGCGTTGTTCGGGGTGGCGGCTGATGGGTCGGTGTCGCTGTTGGCGGCGTTCGGGGTGGCGGTCGGTGCTGGCGAGGTCGACGGTCTGGTTGCGGCGTGCGTGCGTGAGGGCGCGTTGCAGCACGGTCAGACGGTTGGGGACGATGTCGTGGTGGCATGGCATGCCTTCCCGGTTCGGGACCCGGAGGAGGACGCGTGTTCCCATGTGTTGGTGGTGGGTCAGCATCGGCAGCGTCCGTGGGATGAGGGGCTGGCGACGTATCTGGAGTTGTTGACCGCGAGTGTCGGGGCGGCGGTGTGGGGTCACCGTGAGTTGTTGGCCGAGCGTCGTCGGACGCATCGGTTGGTGTCGTTGGATGCGGCGAAGTCGGCTTTTTTCGCGGGTGTGAGTCATGAGTTGCGGACACCTTTGGCGTTGATCGCGGCGCCGGTGGAGGACGTGTTGGCTCGTGAGTCGGGGTTGAGTGAGGAGTCGTTGGATTCGTTGGCGTTGGTGCAGGCGAATGTGGCCCGGTTGTCGCGGATGGTGGAGGCGATGCTCGACTTCAGCCGGATGGAGGCGGGTCGTCTGGTGCCGCATCTGGAGCCGTTGGATGTGGGGGTGCTGGCGCGGGGGATCGGGGCGAGTTTCGCGCCGGCGTTCGAGCGGGCGGGTCTCGGGTTCGTGTCCGATGTTCCCGAGGTCCCGCGTCCGGCGGTGGTGGATCGTGATGTGTTCGAGCGGATCGTGTCGAATCTGTTGTCGAACGCGTTGAAGTACACCCCGTCAGGGAGTGTCACGTTGGCGGTGAGGATTGACGGGGACGCCTATGAGGTGTCGGTGACCGACACCGGGTTGGGGATCGATCTGGCCGATCAGGAGAAGGTGTTCGCCCGGTTTGAGCGGCTGCCGGTCCAGTCGGGGGCGCGGTCGTCGTCGGGGGCGGGGATCGGGTTGGCGATGGTGCGGCAGTTGACTGCCTTGTTGGGTGGGACGGTGGGCTTGGTGTCGTCACCGGGGGAGGGGAGTGTGTTCACGGTGCGTCTGCCGTTCGTGCCGGCTCGTGAGGTGGGAGTGGTGGGGTCGTCGATCACGCCTCGTCGAGTGGAGTCGTTCCTGGCCGAGATCGACTCGTGGGCCGATCCGCGGGCGACGTTGCGTCCGGGGGGTGCGTCGAAGGGGCCCCGTCTGTTGGTGGTGGAGGACGATCCGGAGCTGGCCCGTTTCCTGGCCACGACGCTGGGCGGTGACTACTCGGTCGAGGTGGTGGGTGATGGTGTGCAGGCGTTGGAGGCGTTGCGTGATCATCATGTCGACATCGTGTTGACCGATTTGACGATGCCGGTGCTGGACGGGTTGGGGTTGATCGGCCAGATCCGCGCCGATCCGGGTTTGCGTGACCTGCCGGTGGTGTTGTTGTCGTCCAGCGGTGCCGACAAGGATGCGGTGACAGGTTTGACCGCTGGTGCGGATGATTATGTGATCAAGCCGTTCACGTTGGTTGATCTGCGTGGTCGTTTGGCGGCGAACCTGATTCGAGCGCGGGAGCGGTCGGCGGACGCGGCGTGGCGCCGGGCGCTGGTGTTCTCGTTCCACGACCCGTTGGTGATCTTCGACCTGTCGGGGTTGGTGATCGAGATCAATGAGGCGTTCACCGATCTGTTCGGGTTCACGATCGCCGACGGGCCCATGCGTCCGCCGTATCCGTGGTGGCCCACCGAGGGCGAAGACCCGGAGGCGTTGGCGACCATCCGGGAGTTCCATGAGGCGGCGATGGCCAGTCGCACCGTGGACGCTGAGGTGTTGCATCGCACGAAGGACCGGCGTCCGGTATGGATTCATGTGGTGGGCAGCACCATTGATCAGGCCGACAGCGGGGCCAGCGGCCGGATCCGGGTGATGCGTGACATCACCCGCGAGAAGGAAGCGCAGCAGCGCAGGGCGGCGGCGGCGCAGATCAGCGCCGACTTCGGACGCACGGACGACCTCGCCACCCTGGTGGGTGTGGCGAGTCACGGTTTCGCGGTGTTGTTCGATGGCGGTTCGACGATCCAGATCGATCTGGGGCAGCGGTACCTGTTCGATGATCGGGGCAGCGTCGACGCGCACGACCTCACCGAGCAGATCGCTGCAGGCTTGGCCGGCGAGCCGAGTCCGGACACGACGAGTCGGCGTCCCGGGTTGTTGCTGGTGCCGCAGACCACGGCGACCCCGGCCCGGGCGTGGGTGCAGTTCCCGCGTCCACGACGGATCAGCGTCGATGAGATGATCGCGGCCGACCTGCTCGCGCAAGCGTTCGGGTTGGCCGTGGACCGGCTGGTCACGGCCCAACAGGCCGCCGAGCGGGAAGCCAACCTGCAGGTCGCGCTGGAGAGCCATCGGCTCATCGGTCAGGCCGTCGGCATCCTGGTCGAACGCCACCGACTGCGCCCCGCGGCGGCCTTCGACAAGCTGAAGGAAGCCAGCCAACACCGCAACCTGAAACTGCGCGACATCGCCATCCGCGTCATCGAAACCGGCGCCGAACCCGACCGGGCCTGAACCGAGCCAGAAGGCAGGTCGACGCACCAGCCGTCGGACGCTGATGACCGACCGTACCCGGGACGGGGCCTTGCGGGGGCACGAAGAAGGGGGCACCGGGTGACCGGTGCCCCCTTCCTCAACCCGCGGGGTCAGCGTGTCGGCGTCCGCCGATCAGCGCTTGCGAGCGGCTGCCGCGATGGTCAGAGCGCCCAGCAGGGCGAGGACGCCTGCTGCGGTGCCCGTGGTGTCCGAACCGTCGGAGCCGGTGTCCGGGGGCGGCGGGGGAGCCATGATGGTCTCCACCGCGACCGTGTGGACGTCATTGGTGGGCTGCACGCCAACAGTGTCAGAGCCGAACTCTGCAACGTTGGTGCCTTCCCAACCGTAGGTTCCGGGTGCGAGATCTGCCGGGAGGGCCGGCAGGGTCACCTGGAAGTTGAGCGCCACAGCCGTTCCAGTGGAAAGAGCGGCGTAGGTCCAGGTGATCGTGGCCGTGGCGTCGTCGTACATGACGGTGCAGGTGCCCTCGCAGACCGCGGATCCTTCGACGTACTCGAGACCGTCGGGAACCACGTCGGTGATGACGACGTTGGTCTGAGGAGCGTTTCCGGTGGTCTTGACCATGATCTTGTAGCCGAAGGTCTCACCGAAGTCGACCACGCTGACGCCGTCTGAATTGAACTCGGGCGTCGAATCAACCAGGGACTTCGTCGCCATGAGGTCGGTCACCGGCAGAAGCGGCGTGTCCTCGGTGTCGGTGTCGTTGACCGGGTTGTTGTCATCCGGCGTCCGGACGGTCGCCGTATTGGTGTACGTGCCGGCCGGCGTCCCCTCAGCGAAGACCACGCTGAGCGTGAAGGTGACACTCTCACCGACGGCCAGGTCTGAGGGGGCGAGGTCGCAGGTGATGATCTGGCCGACCACGTCGCAGTTGTCGGGACCCGACACGGCGATCAGTTCAGCCGGGAGGGTGTCGGTCACGCTGACGGCCTCATTGAGGTCGACATCGCGCTCACCCACGTTGGTGACGGTGATGGTGTAATCGAACGGCACGTCCACCATGGCCTCGACATCTCCATCGCCCTTGGTGAGGGCGAGGTCGACAGGCAGGTCGTCGTTCGTGACGGCGCAGGTGACGTTGTCACCGTTGTCGAGCACGACGCTGCCATCGACCACATCGACAGGCTCGCCTGCTGCACGATCCTGGTTGGGCGAAGACGTGACGCAGGTCCAGTCGGATGCCTCGTAGCCGGCAGGCCCGGACTCGCTCAGCGCATAGGTGCCGGCCTGGACGAGAACTCCAGTGACCGAGTCAGCACCCGTGGCACCGATGATGGTGTCGGGCCCGGCGGCGGTCAGCGTCCAGTCGGTCGCTGCAGCGTTGCCGCCATCGTCATTGACGATGTCCTTGACCAGGGTCAGGGTGGCGGGCTGGTAGGTGTTCGTGATGGTGCAGGTCACGTCAGTGTCGAGCGCGACGTCCACCATGCCTTCGGAAACGTCGACCGGAGTGGTCGTGTCAGTGACGACACAGCTCCACGCGGACGCCGTGTACCCGTCCTGGGTCTCCTCGGACAGCGTGTAGGTGTCGGCAGGGACCTCGACGTCGGTGACGTCTTCGGAGCCCGAGACACCCGTGCCGGTTGCGCCATCGTCACCGGTGAAGGTGAGCGGGAAGTCGGTGACGTCCAGCGTTCCGACGCCGACGTTGTCGACCACCTTGACCAGCGTCAGGTGAGCGGGGATGTCGTCGTTGGTGACGGTGCAGGTGATGTCGTCGCTGAAGGCGAGGGCGATGGAGCCGCCCTCGTCCACCTCAACCGGTGCGGAGCCAGGCTTGGACGCGTTGACACACGTCCATCCCAGGTTCTCGTAGCCCTTGAGACCCGACTCGGTCAGCGTGTAGTTGCCGTACTCGACGCGAGCGCCCGTGATGGTCTCGTCGCCCGTGACACCCGTGATGGTCGTCGGACCGGTCGCAGTCAGGGTGAAGTCGGTGTCGACAGCGCTGCCGCCATCGTCGGTGACCACGTGCTTGACCAGTGTCAGGTTGGCCGAGATGTCGTCGTTCGTGACCGTGCAGGTGACGTCGTCGCCCGACATGAGCTTGACCACGTCGTCAGTGACCGTGACGGTCTTGTCGCCGGCCTTGCAGGCCCAGCCGAGGTTCTCGTAGCCGGGGACTGCGCTCTCCGACAGCGTGTAGCTGCCGAACTGGACCAGGCGGTTGGTGACGGACGCAGCACCGGTGACGCCGGAGATGGTGTCCGGGCCCTTGGCGCTCAGGGTGAAGGCGGTCTTGTCCGCCGTGCCACCGTCATCGTTGATGACCTTCTTGACGAGGGTCAGGGTTGCAGGGACGTACGTGTTCTTGATCGTGCAGGTGACGTCGTCGGCCAGTCCGAGCTTGATCTTGCCGTCAGTCACTGCCACGGCATCGGTCGTGCCGGTGTCCACGCAGGTCCAGGCGGACGCGGTGTAGCCGGTCTGCGTGCCTTCGGACAGCGTGTAGGTGTCGGCGGGAACAGGCCGGTTCCTGACCGCGTCCGAACCGCTGACACCAGTGCCGGTGTAGCCCGCAGAGCCCGTGAAGGTCAGCGGGAAGTCGGCGGTGGTGAGCTTGCCGACGTCGACATTGTCGACCTGCTTGACCAAGGTCAACCGGGCGGGGATGTCGTCGTTGGTGACGGCGCAGATGACCGTCTGGCCCTTGGCAACGCTCACCTTGCTGTCGGTCACGGTGACCGGGTCACCGTTCACCGTGCAGGTCCAGTCGGACGCTGCGTAGCCCGCCATCGTCTTCTCGGACAGGGTGTAGGTGCCGACCTCGACGATGTCGCTGACGCCGACCTTGAGCGAGGTCGTGTCGGGATCGAAGCCCTCAAGCGGGGTGGGGCCGGCTGCGCTCAGCAGGAAGTCCTCGCCGGTGGCGGTGCCGCCGGAGTTGTTGGGCAGGACCTTGTTGAGGGTCAGCGAGGTGACCACGTTGGTGATCGTGCAGTGGGCAACCGTGGGGCTCAACGACTCGGGCACGATCGGGAAGATCTTTCCGGTCGCCTCACCGTTCTCGTAGATCACGGTGGTCGTCATCCTGCCTTCGAAGGGGTCGTACGCCACGCAGGTGACGTTGTCGAGGCTGACGCCGTCAGGCAGGTCTCCGGTGAGTTCCTTGACCTGGTAGTCGGGCTGGGCCAAGAGGTGCGACCACGTCTGGGTGTCCCCGGCGCCGATCTTGGCGGTGATCCGGGTGACGGTGGGGTTGCCGGTGAGGACCTTGCTCGTGCCACTCGGGTCGACCATCAACTGGTCGACGTTGGCAACGGGCTTGGTGTCGGTCTGGTCGATCGTGTAGGTGAAGTCGAGGTCGGACGGAGCGCCCACGGCTTCCTTGGTGACCTTGAGTGAGCCGCAGTTCGAGATCGAGATCGGATCGCTCGCCACCTTGTCCTGCATGGTCGCCTCCGTGGAGTTCCCCGTCTGGGTGATCACCGCGCCGGTGGTGTAGGTCTGGCATCCTTCATCGGCGAACAGCCCGCCCGCGGTCAGGTCGAAGGCCGACTCACCAAAGGTGCCGATGTTGGACGTCTGGTTTGCGGGAGGGTTCGGGTTGAGGCCTGAGGCGGCCTTGCCCGGGAGGCTGACCTCGATCCACGTCGAGCCGTTCCAACTCAAGGCGTAGATGACCACGCTCCCGCCGCCGGCGGAGTGGTAGTCGAAGGCGATCAGGTAGTCGCCGTTGCGCCCGGGCTCGCCGCCCTCGAGGTGCTGGTAGACGACGAGGTCACCTTTGCCGTCGTAGGAGCGCGTCCAGTTGAGGTAGAGGAGGTAGTGGTTCTGTCCGTTGACGTCGACCATCTCGACGGCCGATGCGGCCGTGCAGAGGTCGGACTTGTCATTGGGGCTGCCGCCCACGACCTCCCAGTCGCCATCAAGTTTCCCCGACAAGCGCGTGGTGTCGGTTGCGGGGAAGCACGGGTCAGACCCCGTGGTCGCATCGACGACGCCCGTGCTCGGGAAACCGTCGACGGTGGTGTAGGGGTGCGCGGTGCCGATGTTGTTCCAGTCGATCCCGCCATTGGGGACGACGTTGCCGTCGATCTCGAAGGTCGTGGTGATGGACCCCAGCGTCACTGCCTGAGCCTCGATCCGCCGACCTGGTTTCTGGGTGAGGGGTTTGGGCGTTTCTGGG
>CALKHV010000059.1 GCA_937988865.1 uncultured Propionibacteriaceae bacterium | reverse complement strand
CCGTCCCCCGATGCTCCGTCCTTCGATGCGCCGTCGTCGGTCACGACGACCTCGGACACGTCCTCGACAGCGTCGACCGGTTCAGTCGTGACGTCCTCGGTGACGTCGGTGTACTCGCTCATGTCTCTCCTCAGGCGCTCGGTTCAGGGGCGGCACAACGCCGCCGGTGGGGGTGGCGGGGTGGCCCCGCCGACGTCGGGACGCTCAGGCGTCGCCGTCGGGTCGGTTGGTGTTCTTGCGGGTCTGCCGCGTCTGGCGCTGCGGCTGCTGGCGCTGCACGACCTGCTTGTTGCCCTCGGCATCCTTGCGGACCGTCTGTCGCGTCACCTGCTGACGTGCCACGGTCGGACGCTCGGTACCGTCCGCGTCCGTCACGACGACGGGGGCGGTGGACGTCACCACGGTTCGGCGACGCTTGGCCGCCCGGGCCGCCTCGATGGCGTGCGGGTCCTTGCCCTTGGCGCGCATACGGTCTTCCCAGTCGATGTACGCGGGAGTGTTGGGCGCAGGGTTGTTGTGGATGAGGAGCCACTGCTGACCCATGGTCCAGACGTTCGACGCCGCCCAGTACAGCAGCACGCCGATCGGGATCGCGATGCCGGTGATCGCGTAGATCGCCGGGAACATGTACAGCATCATCTTCTGCTGCTGCGCCATCGGACCCGTCAGCGCCTCCGGCGGCATGTTCTTCTGCATCAGCTGCAACTGCTGGATGAACAGCACGGCCGTCATGACGATGATCAGCACGAGGGCCAGGATCTGGGTCGCACCGAAGCCGTTGTTGATGGGCATGAACGTGCCCGCCAGTCGCGCGCCGAAGATCTCGGCGTTCTGCAGGCTCGTCATCAGCTCGGGATTGTTGTTGAAGAACGCGCCACGCGGGATACCCCGGGACGCACCGTCCAGCACCCGGTAGAGCGCGAGGAAGATCGGCATCTGCAGCAACACCGGCATGCACGACGCAGCGGGGTTGACGCCCTCCTCGCGGTAGAGCTTCATCGTCTCCTGGCCGAGCCGCTCACGATCAGCGCCGTACTTGTCCTGGAGGTCCTTCACCTTCGGCTGCAGCAACTGCATGTTGCGCGCCGAGTTGATCTGCTTGACGAACAGCGGGATCAGCGCGATGCGGATCGTGATCGTCAGCATGATGATCGACAGGGCCCAGTTCCACCCCGATTCGGCACCCAGCAGGGGGGTCAGGAGCTTGTGGAAACCGACCACCAGACCCGACACCGCCCAGTACAGCGGCTGCATGATCGCGCTCAGCACATCCTTGAACGCATTGAAGAACAGGAACATGGGGACGAGAGCCATCAGGCGTCACCTCGAGTTGTTGCGGTGGAAGACCCGGCGAAGGCCGGGGAGTCATGGTGGGAGTGGGGTCCAGCGACCCCGGACGCCTGCTCGGCGATCCAGTCGCGGTGGGCCTGCGTCCCGGGAACGGGGTCGTAGCCACCCAGGGACCAGGGATTGCAGCGCACCAGCCGGCGGACGATCAGCCAGCTCCCCTTCACAGCACCGTGCACCCGCAGCGCCTCCAACCCGTAGGCGGAGCAGCTGGGGTGGTACTTGCAGACGTCGCCGTACAGGGGGGAGATCAGCGCACGCCAGACACGCACGAACGCGATCAGCAGGTACTTCATGCGTCCCCCCTTGTCAGCTGGGTGATCGGGGTCAGGTGCGGGAGCGGGACCAGATGGGGCAGTGCGGACGCGGCCGTCATCGGGCCAACAGGGCCAGGGCGCGCGTCCAGGCGGCGTCGAGGTCGCCGGCCAGGCGTCCGACCTCGGACGCGGACGCCGGCAACGCCCGGACCACCACGTGGGTGCCCGAGGGTGTGACGGGAAGATGGGCCGCCGCGAGGTGTCGAAGGCGACGCTTCACGCGATTCCGCGTGACTGCGTTGCCCACCCCTTTGGTCACGACGAAGCCCACCCGCGTGTCGTGCCCGGTAGCCCGGGCATGCACGACCACCGTCGGGCGACCCGCCCGGACGCCTCCGCGCACGCAGGCGCGGAAGTCTTCCGAGGAGCGCATCCGCGTGATGGCCGGCAGCACGGGCGTGGCTCGAACTGACTCAGGCCGAGAGCTCGGAACGGCCCTTGCGGCGGCGAGCCGACAGGATCGAGCGGCCGGCGCGCGTCTGCATGCGGGCGCGGAAGCCGTGGGTACGGCTACGACGGCGGTTTGAGGGCTGAAAAGTGCGCTTCGTCACGGGGATGACCTCGTCGATAGTGTGAAGGAAACCGGGCCCTGTGGGGCACGGCGGAACGCTCCGCTGACAGTCAGCGACTGGTCAACGATACGCGGTGCTGACCAGAGGCGGCAAACCGACGTCTCGCCCTTGTGGGCACCCAGAAGGACGCGGAGGCCCGCGTCCACGCGACACGCCGCAGACCCTGACGATTTTCTCGGACGGGTTGCGGGTCGACCCGGCTCGTTGTTACGGTCGTGGACGTGTGGCCGGCGGTTGGCCGCTGCACCCGAACCGGGGTCCCGTCGAGGCCCCCGGGCCGTGGTGCACACCTGTGGACAACCGTGTGGACATTGCACTCCACGACTCGCCGGGGGACTGGTCGTCCCTCAACGTGTCGTCGGACACACCCCTGCCGGAAGCACCCAGCGGGTGCTCAGTTGGTCGGGTAGGAAGGGACGCCGAAGTGGACACCGCAGGACCCGAGGACCGTCCTCCCACCGCCGAAGCCGCCTGGGCGACCGTCACCAAGGACGTGGACGTCCCCACCCGGGCCTGGCTGAAGAGCACCAAAGCGCTGACCATGCACGAGTCGACGGTCGTCGTGGCCGTGTCGAGCGAGTTCGCCCGGGAACGCATCGAGACGCGTCTGCGCGTCCAGCTCGAGGAACGCCTGTCCGACATCTTCCACCGTCCGATGCGCCTCGCCATCACGATCGAGCCCGACCTCGAACTGAACCTGGGTGCGCCTGACCCCGTGCTCGACGACGAACTCGAAGGTGAACAGATCGACCTGACGCCCGCGCCGCGTCCCGAACCGTCTCGTGGGCCGTCGGCGGCGACGGCCTCGCGCGGCGGCGACCGACTCAATCCCAAGTACACCTTCGAGACCTTCGTCATCGGCGACTCGAACCGGTTCGCCCACGCGGCAGCAGCCGCGGTCGCCGAACAACCCGGCAAGAGCTACAACCCCCTCGTCATCTACGGCGACTCCGGTCTGGGGAAGACGCACCTGCTGCATGCCATCGGCCACTATGTCCGCAACTACTACGAGCGGGCCCGCGTCCGGTACGTGTCGACCGAAGAACTCACCAACGACTTCATCAACGCGATCTCCGAGAACCGCACGGCCCAGTTCCGCCGGACCTACCGCGACGTGGACGTGCTGCTGATCGACGACATCCAGTTCCTGGAGTCGAAGATCCAGACGCAGGAGGAGTTCTTCCACACGTTCAACACCCTGCACAACGCGCAGAAGCAGATCGTCATGACGTCGGACCGGCCGCCGAAGCTGCTGGAGGCACTGGAACCCCGCTTGCGCAGCCGGTTCGAATGGGGTCTGCTCACCGACGTCCAGCCGCCCGACCTCGAGACCCGCATCGCGATCCTGCTCAACAAGGCCACCGCCGAGCGCCTCACCGTTCCCGCGGACGTCCTGGAGTTCATCGCGTCACGGATCCAGACGAACATCCGCGAGCTGGAGGGTGCACTGATCCGGGTGACCGCGTTCGCGTCCCTCAATCGGCAGGACGTCGACCTGGCCCTCACCGAGGTCGTCCTCAAGGACCTGATTCCCGACGGTTCGGACGCTCCGGTCACGCCCGGGCTCATCATGACCGAGACCGCCGCCTACTTCGGCATTTCGATGGACGAGTTGACCGGCCAGTCCCGGACGCACTTGCTCGTCACGGCACGCCAGATCGCCATGTATCTGTGCCGCGAACTGACCGACCTGAGCCTGCCCAAGATCGGCCAGCAGTTCGGCGGCAAGGACCACACCACCGTCATGCACGCCGACAAGAAGATCCGGGGAATGCTGCCCGAACGCCGCAGCGTCTACAACCAGGTCACCGAACTGACCAACCGGATCCGCCAGAAGGCCGCGACCGGGGGCTGAGTCGTGCGTCCGGTCAGACCAGGTCGGCGATCGGACGCACGCACCACGCGTCCGTCACTTCTCGGACGAGCCGTGCCATGGGCACGGTCGGGTCGTAGAGCCACTGCACCTGGAGTCCGTCCATGAGGGCGACGAGCAGTCGCGCCGCGTCGTCAGGCTCGACACCGGGACGCAACAGTCCGCGCTCACGCAGGTTCGCGAACATCGCCCTGTGGCCGGCCACGGCACGCTGGTAGCGGTCAAGGAAGAAAGCGTGGGCGGGATGGGACGCGTCGGTCGCCTCGCTCGACAGGGTGGCGAAGAGCTGGACCTCGACGCGGGTCGTCTGGTTGAACTCGACGAGTTCCATGAGCGACTGGAGTCGCACCACCGCGTCCGTCCCGTCACCCACGCCGACCCGGTCGATCTCGCGCGCCTCGCGCCGCTCCAGGACCTCCTGCAGCAGGTGCTCCTTGCTCCGGAAGTGGTACAGCAGGCCGGGATGGGTGATGCCGGCTCTGGTCGCCACATCACGCAGCGACGTGCCCCCGTAACCGACGTCACCGAAGAGGCCGAGAGCCGCATCGAGGATCTGGTTACGTCGACGCTCGCCCTTGGCGCTGAGTTCATGCGTGTCGTGCGTGCCCATTCGGGCCTCCTGGGTCGGGCCTCCCGCGTCGGGACGACGCTGCCGAAACTACCATCCCGACCCCTGATTTCCCTGTGGACAACTCACCCCCATTGGGGACAGCGCTGGGGGCAGGGTGGGGATGGCGCTGGTCGTGACCCCGGCGCGCTCCTCCCCTCCACAGGGCGACCGCCCGGACCACATCGGCGTCCACATCGTCACCCGCAGGGCAATCGACGGTTGGCAAGCAGCGATGGTGGGTTGTCCCCAGATCCACAGCAGTGATGACCATGACTGATCTCTACATACATGGATGCTCTTCACATTCACCGTTGTGCCCAGGTGTGGACGCACACATCCAACAATGCAGGCGTCGTGATCGACACCCGGTCGTCGCCACTTCGCGGCCGCCGACAACGACGCCCGACGAGCACCCCGGCGTCCTGCGTCGGGACCCCCTGCGTGGGTATGATGCCCAAGACCGCACCTCGCGGCGTCGTCGTCGACCCCAGAGGTGCACCCATCAACGCCGTGAGCGAGGAACCCCCGTGAAGATCCGTCTGGAACGCGATGTCATGGCCGAGGCGGTCGCCTGGGCGGCACGCAGCCTGCCGACCCGACCGAGCGTCCCGATTCTTGCCGGCCTGCTCATCAAGGCGACCTTCGACGGCGTGACGATGTCGAGCTTCGACTACGAGACATCGGCGCAGATCACGGTCAAGGCCGAGGTGACCGAGGAGGGCGAGGCCCTCGTCTCCGGACGCCTGCTCGCCGACATCGCGCGCGCGTTGCCGAACAAGCCGGTCGACCTGACGTCCGATTCGAGCCGTGTCGAACTCGTCTGCGGGTCGGCCCGCTTCACCCTGCAGACCCTGCCCGTCGCCGACTACCCCGCGCTGCCGACCATGCCGGCCGCGACGGGAACCGTCGTCAGCGACGACTTCGCGCGCGCCGTCGCGCAGGTGGTCGTGGCTGCGGGACGCGACGAGCTCCTGCCCGTGTTCACCGGCGTCCGGGTCGAGATCGAGGGTGAGACCCTCAGCCTGCTGGCCACCGATCGTTACCGCATGGCGCTGAAGGAACTGTCCTGGCGTCCGGCCGCGCCGCAGGCGTCCGGGGCTGCCCTGGTGCCGGCGAAGGTGCTGTCGGAGACGGCGAAGTCGATGGTCTCGGGTGAGGTCGTGACGGTCAGCCTGTCGAACGCCGCGTCCGGTGACGGACTCATCGGTTTCGAGGGTGACGGTTCGGGTGGCACGCGGCAGATCACGACGCGCCTGCTCGACGGGGAATTCCCCAAGGTTCGGCACCTGATGACCGTGAACGCGTCGGTCAGCGTCCGGTGCAACACGAGCGACATCATCGCCTCGGTGCGTCGCGTGGCCCTGGTGGCCGAGCGCAACACTCCTCTCCGCATGATCATCGGCGACGACCAGGTCGCGCTCGAGGCTGCGACGGGTGACCAGGCCCAGGCGTCCGAGGCGGTCGAGGCCGTGGTCGAGAACCACGCGGGCGGCGACCTCGCCATCACGGCGGCGGGCTTCAACCCCCACTACCTGCTGGACGCGCTGTCGGCGCTGGATGCCCCGTACGTCCACTTCGCGTTCACGGCGGCGGGGAAGCCCTGCCTCGTGACCGGGTTGGCGTCCATGGACGGCGAGCCCCTCGGCGACTACCGCCACGTCATCATGCTGATGCGCCTGCCCGTCTGAGGTTCCCGGCGCCGCGCGACCCCTGACGGGACGCGGACTCGCGGCTAGGGTGAGTGCCATGCAGATCGGACTCGTGGGACTCGGCAAGATGGGCGGCAACATGCGCGAGCGCATCCGCCGCGCAGGACACCTCGTCGTCGGATATGACCGCAACCCCGACATCTCGGACGCCAGCGACCTGGCCGACATGGTGTCCCAGCTCGACCAGACGCCGCGTGTCGTGTGGGTGATGCTGCCGGTGCAGGTGGTGGACGCGACGGTGGCTGAGCTGGCGGGGCTGCTGAGCCCGGGAGACATCATCATCGACGGCGGCAACTCGAAGTGGACCAACGACGCAAGGCATGCGTCCGAGTTGGCGACGTCGGGGATCGGGTTCCTCGACTGCGGCGTCTCCGGTGGCGTGTGGGGCCTCGACAACGGCTACGCGCTGATGGTGGGGGGCGAGGCGTCCGATGTGGCGGTGGCGCAACCGATCTTCGACGCCCTCAAGCCGGCCGGGGAGTTCGGGTTCGTCCACGCCGGGAAGCACGGCGCCGGTCACTTCGCGAAGATGGTCCACAACGGCATCGAGTACGCCATGATGCAGGCCTACGCCGAGGGGTGGGAACTCCTGGAATCGGCCGGGGAGGTCACCGACGTGCCGGCGATCTTCACGTCCTGGCGTGAGGGAACGGTCATCCGGTCGTGGCTGCTCGACCTGATGGTGCAGGCACTGGACGCCGACCCGCACCTCGAGCGCATCGACGACATCGCGGAGGATTCCGGCGAAGGACGCTGGACAGTCAACGCCGCGGTCGACCTCGGCGTGCCCGTGCCGACCATTGCGGCGTCCCTGTTCGCGCGGTTCGTGAGCCAGCAGGAAGACAAGCCGGCGATGAAGATGATCGCGGCCATGCGCAACCAGTTCGGTGGTCACGCCGTGGTCGTCGCCCAGCCGGACGCCGTGATGAAGCCCGGCGAGGGTGGGAATCCGGCCGGGCACTGACTGCTCGGGGCCGGGTGGAGTAGAAATCTGGTCAGATGTGGGGAATTTGGGCCGATGGAACGTTTCAGCGGGCTCGGAGGCCCGTGGACACACACATCCGGCCGGCACAGGCCGTCGTCGCGCCTGCCCTACGATCGGGGGGTGTTCGTCGACCACCTGAGCCTCACCGACTTCCGCTGCTACGGCAGTGTCGAGGTCGACCTGTCGCCGGGTGTGAGCGTGTTCGTCGGGTCGAACGGGCAGGGCAAGACCAACCTGGTCGAGGCGGTCGAGTACCTGTCGAGCCTGTCGAGCCACCGCGTGTCCGCTGACGGGCCGCTGGTGAGGATGGGAGCCGAACAGGCGATCGTCCGGGGGCGCGTGCGGGCCGGCGGAGGGGACAACCGGGCCCTCCTGCTGGAGGTCGAGATCAATCCCGGACGCGCGAACCGCGCCCGGATCAACCGTTCCCCCTTGCCACGGACGCGCGAGATCGTCGGTGCGCTGCGCACCGTGGTCTTCTCCCCTGACGACCTGGCCATCGTGAAGGGTGACCCCTCTGACCGGCGGGCGTGGATCGACTCGCTGGTCGTGACCCGCTGGCCGCGGATGGCTGGCGTCCGGGCCGACTACGACCGGGTGCTCAGGCAGCGCAACACACTCCTCAAGAGCCTGTCGGGACGCGCAGGTCGCGTGGCGTCGCCGGAATCGGCGTCCACCCTCGATGTGTGGGACACCCACCTCGCCACGGTCGGCGCCGAACTGCTGGCTGCACGTCTCGACACACTGGCCGAGGTGATGCCGCGCGTCGGGGAGGCGTATGCGTCCATCGCGCCGGTGAACAACACCGCAACCGCTGAGTACGTGAGCGCCACCGACGTCACGGACGCCGATCGCGAAACCCTCGCGGAGCGGATGCTGGCGCTGATGCTGGACCGGCGGGCCGATGAGATCGTCCGCGGTGTGAGCCTCGTGGGGCCGCACCGCGACGACATCCGGTTGTCGATCGGGCCGATGCCGGCCAAGGGGTACGCCAGCCACGGTGAGTCCTGGAGCCTCGCCCTGTCGCTGAAGTTGGGGGGATTCGCCCTGCTCAGGGCTGACGGCATCGAGGCCGTGCTCGTGCTCGACGACGTGTTCGCCGAACTCGACACCGACCGGCGGGCGCGACTGGCGGCCGGGGTGGTGGACGCGGAGCAGGTGCTGGTGACGGCCGCTGTGGCGGGTGACGTGCCCGAGGTGCTCGTCGGACGCCGCTATCGGGTGGCGGACGGCACGGTGCTGGCGGAAGGGGACGATGAACCAGGGGATGAGATCGAGATCCCCCCTGCTGTGACCTTGACAGACGGGCTGGACCTCACCACCCGAGCGGGGGGATCCTCGACCTTTCCACCTGTGGACAACGATGTGGATGAGGCCCGCGACACGCGGGAGACCCCTGTGGATGACGCGCTCGAGGTGGGGATCCAGGTGGGGATCCAGGTGGAGCAGGGTGCCCATGAGCGGCCCTGATGCCCCCGAGCCCGACTGGGTCGACCCTGACGGGATCGACCACGACCGCGGCGATCCCCCGCCGCCCGAACACGACCCCCTGGGTCTCGACCTCGCCAGCCAGGTCGCCCACCGCGCCCGGTCGGTGCTGCCACCGCCACGCAAGAACACTCCTGCCAAGGCCCCGAAGCGTCGCCCCGTCGACCCCAACACGCGGTCGGGCGCGCGTCCCGATCCGCGTGATCCCCAACTGCTGGGGGCCGCCCTGGGACGCGTGATGGACGAACGTGGGTGGACGCGCGAGGTCAACCTGCGCACGGTGCTGGCGAAGTGGGCGTCCGTCGTGGGTGCTGATGTGGCGGCACACTCGCAACCCACGGCCTACGCCGACGGCGTCCTGACGATCGGCGCCGAGTCGACGACGTGGGCGTCCGCGCTCCGCCAGCTCGCGCCCCGGCTGGTGGCGCAGCTGAACGAGAACCTCGGTGACGGCACGGTCGTCCGCGTGGTGGTCAACGGTCCGACCGCGCCGTCCTGGAAGCACGGACCGAGGTCGGTGCGCGACGGTCGGGGCCCGCGCGACACCTATGGGTAGGAGTTCCCACCGAGTTGAGCACGAATGACCGGGCCCACGTCTGCAGGAACCCTCGCGCCACAGGGCCGCTGACGGCCCCCTGGGTGTGAGTGGGGGTAGGTCGGCGGCCTGTGGGGCGGCGAAAACCGCCTCAGCGGCCCGCCACGGCCATTCGGGCCCGCGCCACCCCCCCGGGAAATGTGGATTTCGCCCCATTGTTGGTAGACTTGGGGAGTTGACGAGCTGCCGCCGGTACGCCACGTGAGAACTCCTTGGGCGTCCGGCGGTTCGCGTGCGAGAAGGAGCCTTGTTCGGTGACTGAACCAACCACCCCCGCGTCCGACGAGATGATCGATGACGACAACGTCGGACGTCTGGAGGGCCTGACCGAATCAAGTGATCACTCCGTCGCGGCCGGCAACTACGGTGCCGACCAGATCCAGGTGCTCGAAGGCCTCGAGGCGGTGCGCAAGCGTCCCGGCATGTACATCGGATCCACGGGCGAACGCGGCCTGCACCACCTGGTCTACGAAATCGTCGACAACGCCGTCGATGAAGCCCTCGCCGGCTACTGCGACCACATCACCATCGAACTCCTCGACAACGGCGGCTGCCGCGTCGTCGACAACGGGCGCGGGATTCCTGTCGAGGAACACCCCATCGAGAAGATTCCCGCCGTGACGCTGGTGCTGACCGTCCTGCACGCGGGCGGCAAGTTCGGCAACGGTGGCTACAAGGTGTCCGGCGGCCTGCACGGTGTCGGATCGTCCGTCGTCAACGCGCTGTCGGCGCACTTCACGGTCGAGGTCAGGCGCGACGGCTACCGCTGGGAGCAGTCGTTCACCCTCGGCGTCCCGGACGCACCGCTGGCCCAGCACGAGGCCACCGACGACACCGGGACGACCATCACCTTCTTCCCGAGCATGGACATCTTCGAGACGAACGTCTACTCCTACGAGACGCTCGCCACGCGTTTCCGCGAGTACGCCTTCCTCAACAAGGGCCTGTCGCTCGAGCTCATCGACCGTCGCACCGGCCACGTCGACGACGAGGGCGAACCCAACCGGGACGCGTTCAAGTACGACGCAGGGCTCATCGACTACGTCAAGTACCTCAACGGCAGCCGTGAGCCGATCCACCCGACGGTGATCGACGTCGAGGCCCACCTGCCCGAGAAGGGCATGGGTGTCGAGATCGCGCTGCAGTGGAACTCGTCGTTCACCGTGTCGGTGCACACCTTCGCCAACACGATCAACACGATCGAGGGCGGGACGCACGAGGAGGGCTTCCGGGCTGCGTTGACCAACACGGTCAACAAGTGGGGCGAGGCCTGGGGCATGATCAAGAAACGCGAGGACCGGGTGTCGGGTGACGACATCCGCGAGGGCCTCACCGCGATCGTGTCGATCAAGCTCGCCGAACCGCAGTTCGAGGGGCAGACCAAGACCAAGCTGGGCAACACCGACGCGCGCTCGTTCGTCCAGCGCGTGGTCAACGACCGGCTCGGCGACTGGTTCGAGCGCAATCCTGCCGAGGGCAAGGACATCGTCCGCAAGTCGCAGGCCGCCGCGATGGCCCGCATCGCCGCCCGCAAGGCCCGCGACATGGCCCGCAGCCGCAAGGGCCTCCTGGGTCAGGGAAGCCTGCCCGGCAAGCTGCGCGACTGCTCCTCACCCAACCCCGAGGAGTGCGAGGTCTTCATCGTCGAGGGCGACTCCGCCGGCGGTTCCGCCGTCGGTGGACGCGATCCCCGGACGCAGGCGATCCTGCCCATCCGCGGCAAGATCCTGAACGTCGAAAAGGCCCGCCTCGACAAGATCCTCCAGAACAAGGAGGTCGAGGCGATCATCAACGCGGTCGGCACGGGCGTCCACGAGGACTTCGACATGGACCGGCTGCGCTATCACAAGATCGTCCTGATGGCCGACGCCGACGTCGACGGCGCCCACATCCGGACGCTGCTGCTCACTCTGCTGTTCCGTTTCATGCCGAAACTGATCGAGCAGGGGAAGATCTACCTCGCGCAGCCGCCGCTCTTCCGGCTCCGCTGGACGAACGCCCCCCACGAGTTGGCCTACAACGACGCCGAGCGTGACGCGCTGCGCAACAACGGCATCGCCTCGGGCAAGAAGTTGCCCACGGTCAACCCCATCCAGCGGTACAAGGGTCTCGGTGAGATGAACGCCGAAGACCTGTGGACGACCACCATGGACCCGGCCGGACGCATCCTGCTGCAGGTCACCCTCGAGGACGCCGCCAGGGCCGACCAGATGTTCACCGTCCTCATGGGTGAGGACGTCGAGCAGCGTCGCCACTTCATCCAGAAGAACGCGAAAGACGTTCGCTTCCTCGACATCTGAGCCCCGACCCCGCTGAAGGACCACCATGACTGACACACCCCAACCCCCGGGCAACGACGGCCTCGAGCACACCGATGACGACGCGATCCAGCCGACGGAGTCGGTCGACGACATCGTCGCCGCGAACGATCCCGGCGCCGACGACGACTCGGCGTCCACCGAGACGATCTCGACGGTCGACGAGATCGACGCCCCCACGGGTGGACGCGTCGAGCCCATCGAGCTGAACGACGAGATCCAGCGCAGCTACCTCGACTACGCCATGAGCGTGATCGTCGGACGCGCGCTCCCGGACGTCCGGGACGGTCTGAAGCCGGTGCACCGTCGCGTCCTGTACGGGATGTACGACGGGGGCTTCCGGCCCGACCGCGGGTGGAACAAGTGCTCCCGCATCGTCGGCGAGGTCATGGGCAAGTACCACCCCCACGGTGACTCCGCGATCTACGACACCCTCGTCCGTCTGACGCAGGACTGGGTCATGCGGGCCCCCCTGGTCAACGGCCAGGGCAACTTCGGATCGCCGGGCGACGACTCGGCGGCGGCCATGCGGTACACCGAGTGCAAGATGGCGCCGCTGGCGATGGAGATGGTCCGCGAGATCGACCAGAACACGGTCGACTTCAAGCCCAACTACGACAACCGCGAGCATGAGCCGGTCGTGCTGCCGGCCCGCTTCCCGAACCTGCTGGTCAACGGGTCGACCGGCATCGCCGTCGGCATGGCGACGAACATCCCCACGCACAACCTGCGCGAGGTGAACGACGCAGTGCAGTGGGCCCTCGCCCACCCCGAGGCGACGCGCGAGGAGCTGCTCGAGGCGTCCATGGAACGCATCAAGGGCCCGGACTTCCCCCGTGGCGCCCTGATCGTCGGACGCAAGGGCATCGAGGACGCCTACCGCACCGGCCGCGGGTCGGTCATCATGCGCGCCGTCATCGACATCGAGGAGGACGCGAAGGGACGCACACTCCTGGTCGTCAGCCAGCTGCCGTACATGTGCAATCCCGACTCGCTCGCCGCGAAGATCGCCGAGTTGGTGAACTCCGGACGCCTGACCGGGATCGCCGACCTGCGGGACGACACGTCCGCCCGCACGGGTCAGCGACTGGTCATCATCCTCAAGCGGGACGCCCAGCCGCGCGTCGTGATGAACAACCTCTACAAACACACCCAGCTTCAGGACACGTTCGGCTGCAACATGCTGGCGCTCGTCGACGACGTCCCCCGGACGTTGCGCCTCGACCAGTTCATCAGCCACTGGATCAACCACCAGATCGAGGTCATCCAGCGACGGACGGCCCACCAGCTGGCCGAGGCCGAGAAGCAGGCCCACATCTACCGCGGCTACGTGCTGGCGCTCGATCACCTCGATGAGGTCATCGCGCTGATCCGTGCGTCGCGGACGACCGATGCGGCCCGTGAAGGGCTCAAGGGGCTCCTCGGGATCGACGACGACCAGGCGATCGCGATCCTCGATCTGCAGCTCCGTCGCCTCGCGGCGATGGAACGCCAGAAGATCATGGACACGCTCGCTGCCATCGAGGCGAAGATCGCCGACCTGCGCGAGATCCTGGCGTCCGAATCGCGCCAGCGCACGATCATCGCGGACGAACTGCAAGAGATCGTCGACAAGTACGGCACCGAACGCCGGACGCAGATCGTTGCCGCCGACGGCGACTTCTCGGACGAAGACTTCATCCCCGACGAGGACGTCGTCGTCACCATCACCCACGGTGGCTACGCCAAACGCACCCGGACCGACCTCTACCGCGTCCAACGACGGGGTGGACGCGGCGTCAAGGGTGCCCAGTTGAGGGCCGACGACGAGGTGCAGCACCTCTTCGCGACGACCAACCACCACTGGATCCTGTTCTTCACCAACATGGGACGCGTCTACCGCGCCAAGGTGTGGCAGTTGCCCGAGGCCGGCCGGGACGCGAAGGGCGGTCACGTGGCCGGTTTGCTGAGCTTCCTGCCCGACGAGCGCATCGCGCAGGTGCTGACGCTGCGCGGCTACGCGGACGCCGAGTACCTGCTGCTGGCCACGCGTCGGGGGCTGGTCAAAAAGACGGCGCTCACGGCGTACGACTCGCCGCGTCAGGCCGGGGTCATCGCGGTGAACTTCCGTGAGGACGACGACGAGCTCATCGGCGCCGAGCTGTGCACGGTGGACGACGACGTGCTGTTGATCTCGCGCAAGGGCCAGTCGATCCGGTTCCCGGCCAACGACGAGCAACTGCGTCCGATGGGTCGAGCGACGTCCGGGGTGACGGGCATGCGCTTCCGCGACGATGACGCCCTGCTGAGCCTGTCGATCATCGCTGCCGGAACCGAGGAGGACGACCGGTTCGTCTTCACCGTCACCGACGGTGGATTCGCCAAGCGGACGCCGGTCAGCCAGTACCGCGTCCAGGGTCGTGGTGGCCTCGGGATCAAGGCCATGAAGCTCGACGAGGACAATCGCGGATCGCTCGTGGGTGGCCTCGTGGTCACCGAGACCGACGAGGTCATCGCGATGAAGGCGTCCGGCCAGATCACCCGATCGGCGGTCGCCGAGGTGGCCGTGAAGGGACGCGACACGATGGGCGTGAAGTTCGTCGGGGTCCGGGGTGAGGACTCGGTGATCGCGATCGCGCTCAACCCGGAATCGAACGAGGACGTCGTCGGTGCCGTGGAGTCGGACTCCATCGCTGCGGAGGGTACCGTGGTGGGAACCGAAGACGAGACCCAGGACAACCAGGAGGACGACGGTGAGTGACACCAACCCCACCGTTCCGGCGTCGGGGACGCAGGGCGACACCCAGACGTGGCGCCCGTCGCCCAGCGGCCTGTCCCCTGAGTACGACAGTTTCGTGCGCCAGGACGCCGGGACGCCGAGTTTCAGCGCGCCGGCGACGGCGTCCACGGTGACGAGCCCCGGTGTGAGTGATCAGACGGCCACGGGCCCCATTCCGGGGATGACCTCACCGCAGCATCCCGTGAGCCCGGTGTCGAGGCCCGCGCGGGCTGCCGACGCCGTGCCTGTCGCGCCGGTCACGCAGGTGAGTCGTCGGACGCGCCGGGCCCGCCTGCGGTTGTCGCGGATCGACCCGTGGTCGGTGATGAAGACTGCCTTCCTGTTCGCGATCGCGGGCGGGATCGTCTTCTTCGTCGCCGTGTGGGTGATCTGGGGTGTGATCGGTGCGTCCGGGGTGTTCGCGTCCGTGAACAAGGCCGTGACCGACCTGGTCAGCTCGCCGAGCTCGCCCAAGGAGTTCCGCCTTGAGGACTACATCAACACCCACAAGGTGCTCGGGTTCTCGGCCGTGGTGGCGGCGATCGACGTGGTGATCTTCACGGCGCTGGCGACGTTGGCGTCGTTCCTCTACAACCTGGCGTCCACGGTGATGGGTGGCCTGGAAGTGACGCTGGCGGAGGACTGATCCTCCGTCGTTCCTGCGGTTTCTCTCCTGCGAGAGTGTCTGATGTCAAGCACTTTCGCAGGAGTGAGTGACCGCTCACTGCGGGTTCGTCGCGAGCCGGTCCCGGAGCCAGGCCAGAGTGACATCTCCCTGGTCGCGCTGGAACGATCGCAGCGTGGGGAGCCCGGGTGGTGGGGGCTGGGTCGCGGCTTCGACGAAGAAGCCGGCCATTCCGGCGAGGACGGCGTCCATGGCTGTGTTCGGGACGCCGGCGAAGACGGGGTGGGTGGCGAGGATGGCGTCCGCGTCGAAGGTCGGGTCGTAGAGGCGAACGTTGATGAGCAGTGTGAGCGCGTCGAACCAGCCTGCGCCGACCGCGGCCCACGGCCAGTCGATGATCGTGACGGTGCCGTCCTCGGTGATGAGGAGGTTGTCGGCGCGGACGTCCTGGTGGACGAGGTGGTGGCCCTGGAGGAGATGTCGTGATTCCTCGGCCAGCGCTCGCAGCTCGGGCAGCCTGGCTCGGCACCACTCGGCGAGATCTGGCGGGAGGGGGAGGTCGGCGTCCGGGGTGAGGCGGTGCCAGCCCTGGAAGAGATGGTGGACGGCGTCCGGGAGCTGTGGAAGATGGTCGGCCGCGTCGGCGGGGAGTGGTGTGGACGCGAGGCTGTGGAGCGTGTCGAGTGTGGTGGTGAGTTCTTCCCGGAGCCAGGGGATGGTTGGGTGCCGGCCTTCGACGTCCGAAAGGACGAGGGCGATCCAGGTGCCTGATTCGACCGCGCCAAGGAGTCGGGCTATCGGAAGGTTGGTTGGCAGGACGCCCAGTGCGCGTGCCTCGGCGCGGTGGATGGCGGCGGAGTCTTCGTTCAGGTGGCTCGAGGTGGCTTTCACGAAGTATCTCTGGCCGGTGGTGGTGACGACTCGGTCGGCGCTGCCGGGGGAGAAGCCGCCGGGTTGGGAGGTGGCTTCGGCGACGGGGGAGCCGAGGAGGGTCTCGATCTGGTGGCGGAGGTCTTGTGGGAGCGCGTTCCAGGGCGGGCGGTTGCCGCCGCCGGCGGGTGTGGGTTCGCCCTCGATCTCGTGCGCGTCCATGGGGTAGGAGGGTAGACCCCGTGGCGGGTGCGGCGACACCCGTGTTTGGAGCGGATGTGCGTCGGGTACTGCCACTCGTGACCTGAGGAGGCAGAGATGGCGGGAGTGAAGAAGCGCGAGGACGTCAACCCGGACGAGGGCGAACGCACGTACGGAGACGTCACGTTCGCAGACGAGACCAACCACAAGTACCCGATCGACTCGGCGGAGCATGTCCGGGCCGCGTGGAGCTACATCAACAAGGCCGGCAACGCCGAGAAGTACACGAAGGCGGACGCCGAGCGGATCCGTGCGAAGATCAAGGCCGCGGCACCCAGGTTCGACGTGGACATCGAGGGCTAGGTCTGGCGGTCCGTGGCGTTGGCCGTCTGCGTGAAGGGCAATTTGAGGGTGGGGCGACGGGTGCGATAGGGTCAGTAGTCGTTGCGCGGTGCCCTCTCGCCGGGGTCCGCGTGACACCTCGGGCCTATAGCTCAGACGGTTAGAGCGCTGCCCTGATAAGGCAGAGGTCACTGG
>CALKHV010000058.1 GCA_937988865.1 uncultured Propionibacteriaceae bacterium | reverse complement strand
TGGGCGTGGGGCTCGGGGTCGGTGTGGGAGTGGCCGGGGCCAGCAGTGCGGACGCGCCGGGGGTCGGCGTCCCCGACTCGTCCCCGACCACGGGAAGCCCGCCGTCGACGATGGCCGGGACGACCTGCCGGGACATGTCCGTGACGGTCGGCTGGCCGTCGAACGCCACCTCGCCCAGCGCCGGGATGGCATGCGTCACATCGACGTCCGACGCGGACGAGATGATCGAGAAGGTCTGGGGGCTCATGGCATGGACCGTCGTGACACCGAGACCCAAGCTCAGTGTCGCCGCCAACAGTGCCGCGGCAGCAGTCCGTGCGGACACGGCGCCTCCGTCCTGTGTGCCTCCCGTCCCCCCGGGCGGCAACCCCACTTGCAGCCTAACCAGCGAGCAGCCCCGGGAAAAGGGGGAACGGGGCACTTCCGGGGTCCGATGTGATCTGCTTGGCGACACCGGAGGGTTGGCCGCTCCAGAGGGAGGACATCACGTGGAGACCGCACGACAAAATTCGCGTCCTGAAGAGACCATGTCGGGGCGCGCGGCGCCCGCCGATGTCGAACGCCTGATGAGCAAGCTGCTCCTGACCGAGGGGTCCGACAGGCGGGCGAAACTGTCGTCCTTCTGGGTGCTGATCGTGTTGGCAACCATCATCGCCAGCGCGGGAATCATCGCCGATTCGACCGCGACCGTGATCGGCGCGATGATCGTCGCCCCGCTCATGACCCCGATCCTCGGCACCGCGCTCTCACTCGTACTGGCCCGCCGCCGACTCGTCCTGGTGAACTTCGCCATGGTGCTCGCCGGCGCGGCGTGCGTCGTGGCCATCGCGTTCCTGCTCGGGCTCACCGCCCATTCCCACCTGGTCGCCGACACGAATGCGCAGATCGCAGCCCGGGTCAGTCCGAGGCTCATTGATCTGGTGGCCGCGCTCGCCACCGGGGTGGTCGGGGCGTTCGCCCTCGTCAGGTCGGACGTGTCGGACACGCTGCCCGGCGTCGCCATTGCGATCTCCCTCGTCCCCCCGCTGTGCGTCGTCGGCCTGACCCTCGAGTCGGGTGCCCCGGGCCAAGCCGTCGGTGCCCTGCTCCTGTTCGGCACCAACGTCGGCGCCATCATCGCCACCGGGACCATCGTCTTCCTGCGCTACCGCATCCGGGCAGCGGCGAGGAGTCTGGGTGTCGACGTCGGACGCCTCCGCAGCGGCACCCTGGTCGTCGTCCTCGGATCGGTCACGGCCCTGGCCGTGCCGCTCGGACTGGGCAGCGCCCTGGTCGTCCAGCAGGAGGTCGTCGTGGCGAGGGCGGCTCCGGTCGCCGAGGACTGGGCCGCGGCCCAGGGCTGGCAGGTCAGCCAGCTCACCTTCCGGCAGGGGGTCCTCCGGATCGTGGCGCTGGGGCCACCCCCCACGATTGCCGAGACCGGGCTCAGGGAAAAGCTCGACGCGGCGGGACTCGCCGACGTGGACGCACGCGTGACCCTCGTGCTGGGCGGGAGCAAGGACCTGCCCGCGCGCTGAACCATGCTGTCGGGCGTCCGGCCTGCCACGGGTATCTGGCCTGCGACGGGTATCTGGCCGACGCTGGTCCCGGGACGCACAATGGGTATGGCGAGAGGGGGACGCATGGATGGCGCGGACGCACGCCGTCGCCGGGTTGATCCGGTCGCAGTGCTGCTGCTCGCCCTCGTGGCGCTCGTGATCGCCGCTGTCACGTGGTGGGTCTGGCCGAGGCCCCTCCAGAACGCGCTGCCCGGGCCCACCCCGAGCGCAGCGACGCCGACCGCTCCTGAGCCTGTCCTCACCCCGGCGCTGCCCACGCCCACCGTCAGCGGAGCGCTCGGGAATCCCGGAACCCCCACACCCGCGCCGGGCTCCGCGTCCCGCTCGGCGACCACAGCCTCGACTCGGGCATCCGCCACGGCCTCGGGTACTACGGCGGCTTCACCCTCGGGCGGGGCCGTCCCCGCGTCCCCGACCACCACCCGGACGCCCGTGGCGCAACCCACCCACGCCAACGCCAACCCCGTCGTCGTGGACGCGGACTGGCTGGCCACCACGTCGGCGAAGGCGGGCCTGACCCGCGAGGCGATGCGTGCTTACGCGGCTGCGGAGCTGAGGTTGACCGTGGAGAAGCCCGGGTGCCACGTCAGCTGGAACACCCTCGCCGGGCTGGGGTGGGTGGAATCGCGCAACGGGACGCTGGGGGGCCACTGGGTGCAGGCCGACGGCACCCTCGACTCACCCATCATCGGCCCCGCCCTGGACGGCGTCCGATTCGCCCAGATCCGCGACACAGACCGGGGTGAGTACGACGGTGACACGGTCTGGGATCGTGCGGTCGGACCCATGCAATTCCTGCCGACCACCTGGGACGCGTGGGGTCGCGACGGCTCCGGCGACGGGGTGGCCGACCCCCAGAACCTCGATGACGCCGCGCTGGCCGCCGCGTCCTACCTGTGCGTCAACGGGCGTGACCTCACGACCCCGGCCGGGTGGACGAACGCCGTGTTCTCCTACAACCATTCCGAGGACTACGTGACGACCGTCCTGACGGCCGCGGAGGTGTACGCCGAGCGCTCCTGGAAGTGATGGCATCGGCGTCCGAACTTGACACGTCTGACAGAATGGTAAGTAAGTGCTATTCGGTCGTTGTGCCGGGATTGAGTGGGGAATGTTCGTCGAGGTTCTGGGTTGGATCTGCGTCGTCGTGGGCTTCGGGGCCTTCGTTCCGCAGGTGGTGGCGGTACTCCGACGCAAGACGACAGCGGGGCTGTCGCTGACCGGTCTCCAGATGGCCGCCGGTGCGACGGGCGCCTGGATCGCCCACGGCTTCCTCCACGGCCACATGGAACAGGTGGTCGTCAACGTCCTGATCCTCGCCGGACTCATCCTGATCCTCGCCCTCATGCAGCGCGAGCACCACCGAGGTCTCGTGGAGTCCTGGTGGCTGGCCGTCGTGACATTCCCCGTTCTCGTGAGCGTCGACCTCCTGCTCGGCTCGGCAGCCTTCGGGATGTTCGTCGTGATCCCGAACGTCGTCGTCAACGGCCTGGGGCTGCTCGAGTTGGTCCGCGCCCCCAGCATCCGCGGCGTCTCCTGGCAGTCGCTGGTCCTCAACGGCATCACGCAGTTGCTGTGGGTGACCTGGTCGCTCTTCGTCAACGACCCGGGCGCGACGATCGCGTCCGGAGTATTCGCCGTCGGCGTCGCGGCCAGCCTCTTCTGGTACTGGATGCGTCACTCCGGTCGCGTCGAGGCCAAGCCGACCTTCGGACGCCGTCAGCTCGCCGTCGTCCCGGACGCCGAGGTGCTCGCCGGCGAGAGTGTGCTGGTCAACTGAGCTCGAAGTGCGCCGCCACCTCGGCGACGACGGCCTCGGCCTCAGCCGTGGTGGGCATCTCGCAGAACACCCTGAGCAGGGGTTCGGTGCCTGAGAACCGGACGCTGAGCCAGCCGTCCGGCGCGAAGTACACCTTGAGCCCGTCCAGATAGCTCACCTTGTCGACGTGTTCGTCGAAGTTGGGGACCTCGTGGTCGGTGAACAGCCGCCGGACCAACTCGGCCTTCCGGGCCTCGGTGAACGTGAACGCGTGCTCAACCATCTCGAGCGACCCGTAGGTCGCCTCGATCTCGGCCCAGAGCCGGCTCAGCGGCTTGCCGAGCACGGCGATCATCTCGACCAGCAGGGACGCTGCGTAGATGCCGTCCTTCCCCGCGATGTGCCCACGGACCGTCAACCCACCGGACGACTCGCCGCCGATGATGGCCCCTGTCTCGGCCATCTTCGCCGAGATGTGCTTGAAACCGACCGGCACCTCGTGGCACACCTGCCCGTGCCGCTCGGCCACCCGGTCGAGCAGGTGCGTCGTCGACACGTTGCGGACGCACGGACCGCTCCATCCCTTCGCCGTCAGCAGGTAGTGGTAGAGGGCGACCAGGATCTGGTTCGGATGCAGGAAGTTCCCCCGGTCGTCGATGATGCCCAGGCGGTCGGCGTCCCCGTCGGTGCCGATGCCCAGATCGGCCCGCTGCTCGATCACGTGGTCACGCAGCCCCTTCAGCGTCTCGACGCTGGGGGACGGCAGGCGTCCGCCGAAGAGGGTGTCGTGACGCTCGTTGATCACGTCCACCTGACAGCGGGCGGTCATGAGGATCGTCTGCAGGCACGTCTGCGACACCCCGAACATCGGATCGAGCACGATGTGCAGATGGCGATGCCGGATGGCCTCCATGTCGAGGTGGGCGATGATGGCGTCGATGTACCAGTTGAACGACGTCTGCACGGTGATGAGGGGCGACTGTCGCACCGTTTCGGGTGAGGTGGCCACGACGTCCGCGTCGACGAGGGCATTGATGGACGCCTGCAGCGCGGCGGTCACCTCGGCGTCGGCGTCGCGTCCACCTGCCGTGAAGACCTTGACGCCGTTGTAGACGGCGGGGTTGTGGCTCGCGGTGATGGCCATCCCGTAGGCGCAGTCCTTGTCGCGGACGGTGAACATGACCATCGGAGTGGGGGCCGGACGGTCGATCAACGTGACCGGGACGCCGTTGCCCACGAACACCTCCGCAGCCCACCAGGCCGCCTCCCGTGAGAGGAAGCGCCGGTCGAAGCCGATGACCGTGCCCCGGTCGGCCACGCCCTCGGCCGCCATCCGGTCCGCCAGCCCCTGGGCCACGCGGCGCAGGTTGGCCCTCGTGAACCCGTCGGCGATCACCGCGCGCCAACCGCCCGTCCCGAACTCGATCATGGACCCGACGCTAGGCCACGCGTCGGGGTCGAGCGGGAAACCCGACGAAGGTGCGCAGCCGCGCTGGGCGAGACGGCTGTGAACCGATGGCGACGCGTGGGTGGGGGCGCCATTCGGCCGGGAAGTGGGTTTGAGTAGAGTCGCTCACGTTGTCAACAAGGGGAGAACGCCATGGTCGACTGCGTGGTCGTCGGTGCTGGTCTGGCCGGGCTCGCCGCGGCGCAGGAGCTCGTCCGCAAGGGACGGGACGTCGTCGTGCTCGAGGCGCGGGACCGCGTCGGCGGGCGGATCGAGAACGCCCATCTCTCCGATGGACAGGTCATCGAGATGGGCGGGCAGTGGCTCGGCCCTGGCCATGATTCGATGTACGAACTCGTACGGCGTCATGGCCTGGAACTTCTCGAACCCTCCGAGGGTGACCTCGCGATGCGGATCGACGGCCAGGTGAGGCACGTGCCCACCAAGGATGAGGTCGAGCACTCGCTGACCCCGTTCGAGGTCTCGGACCTTGGCCAGGGACTGCTGCGATTGCGTCGGCTCGCCCAACGCGTCAGCGCTGATCACGCGTGGGCCGCCGCGAACGCCGCCTGGCTCGACCAGGGCCTGTTGCGGTGGGTCGCCACGAACGTCCGGACGCCCGGTGGCCAGGAGTACTTCGCGAGGATCTTCGAGGGCGGCATGCGCGTGTCCATCGGTGACCTGACGCTGGCAGAAGCCCTGCGTCGCGTCAACGACGGCGTCGACCTCGAGTCATTGGTTGCGATCAACGGCGGCCTCAAGCAGCAGCGGGTCGCCGGGGGCGTGGCTCAGGTCGCCGACCGCATGGCCGCCGAGCTGGGCGACCGGGTGCACCTCGGGACGCCTGTCGCGTCCATCCGTCAGCACGCTGACCACGTGGTGGTCACGACGCGCGAGGGCGAGGAGTTCACGGCCCGCTCGGCGATCGTCACTCTTCCTCCACGGCTCGCGGCTGCGCTGGAATTCGACCCGCCGTTGCCCGAGTGGCGCCAGGAGGTGGCCTCGAGGGTGCCCACGGGGAACGTCATCAAGGCCGCCCTCGTCTACCCCACGCCGTGGTGGAAGTCGTCCGGTTTCTCGGGCCAGATGGGTTCGGACGAAGGGTCCATCCGGGTCATCTTCGACAACTCGGTGCGCGGCTACCCACGCGGCATCCTGATGGGCTTCTTCGAAGGCGCCGAGGCGTCAGGCATGTCACATCGCTCGACCTCGCTGCGCGAGCGGGCGTTCGTGGAGGCGGTGGTCAAGGTGTTCGGTGAGGCGGGACGCAAGCCCATCGAATACCTCGATCGCGACTGGCTCGCCGAGGAGTTCACGGGTGGATGCCACGGTGCCCACTTCGCGCCCGGTGTGTGGACGGCGTCCGGACCGGCCCTCGCCGAACACGCCGGTCTCGTGCATTTCGCCGGGGCTGAGTACGCGTCCAGATTCAACGGTTACATGGAGGGCGCCGTGCGCTCCGGCGTCGAGGTGGCGGGCAAGGTCAATCGCAGCCTGGTCTGACCTCACTGTTCGAGCGTCCGCAAACACCCGGACATGGAGAAGCGGTCCCGAACCCCCCCAGGTTCGGGA